>CAZCSD010000144.1:0-1682 GCA_964501235.1 uncultured Polaromonas sp. | reverse complement strand
GTTTTAACCCGCGCCCTGGAAAACACCAATCAGCCGGGCTTGTGCGCCGCCGTACCATCTTCGCTTGCCTCGGAAAACCGGCTTACCCAGTGCCGTGGGGCGTCTTTTTTATTTTTTAAAGCATCTCCATGTCCTTCTCCTCAAAGACATTGGCCGTCGTCGGACTGGGTTCCATGGGCCTGGGGGCCGCGCTTTCGGCCCTGCGGCGGGGCGTGCCGGTTTGGGGCTGCGATCTGCGGCCCGAAGCCCGGCAGGCCTTGGTTCAGGCCGGTGGGCAAGCGGTGGCCTCGGTGGGCGAGCTTCCTCCCTGTGACCTGGCTCTGGTGCTGGTGGTCAACGCCGCCCAGACGGAAGATGTGTTGTTCGGTGAGCAGGGCCTGGCCGTGCGCATGCGCGCGGGCAGCGTGGTGGTGGCCTCGGCCACGGTCGACCCCGCCTTGCCGCCTCGCTGGGAGGAGCGTCTGTCCGATCGCGGCGTACACCTGATCGACGGACCCGTCTCGGGCGGGGCCAAGAAGGCCGCTGAGGGCCAGATGACGATGATGGCCAGCGGTCGACCCGAGGCTTTCGCTGCTGCTGGTGATCTGCTGGCCAGTTTCACCGGCAAGGTCTACCGCTTGGGCGACCGTGCAGGCCCCGGATCGACGGTGAAGATGGTCAACCAGCATCTGGCCGGTGTGCACATTGCGGCTGCCTGCGAGGCCATGGCCCTGGGTATGCGCGCCGGGGCCGACCCGCAACAGCTCTATGAGGTGATCTGCAACTCGGCCGGCATGAGCTGGATGTTCCAGAACCGTGTGCCGCATATCCTGGAGGGCGACTACACGCCGCTGTCGGCGGTGAATATCTTCGTCAAGGATCTGGGCATCGTGCTCGATGCGGCGCGCAAGATGGCCTTTCCGCTGCCCCTGGCGGCCTCGGCCCATCAGCTGTACCTGGCCACCGCCGCCATGGGCCATGGAGCCGAGGACGATGCGGCCGTCGTGAAGTACTACGCCGCCCTGGCCAATCTGGATTTGCCGGGCGGAGAGCGCCCATGATCCTGGGCGTCATCGCCGACGACTTTACCGGCGCCACCGATGTAGCCAGCATGCTCGTGCGTGCGGGGCTGCGCACGGTGCAGGTCATCGGCGTGCCCGAGGGGGATGCGCCGGCGCAGGCCGATGCCGTGGTCGTTGCACTCAAATCGCGCACCATCGCGCCGGACGATGCGGTACGTGACAGCCTCGCGGCCTTGCGGTGGCTGCAAGGCGGCGGCGCGAGGCAGTTTTACTTCAAGTACTGCTCCACCTTTGATTCCACCGCGCAGGGCAACATCGGTCCGGTGGCCGAAGCCCTGCTGAAGGCCCTGGGCAGCGATTTCACCATCGCCTGCCCTGCCTTCCCCGAAAACGGGCGTACGGTGTTTCGCGGCCATCTGTTTGTGGGCGACCAACTGCTCAGCGACTCGGGCATGCGCGACCATCCGCTCACGCCTATGACCGACGCCAACCTGGTGCGGGTGCTGCAGGCCCAATGCCAGGGCCGTGTGGGCCTGGTCTCCTACGAAGTGGTGGGGCAGGGCGTTGAGCCTTTGCGCCGTGCCCTGCAGGCCCAGCGCGCGCAGGGTGTGCGCATTGCGGTGGTCGATGCCATCGACAACCAGGCTTTGCGCAATCTGGCCGCTGCCTGCTCGCAACTGC
>CAZCSD010000143.1:0-1767 GCA_964501235.1 uncultured Polaromonas sp. | reverse complement strand
GCGACATTTACGCCATCACCTGCGGCGAGCCCATGGGCGCGCCCGGTGGCACCAACATGCTCAAGATCTGCCGGGTCGCTTGACACGGTGCCCCTCCGGCATCGCGCCGGGGGTCTTGTCCTGGCGGGGCTGCGCCTGGCCTGTGGCTGACAGCTCCGATTCAGACAGCCCCGTAAAATCAGAGCAGTTACCGCCGGGTTACCAAGCCGGGCGACTCATCGCCAACCTCTTGCCCCCAGGACTGTCCTCATGGCCCTCGTTTCCATGCGCGAGCTGCTCGACCACGCGGCTGAAAACAACTACGGTATCCCGGCCTTTAATGTCAACAACCTCGAGCAGGTGCAGGCCGTCATGGCCGCCGCCGATGAGGTGGGCGCCCCGGTCATCCTGCAAGCGAGCGCCGGCGCGCGCAAGTATGCGGGCGAGCCCTTCATCAAACACCTGATCCTGGCGGCCGTGGAGGCCTATCCGCACATCCCGCTGGTCATGCACCAGGACCACGGCACCAGCCCCAAGGTCTGCCAGGGCGCGATCGACCTGGGCTTTGGCTCGGTCATGATGGACGGCTCCCTCATGGAGGATGGCAAGACGCCGGCCTCTTTTGACTACAACGTCGAGGTCACCCGCAAGGTGGTGGACATGGCCCACAAGTTGGGTGTGACGGTGGAGGGCGAACTCGGCTGCCTGGGCAACCTGGAGACAGGCGATGCCGGCGAGGAAGACGGCATCGGGGCCGAAGGCAAACTCGACCACAGCCAGATGCTCACCGACCCGGAAGAAGCGGCGGTGTTCGTCAAGGCCACGCAACTCGATGCGCTGGCCATTGCCATTGGCACCAGCCACGGCGCCTACAAATTCAGCCGCAAGCCCACCGGCGATATTCTGGCCATCTCGCGCGTCAAGGAAATCCACCGCCGCATTCCCAACACCCATCTGGTGATGCACGGCTCCTCGAGCGTGCCGGCCGACTTGCTGACCATCATCAACCAGTACGGCGGCAAAATGAAGGAAACCTACGGCGTGCCAATCGAGGAGATTCAAGAGGCCATCAAGCACGGCGTGCGCAAAATCAATATCGACACCGACATTCGTCTGGCCATGACCGGTGCGGCGCGCAAGTTTTTGGCCGAAAACCCGGACAAATTTGACGCCCGCGAATGGCTCAAGCCCGCGCGCGAGGCAGCCAAGCAGATCTGCAAGGCCCGCTACCAACAGTTCGGATGCGAAGGGCAGGGCGGCAAGATCAAGGCCCAGGGCGTGCAGGTCATGGCCAACAAATACGCCCGCGGTGAGCTGGCGCAGGTGGTGCACTAAAGGGTCAACACAGGCCAGCCGAGCCCCTGTCCGATAATCTTGTGCCCGCTGATTCCCAGCGGGCTTTGTTTTTGAGCCAGCCATGACCGACGCCCTGCACACCTCCTCGCTGCATTCCCTGCCCCTCCTGGCCCGTGGCAAGGTGCGCGACAACTATGCGGTGGGCAGTGACCGACTGCTGATGGTGGCCAGCGATCGGCTGAGCGCCTTCGACGTCATCCTCGATGAGCCGATTGCCGGCAAGGGCAAGATCCTCACCAAGATGGCGCTGTTCTGGTTCGACAAGCTCGCCCCTTTGTGCCCCAACCATCTGACTGGGCAAACCCCCGAGAGCGTGGTGGCTCCCGATGAAGTGCCGCAAATTGCGGGCCGCTCCATGCTGGTCAAGCGCCTCAAGCCCATTGCCGTGGAGGCGGTGGTGCGCGGCTATCTGGCCGGCAGTGGCTGGCAGGA
>CAZCSD010000142.1:0-1842 GCA_964501235.1 uncultured Polaromonas sp. | reverse complement strand
CTCATCAAGGCGGCCGCCCGGGAAACCGGCTGCGCTGACCTGGGCAGTCCGAGCCTGCGTGTGATTGCCGATCACTTGCGTGCCACTGCGTTTCTGGTGGCCGACGGTGTCATCCCGAGCAACGAGGGCCGCGGCTATGTGCAGCGCCGCATTGTCCGGCGTGCCATTCGTCACGGCTACAAGCTCGGCCGCAAGGCCCCGTTTTTTCACAAGCTGGTGCCCGATCTGGTGGCGCTGATGGGTCGGGCCTATCCCAACCTGGCCGCGCAGGCGCAGCGGGTGATGGAGGTGCTCAAGGCCGAGGAAGAGCGGTTTTATGAGACGCTCGAAAACGGTATGCAGATTCTTGACGCGGCGATCGAGGGGCAGGCCAGGATGCTGCCCGGCGAGGTGGCCTTCAAACTGCACGACACCTACGGTTTCCCGCTGGACCTGACCAATGATGTCTGCCGCGAGCGTGGCGTTCAGGTCGATGAGGCCGGATTTGCCGCGGCGATGACGCGCCAGAAGGACCAGGCCCGCGCGGCTGGCAAATTCAAGATGGACAAGGCGCTCGATTACGCCGGCGTCGGCAATGAATTTGTCGGCTATGAGCAGCTCAGTGGCGCCGCGACGGTTCTGGCCCTCTATGCCGACGGCACGCCGGTGCAGGCGCTGCAGGACAGTCAGAGCGGTGTGGTGGTGCTCAGTGCCACCCCGTTTTACGCCGAATCGGGCGGGCAGGTGGGCGACCAGGGCCTCCTCGAATGCGGTGCAACGCGTTTCGAGGTGGCCGACACGCAAAAGATCAAGGCCGATGTATTTGGACATCATGGCCAGCTTCAAGGCGGTCCTCTCAAAGTCGGCGACACCGTACAAGCCCGCGTGGATATCGGACTGAGGGCCGCCACCGTTCGCAACCACAGCGCGACCCATCTGATGCACAAGGCCCTGCGCGAGGTGCTGGGCAGTCACGTGCAGCAAAAGGGCTCGCTGGTCAATGCCGAGCGCACCCGTTTTGACTTTGCCCACAACGCTCCGGTCACAGACGACCAGATTCGTCAGATCGAGCTGCGCGTCAATGCCGAGATCCTCGCCAACGCGGCGACGCAAGCGCGCCTGATGGACATTGAAAGCGCGCAAAAAACCGGCGCCATGATGCTCTTTGGCGAGAAATACGGTGAAACCGTGCGGGTGCTCGATATCGGCTCGAGCCGTGAGTTGTGCGGCGGCACCCATGTCAAGGCCACCGGTGATATCGGTCTGTTCAAAATCGTCGCCGAAAGTGGTGTGGCCGCTGGCGTGCGCCGTATCGAGGCGGTGACCGGCCAAAACGCCCTGTCTTATCTGCAGTCGCTCGAGACCACGGTGACCCAGGCTGCAGGCAGCCTGAAGACACCGGTTGAGCAGCTTGGCCCCCGCATCGCGCAGGTACTCGAGCAGGTCAGAGCCCTCGAAAAAGAGGTGGCCGCCCTCAAAGGCCGGCTCGCCTCAAATCAGGGCGACGATCTGCTGGCTCAGGCGGTCGATGTCAAAGGCGTGAAGGTACTGGCTGCGCGATTGGAGGGGGCCGATGCCAAGGCCTTGCGCGAGACGATGGACAAGCTCAAGGACAAGCTCAAGACCGCGGCCATCGTGCTTGCAGCGGTCGAGGGCGAGAAGGTGCAGATCGCAGCGGGCGTGACGGCAGACAGCACAGGCAAGGTCAAGGCCGGCGACTTGGTCAATTTTGTGGCGCAGCAGGTCGGTGGCAAGGGCGGCGGCAAGCCGGACCTGGCCATGGCCGGCGGCAGCAACGCCAAGGCGCTCCCGCAGGCGCTGGCCAGTGTGCAGGCCTGGGTGGCCGAGCGGGTCTGAGCTGGC
>CAZCSD010000141.1:0-1900 GCA_964501235.1 uncultured Polaromonas sp. | reverse complement strand
TGGGTGCTGCGCGCGATGTGCATGCGCCCTTGCCGCAGACCGCGGCCACCTTGCAGCTGATGCATGCTGCAGTCTCCCAGGGTCAGGCCCTGGATGACTACGCGGCCATCATCAAGGCCGTCGAGGCCAGCGCTGGCCTGCCCACCGACTTCAAACCATGATGAACCGCTTTATCTACAACGCCTACGCCGCCCGGGTGGTGTTTGGCGCTGGCAGCCTCAAGCACCTCGAACGCGAGATTGACGCGCTGGGCTATCGCCGTGCATTGGTGCTCTCCACGCCCGAGCAGCGCGATTCGGCCGAGACGGTGGCCGCTTTGCTCGGGCCCCGCGCGGCCGGTGTGTTTGACCGCGCCGTCATGCATGTGCCCATCGAGACCGCGCGCGAGGCGCGCGAGGTGGCGCGCAAGCTCGGCGCCGACTGCGCGGTGGCCATTGGCGGGGGCTCGACCACCGGCTTGGGCAAGGCCATTGCACTCGACTCGGGCCTGCCCATCATCGCCATTCCCACCACCTACGCCGGCTCCGAGATGACGCCGGTTTATGGCATCACGGAGGGGGGAGTCAAAAAAACCGGTAAGGACGCCAAGGTGGTGCCCCGGGCGGTGATTTATGACCCCGAGTTGACGCTCAGCCTGCCGCCGGCCATGAGCCTGACCAGCGGTATCAACGCCATCGCCCATTCAGCAGAGGGCCTGTATGCGGCCGACCGCAACCCCGTGATCGACTTCATGGCCACGGACGGCATTGCGGCGCTGGGCCGGGCGCTGCCGGCCATTTGCAAGAACCCCAGCGATATGGAGGCGCGCACCGATGCGTTTTACGGTGCCTGGCTGTGCGGCATCGTCATGGGCAGCGTGGGCATGGCCCTGCATCACAAGCTGTGCCACACCCTGGGTGGCACCTTCAATTTGCCCCATGCCGAGTGCCACACGGTGGTGCTGCCGCACGCGCTGGCCTACAACGCACCGGCCGCCCCGCAGGCCATGGCCAAAATCGCTCAAGCCCTGGGGGGGGCCAGTGGACCGGCGGCTGTGTTTGATCTGGCCAAGAACAACGGCGCAGCGGTGGCCCTGCGCGATCTGGGCATGAAAGAAGCGGACCTGGACAAAGCCTGCGACATCGCGGTGCAAAACCAGTACCCCAACCCGCGTCCGTTGGACCGGGCGGCGCTGCGCCAGTTGTTCCAAAACGCCTGGGCGGGGGTGCGGCCAGGGTGAGCTTTTGAGCCGGTTTTCCAGGGGAGAGTCGGCGCGGTCCGGTCTGGGGTGTGGGCGGTGACCATTACATCCCAAACCGTGCCGTCCACTTGCGCTCGTAATCCATCTTGGCAAAGTGCTCGACCATGAAGTCGATGAAGGTGCGCACCTTGGCCGACAGGTGTTTACGGCTGGCGTAGGCCAGGTTGATCGTCAGGCGGGGCAGTTCCCAGTCGTCGAGCAGCGGCACCAGACGACCGGCCACGATGTCGTCATAGATGATGTAGGTGGGCTGAACCAGGATGCCCAATCCGTCCAGGGCCGCAGAGCGGAGCACCTGGCCATCGTTCGATTCGAGCAGCGCCTTGACGGTCACCGTGCTGTTCACCCCGGCCCTGGAAAAGCGCAACTCGTAGGGGTTGTTGGCGTGGGTGTAGATGAGTAGCTTGTGGCGCGGCAGGTCCTCCAGGGTCTGCGGCGTGCCGTGGCGGGCCAGGTAGCCCGGTGAGGCGGCCAGCAGGCGGCGTGTCTCGGCCATGCGGCGGATGGTGATGTTGGAGTCGGGCTCGGACTCGCGGTTGCGGATGGCCACGTCGATGTTGTTGTCGATGATGTCCATGTACCGGTTGGCTGCCTCCAGATGCACTTGCACATTGGGGTAGCGCTGGGTGTATTCGCGCAGCAGCGGCGCCACATGGTGCA
>CAZCSD010000140.1:0-1971 GCA_964501235.1 uncultured Polaromonas sp. | reverse complement strand
TTTCGCCGGCAGCAACCTTGTATTGCTTGCCACCGGTTTTTATGACCGCGTACATAAAAAACCTCTTTGGAAGGAAAGGCTCCGCCGGCCCCACTGCCGGCGAAAAGCTTTCCATTATAGCCGCCTTAAGCCGGCCGTCGAGCCAGCGTGGCGGCCGATCGCAGGCCAGGGCCGAAGCTGGCACCCGGCTCCCTATAATCCCCAGGTTTTTACTTAGGAATCGCCCCTTTGGCCTCAGTTGCTGCCAGCACCGCTTCCGCCTTGGGGCTGGTCTCCGAGGACATGCAGGCCATGGACCGGCTGATCGAGCAGCGCCTGTCCTCGGATGTCCCCCTGGTCGGGCAAATCTCGCGCTATATCGTGGCGGCCGGCGGCAAGCGCCTGCGGCCGGCCCTGCTGCTGCTGACCTGCGGCGCCCTGGGCTGCCGACACCCGCAGCGCCTGAACCTGGCTGCGGTGGTCGAGTTCATACACACCGCCACCTTGCTGCACGACGATGTGGTGGACGACTCCACACTGCGTCGCGGTCGCGCCACGGCCAATCAGGCCTTTGGCAATCCGGCCAGCGTGCTGGTGGGCGACTTTCTCTACTCCCGCGCCTTCCAGATGATGGTCACCACGCAAAACATGCGGGTGATGGAAATTCTCTCCGAGGCCACCAACGTGATCGCCGAGGGCGAGGTGCATCAGCTGATGAACACCCACGATGCCTCGCTCACCGAAGCCACCTACCTGCATGTGATCCGGTCCAAGACGGCCAAACTCTTCGAGGCCAGCGCCCGGCTCGCCGCCGTGCTGGCCGGTAGCGATGCGGGGATCGAAGAAGCCTGCGCCACCTACGGCCAGGCCCTGGGAACGGCTTTCCAAGTCATTGATGATGCGCTCGACTACGATGGCGATGCGGCCGAGATGGGCAAGAACCTCGGCGACGATCTGCGCGAGGGCAAGGTCACGCTGCCGCTGATTGTCGCCATGGAGCGAGCCACACCTGCGGACCGAGATCTGATCGCCCGCGCCATCGAAGAAGGCGGCGTCGAGCAGATGACCCGCATCCTCGAGATCGTGCACAAGAGCGGGGCGCTTGATGTCACCCGCGAGCGGGCGGGTCAAGAGGCCGAACGCGCTATCTCCGCAGCATTGCGTCTGCCCGACAATCATCATCGGCAGGCGCTGGTTGATTTGGCTGCGCGGTTGCTCAACCGCCGCTCCTGAGACACAGGCCTGACTGGGGCTGCTGCGCCACGGGCACGAAATCGAGCCCGATCTGGCCGATGGCGCGTACTGTGCGGTGGCGACACCTATCGGTATGGGTTCGGGAAGGCCCTGTGCCCATCTATCGCGCGCTTGAGTTGCTGGTATTCGGGGCAGCCGGTTCCGCACAGGCGCTCGAGCTCGCCCAGGTGAAACAGCGCGCGTTCGCGCCGGTCCAGGATCAGCATCAGCTCGCCCATGTACTCATGCGCGCCGCGGTGGCTGGGGTCGAGCTGCAAGGCCCGCTCGTAGGCGGTCTGCGCAGCGGCAGCCCGACCTGACTGACGCAGGCTGTAGCCCAGCAGATTGTGGGCATCAGCGTCGTCGGGGTAGATCTTCACATGGGCCCGGAGCAGGTCCACCGCTTCAATCCATCGCGAGGCCGCAAGGGCTGTGCGGGCTTCGCGCATCGTACGCTCCTCAAGAGCTGGATTGCGATTGGGTACATCGACAGCGGCCACTGGGACAGCAGTAGCGATCAGTCCCACCCAAAGGCCGGCCATGAGCTTTGCGGCTTGGTTTTTGAATTTCATGACACAAGCTTAATGCCCGCAGGCCGCACAGGGCGTGGGCTGGCGGCTAAGGCCTCAGCCCTTCCAGGGCCGACACAGATTTGTCACAGACACTGGTTCTACTAGTGCTGTTCGATACCCTTTTAACTGGAGTTTTTCATGTCGCACCCCGATCACGAAATCTTGTCCAATACTTCTGACAACCCGC
>CAZCSD010000139.1:0-2142 GCA_964501235.1 uncultured Polaromonas sp. | reverse complement strand
CCATCGAGCGTTATCGCAACATCGGCATCTCGGCGCACATCGACGCCGGCAAGACGACCACGACCGAGCGCATCCTCTATTACACCGGTGTGAATCACAAGATCGGTGAGGTGCACGATGGCGCAGCCACCATGGACTGGATGGAGCAGGAGCAGGAGCGCGGCATCACCATTACCTCGGCGGCCACCACCTGCTTCTGGAAGGGTATGGACTTGTCCTACCCCGAGCATCGCTTCAACATCATCGACACTCCTGGCCACGTGGATTTCACCATCGAGGTGGAGCGTTCCATGCGCGTGCTCGACGGCGCCTGCATGGTCTACTGTGCCGTTGGCGGCGTGCAGCCCCAATCCGAAACCGTCTGGCGCCAGGCCAACAAATACCGGGTGCCGCGCCTTGCGTTTGTCAACAAGATGGACCGCACCGGCGCCAATTTTTTCAAAGTCTATGACCAGATGAGGGTGCGCCTGAAGGCCAACCCGGTGCCTATCGTGATCCCGATTGGCGCCGAGGAAAATTTCAAGGGTGTCGTGGATCTGCTCAAGATGAAGGCCATCGTTTGGGACGAGGCCTCGCAGGGTATGAAGTTCGAGTACATCGACATCCCGGCCGATCTGGTCGAGTCGGCCAAGGAGTGGCGCGAGAAGATGATAGAGGCCGCTGCCGAGGCCAACGAGGACCTGATGAACAAATACCTCGAGGGCGGTGAGCTTAGCGAGGAAGATATCAAGCAAGGCTTGCGCGCTCGCACCATCGCCACCGAGATCCAGCCCATGTTGTGCGGCACCGCCTTCAAGAACAAGGGTGTGCAGCGCATGCTCGATGCGGTGATCGATTTCCTGCCGTCCCCAGTCGATATTCCGCCCGTGGCCGGCACCGACGAGGACGAGAAAGACACCAGCCGCAAGGCCGACGACGGTGAGAAGTTTTCTGCCCTCGCGTTCAAGCTCATGACCGATCCTTTTGTGGGGCAGCTGACCTTCGTGCGGGTGTACTCCGGCGTGCTCAGCAAGGGCGATACGGTCTACAACTCGGTGCGCGGCAAGAAGGAGCGTATTGGGCGCATTGTGCAGATGCACGCCAACAATCGCGAAGAGATCGAGGAGATCCGTGCCGGGGATATCGCTGCCTGTGTCGGTCTTAAGGATGTCACCACTGGCGAGACGCTTTGCGATCCCAACGCCATCGTGACTCTTGAGCGCATGGTCTTCCCCGAGCCTGTGATTGCCCAGGCCGTTGAGCCCAAGACCAAGGCCGACCAAGAGAAGATGGGCATCGCTCTGCAGCGTCTGGCCGCCGAGGATCCGTCCTTCCGTGTCAAGACCGACGAGGAGTCGGGCCAAACCATCATCTCCGGCATGGGCGAACTGCACCTGGAGATCATCGTCGACCGCATGAAGCGCGAGTTTGGCGTGGAGGCCAATGTGGGCAAGCCCCAGGTGGCCTACCGCGAAACCGTGCGCAAATCGATTGCCGATGTCGAAGGCAAGTTCGTCCGCCAGTCCGGGGGTAAGGGCCAGTACGGCCATGTGGTGTTCCGCTTGGAGCCCAACGAGGCCGGTAAGGGTTTCGAATTCCTCGACGAAATCAAGGGCGGCGTGGTGCCCCGTGAGTACATCCCCGCCGTACAGAAGGGCGTAGAAGAGGCGCTCAATAGTGGAGTGCTTGCCGGCTATCCGGTCGTTGATGTCAAGGTGGCGCTGACCTTCGGCTCCTACCACGATGTGGACTCGTCGGAGCAGGCCTTCAAGATGGCCGCCATCTTCGGTTTCAAAGAGGCGGCCCGAAAGGCCAGCCCTGTCATCCTCGAGCCCATGATGGCCGTCGAGGTGGAAACGCCTGAAGACTATGCCGGTAACGTGATGGGGGACCTGTCGTCCCGTCGTGGCATGGTGCAGGGCATGGAAGACATGCCCGGAGGCGGCAAAGCCATCAAGGCCGAGGTGCCTCTGTCGGAGATGTTTGGCTACTCGACCACTCTGCGCTCGATGTCGCAGGGCCGCGCCACTTACACCATGGAGTTCAAGCACTACGCCGAGGCGCCCAAGAACGTCTCGGAGGCCATCATGGCAGCCAGAGCAAAATAATGACCAGTGTGCCGGATCGAATTTGCGCAGCGAATTTGCTCGGGCACCTCTTTTC
>CAZCSD010000138.1:0-2208 GCA_964501235.1 uncultured Polaromonas sp. | reverse complement strand
GCTGATGGCAAATGCGGCTCTCCCGTTTGCACTCCTGACCTGCCTTCGGCGCGCACGCATCACCGAACATCGGTGGTGGGTTTTTTCCTCTGATGGCTCAGAGCAAAGCGGGATTACCATCCCCCGCATGTCTCAGGTTGACTTCATTAGCGGTAAAAGCCGCATATTCGGCATCATTGGCGATCCGATCGTGCAGGTGCGCTCCCCAGAAATGATCACTTGGGAGTTTCACCGCCGCGGGGTCGATGCCCTTTTAGTGCCGGTTCATGTGCCCGCAGCTCAATTTGAGAGCGTCATGCCGGCCTTGATGCAGTTGGCCAATTTCGGCGGCTTTGTGCTGACCATTCCCTTCAAGACCCGAGCGCTGGCTTTTGCCGAACATCTGGGTTTACAGGCCCGGGTTTTAGGCGGCATCAATTTGCTGGTACGGCGCTCTGATGGACGCTGGAGCGGTGACATGCTCGACGGCATGGGCTGCGTCGGCGCCTTTGAAAAGCGCCAGATTGCCATCGAGGGTCGCCGGCTCATGATCCTGGGACTCGGCGGGGCCGGCGGTGCGATTGCTTGCGCCATGGCTGCTCGGCGTCCCCAGCGCATGCGGCTTCATGACTTGAGCGCACAGCGCTGTGCGTTCATCAAGTCCTGTGTTGCGCGTATCAGTCCGGCTACGGTGGTCGAGGTGGGACCGCCGACCATCGAGGATATCGATGTACTGATCAATGCCACGCCGGTGGGTATGCTCTCCGATGCCCGCCTGCCGCTGGACGTGCAATCCTTGCCGCCGGCTTTGGTGGTCTTCGATGCGGTGGTCATGCCTGAGCAAACGCCTCTGCTGACGCTGGCCGAGCAGTGTGGGTGCACTGTGGTGCGTGGGCGAGAAATGATGCTCGGACAGATCCCCGGCTTGGTCGACGGCTTTCTCAATCCAGACAGCATCGGCGGCTAGCTCGGCCCAGTGCCATGGGGCCTACGCCAGGGTGCGCGAGTTCCCCCGCGCCGCGCCAAGCGCGCCTCCTCCTGGCCCTGGCCGCTGTCGATCGGCGCCGATCCGGCTCAGGCCCCGGCCAGTTGGATGGCCAGCCGGTTGTGCCTCTCGACCAGCGGCCCCAGATCCACGGTGGTGAGGCGCCCGTCTCGCACCACCCAACGGCCCTGGACCAGAGTGTGGCGGGCGGGGGCACTGGCGCACAGCATCAGGCTGCCCACCGCGTCGTGCACGGCCCCGCCGGCCATAGACAGGGTGCGCAGATCAAACATCGCCAGGTCAGCGCAATATCCGGGGCTGATCTGGCCGATGTCGTGCGCGCGGCCGAGGACCTGTGCTCCGCCGCGGGTGGCCAGGTGCAGGCTGTCGCGGGCGGTCATCTCCATCGGCGCGCGGTCGCAGCCAAAGGGCTCCAGCGATTTTCGCAGCCGGGCCAGCAGCATGGCTTGCCGTGCCTCGTTGATCATTTGCGCTGCATCGTTACTGGCGCTGCCGTCCACCCCCAGGCCCACCGGAACACCGGCATCGAGCATGCGTCGTACAGGCGCTATGCCACTGGCCAGACGCATATTGCTGCAAGGGCAATGCGCCACTGCGGTGCGGGTGGCGGCAAACAGGCTGATGCCCTCGTCGTCAAGCTTGACGCAGTGGGCATGCCAGACATCCTGCCCCAGCCACCCCAGATCCTGCGCGTATTGCGCCGGGGTACGGCCGAATTTTTCGCGGCTGTAGGCCACATCGTGATCGTTCTCGGCCAGGTGCGTGTGCAGCCGCACCCGGTAGTGCCGGGCCAGCTCGGCCGAAAGCCGCATCAGGTCGCGGCTGACGCTAAAGGGCGAGCACGGCGCCACCGCCACCTGGGTCATGGCCCCGTGGTGGTTTTGGTGATAAGTCTCGATCAGTCGTTGGGTGTCGCGCAGGATGGTCTCCTCGCTTTCAACCACCTCGTCGGGAGGCAGCCCACCCTGCGACTGGCCCACGCTCATGCTGCCGCGGGTGGCTACAAAGCGCAAGCCGATCTGGCGCGCCGCCTCGATGCTGTCATCGAGCCTGACCCCATTGGGATAGATGTAGAGATGGTCGCTGCTGGTGGTGCAGCCCGATAGCAGCAATTCGGCCATGGCCACCTGCGTGCTGACATGGATCATCTCTGGGGTCAGGCGCGCCCAGATCGGATAAAGCCCTTTGAGCCAGCCGAACAGCTCGGCGTTCTGCACTGCAGG
>CAZCSD010000137.1:0-2269 GCA_964501235.1 uncultured Polaromonas sp. | reverse complement strand
CCGCGGCCCTTTGCCACGGCGGTCACGGTCAGCGGATCGGTGCAGGCCATCCTGATCCCGCCCAGCCACAACGCCGTTCTGTATTCGCTGGCCGCTGGTGGTTCGGTTTCGATTGCCGCTTTGTTCATGGCCGGTGTGCTGCCGGGTCTTCTGCTGGGACTGACCCTGGCGGTTTTGTGCTTGTGGAAGGCGCACCGCCACGGTTATCCCAAGGAAAGGGCCGTGCCCCTGCGCGAGGCCCTGCGCATCAGCGTCGAGGCCTTGTGGGGCCTGATGACCATGGTCATCATTCTCGGCGGCATCCTCAGTGGCGTTTTCACCGCCAATGAGTCGGCCTCTATCGCCGTGGTCTGGGCCTTCTTTGTCACCATGTTCATCTATCGCGACTACAAATGGCGGGACTTGCCCAAGCTGGTACACCGCACCGTCAAGACGGTGACCATCGTGATGATCCTCATCGGCTTTGCGGCTGCCTTCGGCTACATCATGACGATGATGCAGATCCCGATGAAAGTCACCGGCTTTCTGACCGAGATTTCCGCCAACAAATATGTGCTCTTGGCGCTGATCAACATCCTGCTTCTGTTCCTTGGCACCTTGATGGACATGGCGCCCTTGATCCTCATCCTCACCCCCATCCTTTTGCCGGTGGTCAAGCTCATGGGCGTTGACCCAGTGCACTTCGGCATGATCATGATGGTCAACCTCGGCATTGGTCTGATCACGCCGCCGGTGGGCTCGGTGCTGTTTGTCGGCAGCGCGATTTCCAAGCTCAAAATCGGCGTCATCACCCGGGCCATGATGCCTTTCTTCGGCGCCCTTCTGATTGTGCTGATGATGGTGACCTACTTGCCTTGGCTTTCGCTGTGGCTGCCCCGCATCATGGGCCTGTGAACGCCGTGCATTGGGTCTGCGTCTCCAATGCCGACAGCGGCCAGATCAGTCTGCTGCGGCGATTGCCTGGCGGCCATCTTGAGGTATCTCAAACGCTGGACCTGGGCGGGCAGCTCATGCCGATGGCGCACAGCCCCTGCGGCGCGTATGTTTTCGTGGCCCGCCGTAACGACCCACCGGCGGCCTTGACCCTGCGGCTCGATCGGCAGGCAGGCCAGTTGTCCGTGGTAAGCGAGAGCGCCTTGCCTGCCAGCATGGCTTACATCGGTCTGGATCAGGAGGGGCGCTTTCTGCTGGCGGCCTCCTACCACGGTCACAGGGTGTCGGTCAGCCCGGTGAATGATCGGGGGCAGGTCGGCCCGCCTCAGCAGATTCTGTCCACCGGTCTCCACGCTCATTGCATCGTGGCGGCGCCTTCCAATCGCCATGTGCTGGTCGCGTGCCTAGGGGCCGACCGGGTGCTGCAATTTGACTTTGATGCTCACACCGGCCAGCTCACGCCTGCCGACCCGCCGGCCTGGTCGACCGCGCCCGGGGCCGGGCCGCGCCACCTGCGTTTTCGGGGCGACCATGTGTACTTGCTCAACGAGCTCGATGCGACCCTTCAGGTGCTCTCCTTCGATGCCCGGTCGGGCCACCTCAAGCTTACGCACACCGAAAGCCTGCTGCCGCCGGGCTTTAGTGGCAAGCCCTGGGCAGCCGATCTCCATCTCACGCCAGATGGCCGCTTTCTGTATGCGAGCGAGCGCACCAGTAGCACCGTGGCCCTGTTCGCCGTCACCGACCGTGGCGCAGCCTTGCGCAAGCTGGGCCACCTTGCAACCGAAGCGCAGCCGCGTGGCATGGCCCTGTGTGGAGGAGAGCAGTTACTCGTTGTCGGCCAACTCTCGCACCACCTGTCGGCCTACCGCATAGATGCGCAGAACGGGGCCCTCGAGTTGACGCAGCGCCTGGCCCTTGGCCGCAACCCCAACTGGATCGAAGTAATCCCGCCATGACCTCCCCGCTCTTGCTGCGCATGCATCCCGAGGATAACGTGGCCGTGGTGGCTAACGAGGGGGGGCTGCCGGCTGGCACGGTGATTCAAGCCGATAGCGTGGGGGCCGGGCTGGTCGTGCGCGAGAAGGTGCCGCAGGGGCACAAGGTGGCCTTGCAGTCCATTGGGGCCGGGCAGTCTGTGCGGCGCTACCGAGTCCCTATCGGGTATGCCCTGCAGCCCATCGAGGCCGGTCGATGGGTGCATGAGCGATTGTTGCAAATGCCTTCAGCGCGCTCCTTCGAAGGTTTACCCTTGGCCAACTTGCCTCGGCCGGCTTTAGAGCCGCTGTCCGGCTACACCTTCGAAGGCTATGTCAATGCCGACGGCTCAGTGGGT
>CAZCSD010000136.1:0-2310 GCA_964501235.1 uncultured Polaromonas sp. | reverse complement strand
ATCGGCCCGACGCCGCCCATCTCCAGCACCTCGTTGCCGCCGGGGTGGCGGTGGCGTATGCCTTGCTGCACCAGACGCAGGGCCTCGCCGTCTTCCAGCGAGATGTAGCCGGCCGGGCCGATGAAGTTGGCGCTCAGCATTTTGTCCTGGGTCATCTCGGGCGTATCCGACTCAAAGCCCAGATAGGTCAGATGCAGTTCCACCAGATCGGGGCCCTTGGGTCGCAGGTGCCGGATGGCATAGGTGTTGTCCACCTGGGCCACCACCAGAGAGGGAAAGATCGACAAGATGGTGGTCTTGTAGCCATCGCCCAGGTCCAGCGGCACTTGCGTGAGCGCCGGGTCGGCCATGCGCATGTTCGGGTTGTACTTGCCAGTGCCTTCGTAGGCCTGGGCCACGATGGCCTGGTTGTCCTTGTCTTCGGCACTCAGGATGGAATGGTTCCAGGTGTTCTTGCGCTCGGCGTCCAGCTTGATGCCGCCCTTCATGGTGGGTTGCTGCAAGCCAAAGGACACCTGGAATTGATGCAGCAGCGAGCCGTGATACGGGTCGCGCACGTTTTCGTTGTAGAGCTTCCAGTTGCCGGGAATGCGCTGGCGCAGGTAGCCCAGCACCTTGGGTTTGCGCTGCACCAGCAGGCGGTCAATTTGCGACAGGCTGTGCGGCCCCAGAAACTCCCGCAGCGGCGGGGCCTCATCGCTGAAGGTGCCAAAGATCAGCCCGCCGTAACAGTCCACCCGCATCGTCTTGAGGCCGTGGTCTTTCTTGTCGAAGCAAGGGGGCATGCCGCCCTTGCCCTTGACGCCGGCCGCCATGGGTACTCCGGTAAGTTCGCCGCTCAAGTTGTAGGTCCAGAGGTGGTAGGGGCAGGAAAAGCGCTGCGCGTTGCCCCGCACCGCGGTGACGATCTGCGCGCCGCGATGGGCGCAGGAGTTTTCAAAAGCATGAAAGCTGCCGTCCCGGGCGTGTGTGACCACCACCCGCGTCTCGCCGACCCAGGTGCTGACAAAGTCGCCGACCTGCGGCACTTCTGATTCGTGGCACAGATAGTTCCACACCGGACCCCGGAAGATTTTTTCGTTTTCTTGTTGATAGATCTCTGGGTCGGTGAAGACCGCATAGGGTACGCGAGAAAAATCGCTGCGCGTCCACTCGATGCGGCCCTGGGGGTCCTGGCTCATGCGCTGTCTCCTCCGGGCGTTGGGGCCCCGGGTCAGTTTAGCAAGCAGGGTGGCCGCCTCAGGCGGTGACTGGCTCGCGCATGAGGCTGCGCGCCACCGCTTCGGCCACTTCAATGCCGTCGACCCCGGCGGACAGAATGCCGCCGGCGTAACCGGCGCCTTCACCGGCCGGGTAGAGGCCAGCGGTGTTGAGGCTCTGAAAATCCCGGCCGCGTTCGATGCGCAGCGGCGAGGAGGTGCGGGTTTCCACGCCTGTAAAGACCGCATCGGGCCGGTCAAAGCCGCGGATTTTTCGACCGAAAGCCGGCAGGGCCTCGCGGATGGCAGTGATGGCGTAGTCGGGCAGGGCGCTGGCCAGATCGGTCAGGTGTACGCCGGGTTTGTAGGAGGGCAGCACCTCGCCGAAGGCGGTCGAGGGCCTGCCGGCCAGGAAATCGCCCACCAGTTGGCCCGGTGCCTCGTAGGTGCGCCCGCCCAGCTCGAAGGCTTGCGATTCAAGCTGCCGCTGGAAAGCCATGCCGGCCAGTGGGTGGACCGCGCCACCAGGCCTTGGGCCGGGCGCGAAAGCCGCGTAGTCTTGCGGCGCGATGCCCACCACAATGCCTGCATTCGCATTGCGCTCGTTGCGCGAATACTGGCTCATGCCATTGGTCACCACCCGGCCGACCTCGCTGGTGGCCGCCACCACGGTGCCGCCCGGGCACATGCAGAAGCTGTAGACCGAGCGGCCGTTGCTGGCGTGGTGCACCAGCTTGTAGTCGGCCGCGCCGAGCAGCGGATGACCCGCGTGCGCCCCCAGCCGGGCCCGGTCGATCATGCCTTGGGGATGTTCGATGCGAAAGCCCACCGAGAAGGGCTTGGCCTGCATGTACACGCCGCGGGCGTGCAGCATCTCGAAGGTATCGCGCGAGCTGTGGCCCAACGCCATCACCACATGGCTGGCGGCCAGCTCATAGTGGCTGCCATCGCGCAGCCTTTGGATGCACAGGCCGCGCAAATGCCGACCTTTGGGCCCTTCGTCGATCAGCAGATCGCAGACGCGCTCTTCAAACCGCACCTCGCCGCCCAGGGCGATGATCTGCTCGCGCATGTTCTCCACCACCTTGACCAGCTTGAAGGTACCGATATG
>CAZCSD010000135.1:0-2398 GCA_964501235.1 uncultured Polaromonas sp. | reverse complement strand
CTCCAAACACTCAAGGCCGCGGCCGCAAAACCATGGCGTCGCGGCCGATCTCCACATCGAAGTGCTTGAGAAAAGACTGTCCCAGCAGCGCCTGCTCGGGCGGCATGCCCACCAAACCCACCGAGACGCTGGCCTCGTTAAAGGCCAGATGACCGGCGCGCACCGGCACGCTGCGCACCAATTGGCCAGGGCGCTGACCGTTGGCGGTGTTCAGGGTAATGGGGCTGCCGGCCGGCAGGCCGGCCCGCTCGGCCAGCGCCTGGCTGATGCTGACATGGCTGGCCCCGGTGTCCACCAGAAATTGCACCGACTGTCGGTTGACCTCGCCAGCGACATGAAAATGCCCATCGCGCTGGCGCGGAATGACCAGTGCCCCGGAGCCGAGGGCGTAGGGCTGCAGCTTGTCCTGTCGGCGCTGCTCGAAGTATTCAAAGCCAAGGTACAGGGCCGCGGCCAGGAAAAGCCAAACCGCAGCGATGCCCAGGGCACCCAGGCGGGCGGTTTGCTCAGGGGTGGGCGAAGACATGCAAAGAGGGCAAAACGAGGAAGAGCCGCCGTCCTTTGTCAAGACCGCAGAGCCTACAAACTTTCGGACCTCAAGCGTAACGCTTCCTGGCGCCAAGCGCCCACGGGGCGCCAACCGAGATAATCATTCCCATGACAGCCGTCAGAAAAATGCGTGTCGTGGTCGGCCTCAGCGGCGGCGTGGATTCGGCCGTCAGTGCTTACTTGCTCAAGAAAGCCGGCCATGAGGTGGTCGGCATCTTCATGAAGAACTGGGAAGACGACGACGACAGCGAGTATTGCTCGTCGAACATCGACTTTGTGGACGCTGCCGCCGTAGCCGACGTGATCGGCATCGAGATCGAGCATGTGAACTTTGCGGCCGATTACAAGGACCGGGTGTTTGCCGAGTTCCTGCGGGAATACCAGGCCGGCCGCACGCCCAACCCCGACATCCTGTGCAACGCCGAAATCAAGTTCAAGGCCTTCCTCGACCATGCCCTGCGCCTGGGCGCCGAGAAAATCGCCACCGGCCACTACGCACGGGTGCGGCAGAGCCAATCGGGTCTTTTTGAGCTGCTCAAAGGGCAAGACCCATCGAAGGACCAGAGCTACTTTCTGCACCGGCTGCATCAGGCGCAACTGGCCCGGACGCTGTTCCCGGTGGGCGAACTGCACAAAAGCGAGGTGCGGCGCATCGCCGACGAAATTGGCTTGCCCAATGCGCGCAAAAAAGACTCCACCGGCATCTGCTTTATCGGCGAGCGGCCGTTCCGGGAGTTTCTCAACCGCTATATCGCCAAGGCCCCAGGGCCGATCAAGAGCGACAGCGGCCGGGTCATCGGCGAGCATGTGGGCCTGAGCTTTTACACCCTGGGTCAACGCCAGGGCCTGGGGATCGGCGGCGTCAAGGCCAAAGGCGCGCAGCTCAAGGCACTGCAGGCGCAGGGGCTGCGCGGCGCCGGGGAACACGCCCCCTGGTTTGTGGCGCGTAAAGATCTCGAGCACAACACCTTGTGGGTGGTGCAGGGCCATGACCACCCCTGGCTGCTCTCACACCGGCTCCACGCACAGGACTGCAGCTGGGTTTCAGGCCGAGCCCCGGCACCCGGGCCCCTGTCGGCCAAAACCCGCTACCGCCAGGTCGATGCCAGCTGCACCGTGCTCAGCGCCGATGCGCAGCACTGCGAGTTGAGCTTTGCACAAGCCCAGTGGGCCGTCACCCCGGGCCAGTCGGCCGTGCTCTACCAGGGCGAGATCTGCCTGGGTGGGGGGGTGACTGAAGCCTGTGATGCGCCCACTTGAGCCCTCAAGCCGCACCGCCGATCACTGTCGAACGGCCCGTGACTCAAAACGGCACGTCGTCGTCCATGTCGCCAAAGCCACTGTCGCTTTTAGCGGCGGCTGGCGCGGCCGCACCCTGACGCGAGGCCGGTGCGGGGCGGCTGTAGCCGCCTTCTTCAGCGCCGGCGGGCCCGCCCATGCCCTCACGCCGACCGAGCATTTGCATCTGGTCGGCACGGATTTCCGTGGTGTACTTTTCTTGGCCCTGGGCGTCGGTCCATTTGCGGGTGCGCAAACTGCCCTCCACATACACCTGCGAGCCCTTGCGCAGGTATTCCGCTGCAATTTCTGCCAGACGGCCGTTAAAAACCACCCGATGCCATTCGGTGGCCTCTTTGGCCTCACCGGTTTGTTTGTCCTTCCAGCGGTCCGTGGTGGCGATGGTGACATTGGCCACCCGATCGCCACTGGGGAAGGTGCGCACTTCCGGGTCGCGGCCGAGATTGCCGACGATGATAACTTTGTTGACCGATGCCATGGTGTATCTCCTGTAGATTCAAGTTTAGCGGGCCGCGCCGGTTTCAACTGCATTCGTCGCATCACGCACCGG
>CAZCSD010000134.1:0-2441 GCA_964501235.1 uncultured Polaromonas sp. | reverse complement strand
TTCTGGCCATTCCGGGGCCTGGCAATCTGGCCTTGGTCACATCGACCGCCAAGGGACGCATGGCCGGCGGGTTGGCGGCCACCCTGGGCGTGATTGCAGGTGACCAGGTGCTGCTCTGGGCGGCGGTGGCCGGTGTGGCGGCGGTGCTCACTGCTTCGCCGGCCGCCTTTGGACTGATTCAATGGGCCGGGGCAGCGTACCTGGCCTGGTTGGGTTTTCGGATGATCACCGCCAAGCCCGGGGATGGGCCCATCTTGGAGATTCGCGCCGGCCAATACTTCCGGCAGGCCCTGCTCATCACCTTGCTCAACCCCAAGGCCATTGTGTTTTACATGGCTTTCTTCCCGCTCTTTGTTGACGCCGCGCACCATCAGGGCCTGCTCACGTTTGCAGTGATGGCGGCCACCATTGCCACCTTGACGTTTCTCTACGGCTTGACCGCCACGCTGTTGACCCTGCACTTGGCCGATCGGCTGCAAGCGAGCCCCTGGGTCAAGTCGGCATTAGAAAAATTTGCGGGTATTCTTCTGATTGGATTCGGATTCAAATTGGTTCTTTCCCGCTAAGTGGGAAGCCCTTCTATGGCCAAGATTTTTTGTGTCGCCAATCAAAAAGGCGGGGTCGGCAAGACCACCACCACCGTCAACCTGGCTGCTGGCCTGGCCCAGCTGGGTCAACGCGTGCTGTTGATCGATTTGGATCCGCAGGGCAATGCGACGATGGGCTCGGGCATCGACAAGCGCGAGCTGCAGGTTTCGGTGTATGACGTCCTGCTGGAGTCGGCAGGCATTGCCCAAGCGCGGCAGCGGCCGCAGAAGCTGGTGGAGGCCGGCTGCGCCTACGACGTGTTGGGCGCCAATCGTGAGCTGGCCGGGGCGGAGGTCGAGCTGGTTGATCTGGAGCGCCGGGAGAAGCGCCTGCGAGAGGCGATTG
This sequence comes from uncultured Polaromonas sp., assembly GCA_964501235.1. GTDB lineage: Bacteria > Pseudomonadota > Gammaproteobacteria > Burkholderiales > Burkholderiaceae_C > Polaromonas. Next base: position 1,508 of record CAZCSD010000134.1, on the reverse strand, counting down.
TTGCTGTAGAGGCTCAATACGATTTCATTCTGATCGATTGCCCGCCCTCTTTGTCCATGCTCACGCTCAATGGTTTGTGCGCGGCCCACGGGGTGGTGGTGCCCATGCAGTGCGAGTATTTCGCGTTGGAGGGCCTGACTGATCTGGTCAACACCATCCGGCAGGTCCATGGCAACCTTAATCCCGAGCTCAAGATCATCGGCCTTTTGCGTGTCATGTTTGACCCCCGGATCACTCTGCAGCAGCAGGTCAGCGATCAGCTCAAGGATCACTTTGGCGAGAAGGTGTTCGACACCCTCATCCCACGCAATGTGCGCTTGGCCGAAGCTCCCAGTTACGGTCTGCCTGGTTTGGCTTTCGACCCGGCATCCAAGGGTGCACAGGCCTTCGTGACCTTTGCCCAGGAGATGGTGGACCGATCTCGGCGCTGGGCCATTTAATTATCATTAACAGAACGGAGTGGGGCGGCCTGGACGCCGCTTGCTCCCGGGAGAGATACAGGTATGGTGACCAAGAAACCCAAGGGCTTGGGCAGAGGGCTGAGCGCCTTGCTCGGACCGGTCGTGGCAGCCCCCGACGAAAGCGCAGCCGGTGCCAGTGCGGGGCAACCGGCGTCCTTGCGCCTCGACGACATGGTGCCGGGCCAGTACCAGCCACGTACCCGCATGGATGAGGGGGCGCTCTATGAGCTGGCCGAATCCATCAAGGTCCAGGGCATCATGTCGCCGATCCTGGTGCGCAAGCTCAAACACGGCAGCGCCGTAGGCAAGTACGAGATCATTGCGGGCGAGCGGCGCTTTCGTGCAGCGCGGCTGGCGGGCCTGGACAGCGTGCCGGTGCTGGTGCGTGATGTCCCCGACGAGGCTGCTGCGGCCATGGCGCTCATTGAGAACATGCAGCGCGAGGATCTCAACCCGCTGGAGGAGGCGCAGGGCCTGCAGCGCTTGATTCGCGAGTTTGGCATGACGCACGAGGCGGCGGCCGAGGCTGTGGGCCGCTCGCGCAGCGCAGCCTCTAATTTGCTGCGGCTGCTCAATTTGGCCGAGCCGGTACAGACCATGCTGATGGCCGGCGATATTGACATGGGTCACGCCCGTGCTTTGCTATCCCTCGATCGTGCCACTCAGATCACGGCGGCCAACCAGATCAGCGCGCGCAAACTTTCTGTGCGTGAGGCTGAGGGGCTGGTCAAGAAACTGGCGGCCGAGTTTTCCCTCAAGCCGCCGAAGGTGACCAAGGAAAAGTCGCGGGATGTGCGCCGCGTCGAGGAGGAGTTGGCCGACCTGCTGACGACGGAGGTGGAGGTGCGCATCAAAAAGCAGATCAAGCGTGCCGGTCGTGTCGAGGACGCGGGCGAGCTTGCAATTGCTTTTTCTTCGCTTGAGCAGCTCAATGCCCTGATCGATAGGCTGCGCTCAACCTAGCCGATCTGCACCCGCCTGGGAGCGCGCGGTATGGAGATCGCGCCGAGCAGGACGACCGGCAGGCGGGCCGGCCGATTTCTGCTC
>CAZCSD010000133.1:0-2515 GCA_964501235.1 uncultured Polaromonas sp. | reverse complement strand
CCATGCAGGGCCGCACCACCCTGGTCATCGCCCACAGGCTGGCCACGGTGCAGCGAGCCGACCGCATTGTGGTGCTCGACAAGGGTCGTCTCGTCGAGCAAGGCACGCATGAACAACTGGTGAGCCAAGGCGGCTTGTACGCTCGCTTGGCGGCTCTGCAATTTAACGTTTAGAAAACATCTCGGTCCTGCGAGAGCGTCCATGCATGGCTTGCATGGATCAAGGCGAAATCGGACTTGGACGGGCGCACCAACACCGCCTAAGCTGGAGGCCTGTTTATTCCCACAAGGAAGCCTCATGAGCCTGGCGCTTGAGCCGGTCGCAAACATCGACCGGACCCAACACAACCCGCTGTCCTACCTCAAGGCCGACGATCTCGGTCCCTGGGGCCAATACCTCGAACAGGTCGATCGCGTCCTCCCCCATCTGGGGCGGCTGTCTCGCTGGGCTGAAACCCTGAGGCGACCCAAACGCATCCTGGCGGTCGATGTACCCATCGAACTCGACAACGGGCAGGTGGCCCACTTCGAGGGCTACCGGGTTCAGCACAATGTCTCGCGCGGCCCGGGCAAGGGCGGCGTGCGCTTTCACCAGGATGTGACGCTGTCCGAGGTGATGGCGCTGGCGGCCTGGATGTCCATCAAAAACGCCGCGGTCAACGTGCCCTACGGCGGCGCCAAGGGCGGCATACGTGTTGACCCGCGCACCCTCTCGCGCGGTGAGCTCGAACGCATGACCCGTCGCTACACCAGCGAAATCGGCATCATCATCGGGCCGAATCAGGACATTCCGGCCCCCGATGTCAACACCAATGAACAGATCATGGCCTGGATGATGGACACCTACTCCATGAATGTCGGGGCCACCACCACCGGAGTGGTGACTGGCAAGCCGGTGGACCTGGGCGGCTCGCTGGGCCGGCGCGAGGCCACCGGACGCGGCGTCTACACCGTCGGCCAGCTGGCCGCGCAACATCTGGGCCTGGACCTCTGCGGTGCTCGGGTGGCCGTTCAGGGCATGGGTAACGTGGGCGCGGTAGCCGCCCGGCTCTTCGCGCAGGCGGGAGCGCGCGTGGTCGCAGTGCAGGACCACACCGGCAGTCTGTATCGGGAGGCGGGGCTCGATCTTGAGGCCCTGCTCGCTCACAGCGCACGCCACGGCGGCGTGGCCGGCTTTGAGCAGGCCGAGCCCCTGACTCTAGAGGCTTTCTGGGATGTCGAGTCGGACATTCTGATTCCAGCAGCCCTGGAGCATCAAATCACCGCCGAGCGGGCCCTGAGGCTGCGCACGCGGCTGATCCTGGAGGGGGCCAATGGGCCAACCACGCCATCGGCCGACGACATCCTGGCCGACCGCAATATTCTGGTGGTGCCTGATGTGATTGCCAATGCCGGTGGCGTGACGGTGAGCTACTTCGAATGGGTGCAGGACTTCTCCAGCTTCTTCTGGGACGAGGCCGAGATCAACCGCCGCCTGGTGCGCGTCATGAGCGAAGCCTTCCAGGCCGTCTGGGAGGTCGCCCGCGAGCGGCGGGTGAGCCTGCGCACGGCGGCCTTCATCGTCGCGTGCAGGCGCATCCTGCACACCCGGGAGCTGCGGGGTTTGTACCCCTGAACCAGCGCCCCAAAATACCCGGGGCGGTCTTTAGGTAACAATGCGTGGCAAACTCATTCATGACCAGGAGACAAGATGCTTTTCCCCACCACCATCGTCGGCAGCTACCCCCAACCCGACTGGCTGATTGACCGCGTCAAGCTGGCCGGCCGCTTTCCGCCCCGGGTGCGAGCCAAAGAGCTCTGGCGGGTGGCAGAGCCCCATCTTCAGCAGGCGATGGACGATGCCACCGTCCTGGCGATCAAGGCCCAAGAGGATGCCGGGCTGGACATCATCACCGACGGCGAGATCCGGCGCGAGAGCTACTCCAACCGTATCGCCACCGCGCTCGAAGGCGTGGATATCGATAACCCGGGCACCGCCCTGGACCGATCAGGCCACCCCAATCCGGTGCCCCGGATCGTCGGCAAGGTACGTCGCGCACGCCCGATCGAAGTCGAGGATCTGTTGTTCTTGAAGAAGCACACCACGCGCAAGGTCAAGATCACGGTTCCGGGCCCCTTCACCATGCTGCAGCAAGCGCAGAACGACTTCTACGCCTCAGAAGAGGAGGCAGCCATGGACTACGCAGTGGCCATTAACGAGGAAATCAAGGATCTGTTTGCGCATGGAGCCGATGTGGTGCAGGTCGATGAGCCCTACATGCAGGCCCGGCCCGAAAAAGCGCGGCAATACGGAATCCGGGCGCTCAATCGGGCCCTGGAGGGTGTGACCGGCACCACCGCCGTGCACATCTGTTTTGGCTATGCCGCCATCATCCACGCGCGACCCAATGGCTACAACTTCCTGCCCGAGCTGGCCAACTGCAGCTGCCAGCAGATCTCGATCGAAACAGCGCAGTCCAACCTGGACTGCGCTGTGCTGCAAAGCCTGCCGGGCAAGCAGATCATGGTCGGCTGCC
>CAZCSD010000132.1:0-2562 GCA_964501235.1 uncultured Polaromonas sp. | reverse complement strand
TTCAAGTTTAGCGGGCCGCGCCGGTTTCAACTGCATTCGTCGCATCACGCACCGGCTCGTGCAAGGACGGCGCACGCATGGGCCAGGCCACAAACAGCCAAAGCAACATGAGGGCGGCACAGGCCAAGAACAAACCCTGCAAGCCCTGGGTGCGCAGAAGCCATCCTCCCAGAGCACCGCCTAAAAAGAAACCCAGAGACTGCAAAGTATTAAAAACACCTAAGGCCGTCCCGCGCAGCTGCAAAGGGGCCAGCCGGGAGGCCATGCTGGGCTGGCACGACTCCAGGATATTGAAGCCACAAAAAAAGGCAAACAACAGCCAGGCCAAGAGGGTCAGGCTCAGAGGCTGCCCGACGATCCAGACAAAGGCCAGCTGCACCAAAGCGATGGCGGCCACCGAGCCCAGAAAAACCGCTCGCAGGTAGCCGCGGCGCTCCAGCGGATAGAGCGTCATACGCAGCACAAAGAAAGAAGCCAGCACCGTGGGCAGATAGACCTGCCAGTGCAGATCCTTGACCAGGCCGGCCTGCACCAACAAGCCAGGAATGGCCACCCACATGGCCAATTGCACCGCATGCAAAATGAACACGCCCACGTTGAGCCGCATCAGCTGCGCATCGGCCAGGACCTGCGACAAACCAGCAGCATGCCGCGCCATAGGCCGCGGAGCCTCGGGCGGCGTGAATAAAAGCACCACCGCAATACCCAACAAGGCCATCGCCGCCGTCAACGCAAACAGGCCGCTCAGGCCCATGAACTGATTGAGCCAGGGCGCAGCCACCAGGGAAAAAGCAAACACCGCCCCGATGCTCACGCCCACCACAGTCATGGCCTTGGTGCGCACCTCATCGCGAGTCTGATCGGCGAGCAGCGCCGTCACCGCCGCCGACACGGCACCGGCACCCTGCACCGCGCGGCCCAAAGTCAGACCCGCCAAAGAAGTGGCCGCCATGGCCATCGCGCTGCCCAGAGCAAATACCAGCAGGCCGGCGACGATGACCCGCTTGCGACCCCAGCGGTCGCTGGCCATGCCAAAGGGAAGCTGCAGCAGGGCCTGGGTCAGGCCGTAGACACCCATGGCCAGCCCGACACGCACCGGATCGTCACCCCCAGGAAAGCGGGTCGCCTCCAGAGCAAAGACCGGCAGCACCAAAAACAAGCCCAGCATCCGCATGCCGAACACCGACGACAGCGACAAGGCCGAGCGCAGCTCCAGGGGCGTCATGCGCAAAGGGTCGACCATCGTGGCGGTGGGAGAGGACACAGAGGAGGCGAGGCAATCAAAGAGCGCATTGTCTTCGATTGCCCAAAGCGCCCCTCACCGCAACAGCGGCTTTAAATCAGCGCGCGACGACGCGGATCATCTCCAGGCATTTGTTGGAGTAGCCCCACTCGTTGTCGTACCAGGCAACCACCTTGATGAAGGTGCCGTCCAGCGCAATGCCCGCATCGGCATCAAACACGGAAGTGCAGGTCTCGCCCACGAAGTCGGTGGCCACCACCTTGTCTTCGGTGTAGCCCAGCACGCCCTTGAGCGCGCCGTGAGCCTGGGCCTTCATCTCGGCGCAGATCTCAGCATAAGTGGCGGCGTTGTTGAGCTCGACCGTCAGGTCCACCACCGACACATCGGAGGTGGGCACGCGGAAAGACATGCCGGTGAGCTTTTTGTTGAGCTCAGGGATCACCACGCCCACCGCCTTGGCCGCGCCCGTGCTCGATGGAATGATGTTTTCCAGGATGCCGCGGCCGCCGCGCCAGTCTTTGTTGGAAGGGCCGTCCACGGTCTTTTGCGTGGCCGTTGCCGCATGCACGGTGGTCATCAGGCCGCGCTTGATGCCCCACTTGTCGTTGAGCACCTTGGCCACCGGGGCCAGGCAGTTGGTGGTGCACGAAGCGTTGGAGATGATGTCCTGCCCGGCGTAGGTCTTGTGGTTGACGCCATAGACGAACATCGGCGTGTCGTCCTTGGACGGGGCCGACATCACCACCTTTTTGGCACCGGCAGCCAAATGCTTGGAGGCGCTGGCTTTGTCCAGGAACAGGCCGGTCGATTCGAGCACGATGTCGGCACCGATTTCATTCCACTTGAGATGGGCGGGGTCGCGCTCCTGCGTCAGGCGGATCTTCTTGCCGCCGATGATCAGCGTGTTGCCCTCCACACCGATGTCGCCCTTGAATCGGCCATGCACCGAGTCGTAGCGCAGCATATAAGCGAGGTAATCGGGCTCGAGCAGGTCATTGATGCCGACCACTTCGATGTCGGGAAAGTTCTGCACCGCGGCGCGCAATACATTGCGGCCGATGCGGCCGAAGCCGTTGATGCCGATCTTGACTGTCATGAATTACTCCTGAAATTAAATGAGAGGTGTGAAAAAACTTCGGGGCTTGCAAAGCCGGATCGCCACGAGGCGGCGGCGCCTAAAGCGCCCTGGCACTTCGGGCAGCGCATCGCCACCCAGGCGCAATCTGGCTCGATCACGCGCGGCCGAACTTACTTGCCCAGTACGGCGCGCACCGTATCGGCCACGTTTTCGGGTGTGAAGCCAAAATGCTTGAACAGCA
>CAZCSD010000131.1:0-2578 GCA_964501235.1 uncultured Polaromonas sp. | reverse complement strand
GCCGTCCAATTGATTATTACCTGCTGGACCGCGCCCCCACGCCGGTATGCGCCCATGCCTACGAAACGGCCCGCTTCCGCGTTATGGCGCTGCGCGATGCCGGGCTGACGCCTCCACGCTGGAACAGCATGAAGTCGGTTCCCCCGGCTATCCACGCCGCCCTGTCGCTGACCAATAGCCTCCAGGTCATGGCCCGCGCCGAAGGCAAGCCGTACTGGCCCACAGGCTCCAGTTACTGGATGGCAGCAGCATGAGCGACCAGCACCCCGTGGATGCCTTCATTGACACCCTGGTGGCTTATGCCGAGGCCACCAACAAGGCCGGTCCCCACTACATCGCAGGCTACTGCTGCGCCGTCATGCGGCTGCTGGTGGATAGCCTGCCCGAGGGCCTGGAAAAGCGCGCAGCCCACATGACCCTGCGTCAGAAAACGAAATTCTTGCAAAGCTTGATGGACCAAAAACCATGATCACCACCCGCATCAACACATCAATAGAACACCTGAATAGATTAATATCACGGAACGGCTTTGAGAGCGCAGAAGAGCTGGCGCAGCACCTGGGCGTCCATTTCACCACCGTCTATCGGTGGCTCCGTGGCCAGGGGCCTGTCCCCGTGGTCGTCATCCGCTACCTCGAACTGAAAGCGAAAAAATGAGCGACGAAAAAGAATGGGGCTACTGGCTCGACCAGCCCGGCGGCACATGGATCATGCTGCCTAAGCTGCCCCTGATCAGGGCAGGCTTGAAGCCACCCGTTACCGTCACCCGGCCTGATGGCAAGGTTTTGCATGTGATCGAGAAGCCCTAAAAAAATATGGGGGCATGCATTTTTTGTATTGACCCCCGCTTTAGCATAATGCTAGAAGATCCTTACGGCGCTGGTGCCGATAGAAATGGAGATTTACCAATGAACTATGCCAATCATATCGGTTACTCTGACGTAAACCCCTACGAAATCGTGCGCCGCGTCAGCGACCGCACCATCGAAATCCGCGCCATGAATGCAGAACGTGCCAACCCAACTGAAAATATGGGCTTCCAGCCCGGCGGTTTCGTGGGCCACTTCTCCGACCAAGAAAAGCAGCGGTGGACCATCACCAGCAACCCGGAAGCCCGCACCATCCGCATCCGCCTGCAAAAGGACGGCAAGTGGCGTTGCAAGCACGGCGAGCGCTTCGTCCTGGCGGTCGCTCCCCGCAAGTTTCATGACTACAATTTCTGATCAGCGCGGGCTTCGGCCCCCTTTTTCATTCCTGCTAGCATCACCCCCAGGAAATCCTTATATTAGGCGCTAAGGAGGCCAACATGCCGCGCCCTTATAGAACCGATTATTTCACCATCGTCGATATATTCCGCGATCTCGACTATGAACCCGTCCCAGAAGATACCTGGGAAGCTGGCGCCATGATGCGCGACCTCTACACCGAAGTGGTCGATGAACCTCCAGCCCTGGAATTGCGCCGCAAAACAAACGGACCAGGAACCCACTGCTTCGCCGTCTACCCGCCAGCATGGCGCGACAAGGCCGAAAATGTGGTACGCAAGATCGCATCACACCGACTTCGACAAATGAGGCTGATCTGATGCCGCGCGCCAAAAAAGAACAGCCAGAAACCGCGCCCAAAAAGGCAACCGGAAGGCCAGCAATTTACTCAAAAGACCTGGAAGATCAAATAGTTGGCCGCATGATCGAAGGCGAAAGCCTCGTCGATATCTGCCGCGATCCCGCGATGCCTTCGCGGGCGACCGTTTACAGATGGCTTGACGAGAACTCCGCTTTTGAAGCACGGTGCGCGCGTGCGCGTGAAGCCTTGGCGGATTATCTCGTTGATAAAATTGAGCAAATGGCATCAGAAACAACTGAAGACAATCATCAATCGCAAAAAGTAAAGATTTCGACGGCCCAGTGGCGTGCGATGAAAATGGCGCCCAGGCTGTACGGCGAGAAGCGGTTTAACGAAAATACCGGGAAGGATGGCGGCCCAATTGTCACTGAAAACCGAAACGTGACCACCATTGACGCCACCCAATTGACCCAGGATCAGCGCGATGCCCTGCGGGCCGCGCTGCTAACAGTGCAGACAGAAACCTGATCGATGGGGATCATACGCTTAGGCGACAAAGAAATAGACGTTGCCCAGACCCTTGCCGAGCTTGACCGGGCCGAATGTGAGGAGAGCCTGTACGCCTTCTTAATGAGCGGCTGGCAGTGGATCGATCCCGCCCCATTCACACCAGGATGGGTTATTTCGGCAGTGGCCGAGCACCTCCAAGCCGTGTGTGATGGCGATATCCGCCGCCTGCTGATTAACATCCCGCCACGTTGTAGCAAAAGCTCCCTGACCTCCGTCGCCTTTCCTGCTTGGGTCTGGGCGCAGCGCCAGCGCAGCCACACCAGCGGCCCAGGCGTTCAATTCCTTCACGCATCCTATGCCCAGAGCCTATCACTGCGCGATAGCGTGAAGTGCCGCCGCCTGATTGAAAGCCCTTGGTATCAGCGCTTGTGGGGCAGCCGATACAGTCTGACCGGCGACCAGAACACCAAGACCCGCTTTGACAACACGATGGGCGGCACCC
>CAZCSD010000130.1:0-2579 GCA_964501235.1 uncultured Polaromonas sp. | reverse complement strand
TCCTTTTCGACGAAACTGGATCACCTGGGATCCTTTGAAGTCCGATCGGCAATATTCGCGATACCCGACCTTCTGAGAAACTCGAATCGATGCCGCGTTGTCTGGGCCGATGATGCAGGCTGTGGTCATGGCGCCAAAGTGTTCATCCATCCACGCAAGCGCAGCGTTCACGGCCTCTGTGGCGACGCCGCGTCCATGTGCCTCGGTTGATAACACCCAACCGCCTTCGGGCAGGCCATCGAGTGGCGGACTTATCTCCCGCTCCCAGTTTGCAAAGCCAACGTCACCTATGAGCCCAGCGCGGTGCTTCCACTGCACTGCCCAGAAGCCATAGCCCAGCAATTGCCAGTGCCCGGCATAGCGAAGGAGCCGTGCCCAGCATTCCTCCCGGGTTGAGGGCTTGCCGCCAACAAAGCGAGAAACGGCTGGGTCTCCCCAGATGGCTGCCAGTGCAGGAAAGTCTTCGATGCGATGACCACGCAAGATCAGTCGGTCGGTTTCGATGACGGGCACGCACATACTCTTTGGTCCCAGTTGCTCCAGCGAGGGTACCAAATCTACCAGTTGGCATTAGGCTCAAGATGGAGGCCCAAGTTCGCTCAGTCCAACCCCATCGTGTTCTGCAAAAACGCAATGACCGTAGGCGCGGGGCATATGAGCTGGCTCGATTGAGCCTGCGTTGTTAGCATCAAGGCCAAGGCCGTCAAACTGAGCCTGGATCCCGGTGAGCCGCCACCCTGGCCCGCTGCCAAAAAAGCGGCGTATGGCACAATGATTTTCAGGGTCTCGTTGTTCAGACTGCCCTTCTTGTTCAGGAACACATGGCGGCTGGCCGCATCTCATCATGGCACGGCGCGACCTGACCACCGGCTCCATCCCGCATCACTTTCAGGCCCTGGCCGTGCCCACTGCGATTGGGATGGTGTTCACCACGCTCTACAACGTGGTCGATGTTTACTACGCGGGGATGCTGGGCACCGAGTCTCAGGCCGGTCTGGCCATTTCCTTCACCGTCTTTTTTGTCCTGTTTGTGGCGGTCGGCGTCGGCTTATCGAGTGCCATGGGCGCTTTGGTGGGCAATGCCTTGGGCCAGCGCTCTGGGCAGGAGGGCCTGATCGCCGCGCAGGGGATCACCTTCGGCCTGGTGGCCTCGGTTGTGGCGATGGTGATCGGCTGGTTTACCGTGCCGTGGCTGATCGCGCTGGTGTCCGAGCCGGGCGTCTATCGGGAAGCAGCCAACCAGTATTTGCGCGTCCTGATGCTCGGTGCGCCGGCCTTCGTGCTGGCCTACGGCGCCAATGGCATTCTGACGGCCCAGGGCGATACCCGGTCCATGCAATACGCCAACGTGGCCGCCTTTTTCGCCAACCTGGTGCTCAATCCGCTGTTCATCTTTGGGCTCGGCCCGATCCCGGGAATCGGCTTTGATGGCATCGCGCTGTCCACCGTCGTTTCTCAGACCGGGGTGATGGCCTATGTGCTGTGGCGTGCCCTGCGGTCCGAGGCGATGGCGGGCCCGCGCCGCTTCACACCCGATGCGTCCATGATGCGCCAGATCCTCGGTCAGGCCCTGCCCGCCAGCTTTTCCATGGTGGTGATGATGATGGCCGGCTTCGTGATCCAGTTTTTTCTCAAGGGCTTCGGGGGCGAGGCGGTGGCCGCCTATGGCATCGCCCTGCGGATCGAGCAGCTGATTTTGCTGCCCGCCTTTGGCTTGACCGGGGCGCTGTTGCCGATCGCTGCGCAGAACTACGGGGCTGGAAATCACGACCGTGTGCGCGAGGCGACGATATTTTGCTTCAAGGCGGGCGTGGTGCTGATGCTCATGGGTTCTTGCATCCTCTGGTTTGCAGCCGGCCCGGCCATGGCGATCTTCACCAGCGACGCGCGCGTGATCGAAATCGGCAAAAGCTATCTGCACATCGACGGGTTCATCTTGCCGATCTATGTCCTTTTGTTTGCGATCACCTCCTTGTTACAGGCCTTGAAAAAGCCGATCTACACGCTCTGGATAGGGATCTACCGGCAGGGCATAGGCGTTGCGCTTTTCTCGTGGATCTATGTCCATGTCTTTGGTCTGGGCTATCTGGGCATCTGGGTTGGAATTGCAACGGCCGTCACAACGGGGCTGGTGCTCTCGCTGGCGCTGACCGAACGACTGGCGCGCGAGCGGATCGGAGGCCTGTTCACCCGGGCGCCTGCCGCCGGGGCAGCCTAGCGCGCGGACGAGCCCGTCCGGCAGCGTTTGAAGACTGAGCTTCTCGATTTATCGCCACCTGAAACCCCCGCCTCACCATGAACCTTCTTTTCGTCTGCATGGGTAATATCTGCCGCAGTCCCACCGCCGAGGGCGTGATGCGCCACCGCCTGCAGCAGCTCGGGCTGGTCGAGCGCATCACCGTCGATTCGGCCGGTACGCACAACTACCACCCTGGCAAGCCACCCGATGCGCGAACGCAAAAGCATGCGGCTTTGCGTGGTTATGACCTCGCGCCGCTGCGCGCCCGGCAGATTGTGGAGGCCGACTTCGAGCGCTTTGACCTGATCCTGACCATGGACTGGGACAACCAGGCGCTGAC
>CAZCSD010000129.1:0-2610 GCA_964501235.1 uncultured Polaromonas sp. | reverse complement strand
CTGTTTCACTACCGCAACCAGGGCGCCGACTACGGCCGCATCCTGGTGGGTCTGCAAGTGCCGCGCACCGACAACGCCGCCTTCAAGCAGTTTTTACAGAACCTGGGCTACCCCTACGTGGAGGAGACAGCCAACCCCGCGTACCGGCTGTTCCTCAAGAGTTGAAGGCCGCATCGCGGCGAGGGCGGGGCTGAACTTTCAAACCGGGCCGTTGGCCACGCCGCTGGCCACGTGGCCGGCGGGCACATGCGCTGAGGCGGCATTGACATGACCGGTTTGGTCGTCAAAGAAAAAATCAGGCTCGAACTCGCGCAAAAACTCCCCTTTAGCCAGACCGCCGAGGAACATCGCCTCGTCCACCTCCACATTCCACTCCATGAGCGTGCGAATAGCGCGCTCATGCGCCGGCGCGCTGCGTGCCGTCACCAGCGCGGTGCGCACCCGCATGCGTGAGGTACCCACATGCTGCAGGCGGTGCAGGGCTTCGAGCAGCGGCTTGAAGGGGCCGGCCAGCAAGGGCTGGGCCGCCTTGTCGCGTTCGTGCTGCTGAAACGCTTGCAAGCCCTGGGCCTGGAATACGCGCTCGGCCTCGTCAGAGAACAGCACCGCATCGCCATCGAAGGCAATGCGCACCTCGTGGGGATGCGCCTGACTGGCCTGGGCCGACTGCGGATAGACCTGGGCCGCCGGCACCCCGGCTTGCAGCGCAGCGCGCACATCGCTCAAATGCGCCGACAGAAACAGATTGGCGTGCAGAGGCTTGAGGTAACGCCACGGGGCTTCACCGCGGTTGAAGGTGGCGCGCTTGATGTCGAGCCCGTAGTGCTGGGCCGAGCGGAACACCCGCATGCCCGACACCGGGTCGTTGCGCGAGAGGATGACCACCTCCACGCGCTGCGGCAGGCGCTCGGGGCTGAGGGTCTCTTCAAGGCTGCTCGGGGCCTGGTTAAAGGCCAGCAGCTTCTTGATGAGCGAAAAAGCCACGCCGGGCTTGGCCGGCACATCCAGGCGGTCAAGCTGCAACTGCATGTAGGCCGCATCGGGTTTGACGCCCGGGGCCTGACCGTGACGCAGGCCTTCTTCGAAAACGCGGTTCTCCTCCTCAAAATCGAACAGGGCGCGCGAGGAGATGGCCACCACCAGCTGGCCTTCGAGGTTCACGCTCACGGGGCCTCCTGGGAATCGGTCATCAGGCCCCTTTGGCGCAGCTGCTCCGTCAAGCAATCGGGGCAAAAACAGGTCTGCGCCCCTTGCCCCAGCGCCTCGCGCGGCAGCGCAGGCCAGGCCACACACCAACAGGGCGTGCGGGTGTCGGCAGCGCCGCATTCAAAGCCACGGCCGCACAGAGAGCAGTTGATGGAGGTCATGCGGGAAGGATACCGCGTTCAGGGGGGGCGATGCCTTTGGGCGCGCATCACCCGCCCGCCCTGGGCCGCACATACCCCCGGGATTGACAGGATCGGGTTTTCGGTCAAAATAGCACGATCGTTCTTTTTTGATGAGCTTCATGGTGACGCGCACCTCCTCTTCGGTTTCGGCCGCCGGGCCAGCCCCCGCTCCAGCGGCGCAGGCCGAGCCGCGCTCGCATGCCAAGGGACAGCAAACCAAGGCAGCCATCATCGATGCGGCGCTCGGGCTGGCTTCGCAGGTGGGGCTGGAGGGGCTGTCCATCGGGGCGGTGGCCGAGCTCATGCAGATGAGCAAGTCGGGCGTGTTTTCCCACTTCGGTTCGCGCGAGGAATTACAGATATCGGTGGTGCGCGAATACTTCCAGCGTTTCGACCGGGAGGTGTTTCGGGCCGCCCTGAGCCAGGCGCGTGGCCTGCCACGGCTGCGGGCTCTGTTTGCCAACTGGATGAAGCAGGTGTCGGTGGAACTGCAATCGGGCTGCATCTTCATCAGCGGGGCGGTCGAATTTGACGACCGCCCCGGCCCGGTCCGAGATGCGCTGGCCGAGACGGTACAGACCTGGCTGGGGGTGTTCCATCGCGCCATTGTGCTGGCCCGGCAAGAGGGCCACCTCAAGCCCGACACCGACGAGCGGCAACTGGCTTTCCAAATCCACGGCCTGATTCTGGCGCTGCACTACGAGGCGCGCTTCCTGAAGAACGCCCGCTCTATCGACTGGGCCCTGCAGTCGTTTGAGCTCATCCTTGAACGTTGCGCCACCCCGGGCGACAAGCGCAGAAGCTCTGCGGCGCGGCGATGAATCCCCTCTCTTTATCGATCTAGGAGTCTGCCCATGCCTGTCTATACCCCCCCGCTGCGCGATATGCAGTTTGTGATGCACGAGGTGCTCGGCGTCAGCGCATCCCTCAAGGAGTTGCCACCGCACCAAGAGATGGACGCCGACACCCTCAACGCGGTGCTGGAGGAGGCCGGAAAATTTGCTGCCGAAGTGGTTTTCCCGCTCAACCGTATCGGCGATGAGCAGGGCTGCCAGCTCGACCGCCAAAGCCATGAGGTCAAGACGCCGGAGGGCTTCAAGCAGGCCTATCAACAGTACGTGCAGGGCGGCTGGCCCGCGCTGTCGTGCGATCGGCAGTACGGCGGCCAGGGCCTGCCCTTCGTGCTCAACAATTTCCTCTACGAGATGCTCAACTCGGCCAA
>CAZCSD010000128.1:0-2812 GCA_964501235.1 uncultured Polaromonas sp. | reverse complement strand
GCCAGCACACCATGGCACTGGTCTTGGCGGTCAGGAAGACCGACTCCTTGACTTCAGACTGCAGTCCCGCCTGCCGGTAGGCCAGCAGGGCCCAGGCCAGCACGCCCAGGGCACCGACCACGCCCAACGGCCCGGGCACCTTGGGCACATCAACCCCCTCAAGATTGAGGATGAACCAGCCAATGGAAACCAGGGCGGGGGCCCACAACACCAACCAGGTCAGGAAGACCCGGTTTCGGCCCTCCTTGCGCTTGTTGATCACCGCATAAACGGCAGCCAGCAGATAGCCGCCAAAGGCTCCGACAGCCGCCGCCTCGGTCGGTGTGGCCAGTCCGAGCACGATGGAGCCGAGCACCGAAAGGATGAGCACCACCAAGGGGAAGAAGCTCTGCAAGAGCATCTTGAAGATCTCAAGACGCTGGAAGGTCAGCAGGGCATAAAAGCCGATCAAGGCCAGGGCGCCAACGCCCAGACCGATCCAGAATCCGCGCGTCGGCTCGGAACGTTCAGCACTGGCCACGGGCTGCGCCGCAGGGGCCGATGCACCGGGCTCCTGCACACCTTGAGCGGCGGCCACCGGCTCCTGCGTCGCACCGGGGGGCTCTTTAACGCCCGAATCTGCGCCCGGCGGTTCTCTGACCCCGCCGGCACCCGGGGGCTCCTTCACCCCGACATCCGCCCCAGGCGGCTCCTTGACACCCGAATCGGCGCCCGGCGGTTCTTTCACGCCGGCATCGGCACCCGGGGGCTCTTTCACACCCGAGTCAGCGCCCGGCGGCTCTTTGACACCGGAACCGGAGGGCTCCTTCAAACCGCTCGCTTCGTCAGCCTGCGCTTTCTCGGGGGCCTGAGAGCCGGCCGGCTCGACCACCTCGGCGGAACTCCTGGTCGCCCCCTCAAGCTCAGCAGGTTTGGTATGCACGTGCCAGGACCAGCCGGCTGCCAGCAGGAAGAACAACAAGGGCAGCAAAGTCACCAGCCACTGCTTGCGCAAATAGGCGGCCTGACCCTGTACCACCGAGCCTGCCCGCAGCAGGCCCGGCAGCACCATCGGCGAAGCCTCCCGGGCAACGCGGTCCAGCGCGGGCGGCAGGGGCACAAAGCGCTGCTCGGCCGACAAAGGCGGCATCAGGTCGGGCTTGATCTTGGCCAGCAAGATAACGTAGAGGATGTAGAGACCGGCCAGCATCAAGCCGGGGAAAAAGGCCCCGGCATACAACTGCACCACGGACACGCCGGCGGTAGCGCCATAGACAATGAGCATCACCGAAGGCGGAATCAGAATGCCCAGGCAACCGCCAGCGGTGATGGCGCCGGCCGAAACCCGAACGTCGTAACCGCCCTTGAGCATCTGCGGCAAGGCCAAGAGGCCCATGAGCGTAACCACCGCGCCCACAATCCCGGTGGCCGTGGCAAACACCGCACAGGTAAAAAGCGTGGCCACCGCCAGCGAGCCGGGTACGCGCGCCAAAGCCAAATGCAAACTGCGAAACAGCTTGTCGATCAGGTTGGCCCGCTCGACCAGGTAGCCCATGAACACGAAAAGCGGAATGGAAATGAGCACATCATTGCCCATCACCTTGAAAGCCGACTGCACCATCAGCGTCAGCGTCTTGCCCGTATCTCGCTCGTAAGCCAGCCAGGTAAAGATCATGCCCATCCCCATCAGGGTAAAGGCCGTCGGAAAACCCAGCATGATGGCCACCACCACCAGCGCCAACATCATCAGCCCCAAGTGGCCCGTGCTCAGCTGATCAGCAGCCAGAAGCATCACCGCCGTGCCGGCGATGATCAACCCCATCAGGATAAAGCCGAACCACAACTCTTTGCGCAACCGGATCATCGCGCACCCCCGGGCGAGATGGCGTTGACATCCTCGGCCTTGACCATCTCCTTGAGCTTGTCAACATCGACCTCCTCGACGTCCTGCTCGCGCGAGGGCCACTGACCGTCGCGGATGCACTGAACGCAGCGCACAATTTCCACAAGGCCCTGCAACAGCAGCATGAACCCGGCCAGCGGAATCATGAACTTGAAGGGATACAGGGGCAGAGGCGTGGCTGAAAAGGTGCTCTCGCGGATGGCCAGCGATTCATTGGCAAACGTCCAGCCGGCCCAGGTCAGAGCCACAATGCCGGGCAGAAAAAAGAGCCCATAGAGAACCAGATCAATCCAGGCCTGGGTGCGGGGCATGAAAAATCCGTAAAGCACATCACCGCGGACGTGGCCGTTTTTGGACAGGGTGTAGGCGCCGGCCAGCATGAACAGGGTGCCATACATCATCAGCTGCGCATCGAGCGCCCAATCGTGGGGGTTGTTGATGATGTAGCGCGAATAGACCTCCCAGGAAATCAGGCAGGTCAAAACGATGATCAGCCAGGCAAAGGCCTGACCGATCCAGGTTGATGCCCGGTCCACCGCGAGCAGAATGTTCTTCATGGTCCACGCCCAGTTACAGCCCGGGCCCTCAATCGGATTCAAAAAACGGAAAAGGCCGCCGGAACTACCGGCGGCCAGGTCGAGACCCCGTCAGATCAGGACTTCTTGGCCGGGGCCGCCGGTTGCCTGAAGTAACGGTTCCAGGCCATCTTGAAGTCGACCATATAGTCGTTCTGCCACGAACCGGCCCGTTGTGCGAAGGCCCGCTGGGAGTCCATCACACGCTTGAAGAACGGATTCTCGGTGGACTTGGCCGCCGTGACCTTGTCCCAGGCGTCGAGCTGGGCGCGCAGGATGGCATCGGGCGTCTTGTAGAAGTTGACCTTGTCCTTGGTCTTGAGCTCGATGTAGTCCTTGGAGTTGCGGTCGATGG
>CAZCSD010000127.1:0-3086 GCA_964501235.1 uncultured Polaromonas sp. | reverse complement strand
TCAGGATGGCCTGCACCGATCCGCTGACCGTGACCGCCGTGGCAAAGGGCCGCGGGTAGCCCTTCTTCTCCATCTCGGGGATGAGCACCGACCCTATAGAAGCCGTATCGGCCACAGAGGAGCCGGAGATCGCGCCAAAAAATGTGGAGGCCATGATGTTGACCAGTGATAAGCCACCGCGCACAAAGCCCACCAGCACGCCGGCGAAGGCGACCAGGCGACGCGCCATGCCGCCTTCGGCCATGATGGCGCCGGCCAGCACGAAAAAGGGAATCGCCAGCAGGGAAAACTTGTTCACCCCGGCGCCGATCTGAATCATGACCGCGTCGAGCGGCAGGTCGATCCACAGGGCACCGATAAGCGCAGCCAGGCCCAGGCAGTAGGCCACAGGCAGCCCGATCAGCATGAGCAAAATGAAGCTGCCGATCAAGACCAAGGCATCCATCAGCGCACCTCCTCGCCAGCCTTCGGGGAGACTTCGTGCTCCTCTTCATAGCGCATCAGCCGTCGCTCATCCTGCGGGCCCACCCAACGTCGCTCGATCACAAACAGCAGCGTCACGAGGCTGCCCAGCGGCAGCGATGCGTAGGTCACGCCCACGGGCAACCAGGCCAGCTCACTGATGGTCTGTCCCAGGGTGCCCAGCGACAGGCGGGTGCCGTACCAGACCACGAAGCCACAGACAACCACCATGAGCCCATCGACCAGAACCTTCGAAAAGCGATGCAGCGGGGCCGGCAAGACATCGGTAAGCAGGCTCACCGCGATATGCCCGTTGGCCCGATAGGTGGCCGCCGCCCCCAAAAAGGTGAACACCATCATCAGCAGGATAGCGATGGGCTCGGGCCACTGCGAACCCGTGCCCAAGACGTAGCGGGTGAACACCCCCCAGGGAATGATGATGGACATCAAAACGATCGCAGCCCCGGCCGACCAAATGCAAGCCAGGTACAAGGCATCCATCAGCGCAACATAAGTCTTCTTCATCAGGAGCGTCGATTAAAGCAGGACGACCCCAACCACAGGGCGGGGGTCGTTGCCTTTTGGAGCGCAGCTGCGCCTTAGCGGACGGCAGCGATGCGTTTCATCAGATCAGCGTACTGCGCACCGTATTTGGCACGCACGGGCGCCGTGGCTTCAAAGAAGGGACGGTTGTCGATCTCGATGAACTCGACACCCTCGGCCTTGAGCTTGGCGGTGTAGTCGGCCACGGCTGCATCCCAGAGCTTGCGCTGCTCCATTTGGGCTTCGCGTCCCAGGCGCTTGAACAAGGCTTGATCTGACGGGCTCAAGCGATCCCAGGCCACCTTGGACATGACCAGTATCTCGGGAATGATCAGGTGATTGGTCTGGGTGTAGAACTTGGCGCCAGCCTTGAAGTGATTGGCCGTATACAGGCTCGGCGGATTGTTTTCAGCCCCATCGACCACGCCGGTCTGCAAGGCAGTAAAGACCTCTCCGTAGCCCATGCTAATGCCGTTGCCCCCCATGGCGTTCATGGTGTCCACAAACAAGGGGTTGCCCATCATGCGAATCTTCTGGCCCTTCAAGTCCTCGGGCTTGCGTACCGGCTTTTTGGTGTAGAGGCTGCGCGAGCCGCCATCCATCCAGGCCAGCGCCACCATGCGCGCCGATGAGGCGCTGATCTTGTCGAGCAGCTCCTGGCCGATCGGACCGTCGATCACCGCGCGCATATGGGCGATGTCACGGAACACAAAGGGCATGTTGAACACGTTGACATCGGGCACTACCGGGCCCACCGGGCCCAGCGAGGTTCGCAGCAGACCGATGGCGCCGACCTGTGTTTGCTCGATCATGGCCTTCTCGTCGCCGAGCACGCTGCCCGGGAACATCTGAAACTTGATCCGCCCGTTGGTGGCCGCATCGATCTTCTTGCCCATGCTCTCTACCGCCACCACCGTGGGGTAGCCCTGCGGGTGCACGTCGGCGGCCTTGATCACGGTTTGAGCATGGGCCCAGCTACTGGCCACCAATGCGGCTGCGGCCAAAGGCCAAGCCATCATGAGTCTGCGGATCTTCATTGCATCTTCTCCTTGGCGCCCGGGGGCGCTGTTATCGGTCTGTTGGGCGGGTATCGGGCCATAAAGCCCAAGCCAGACGAAAACCGATGAAAGAGGCCTAGTACATGCCCTAACATCAGTCATCGTACAACCATGATACATTCAGACCCCGTCCTCACTGAACTGTGGTTAACCCTGATGCAACGGTCGCCGCGCAAAACCCTGTCGGCCGATCTGGCCAGCAGCCTGATCGAACGCATTCGCTCGCGCGAACTGCCCCCCGGCGGCAAGCTACCAACCGAACAGGACTTCATGCAGGCGCACAAGGTCAGCCGAACCGTGGTGCGCGAAGCACTGTCGCATCTGCAAGCCGCCGGCCTGGTCGAAACCCGGCACGGAGTGGGCACCTTCGTGCGAGCACAGGCCGAGGCACCCGCTTTCCGCGTCAGCCCTGATCAGCTGGGCACCCTGCGCGAAGTCATCGACCTGCTGGAGTTTCGCATCAGCGTCGAGACCGAGGCGGCCGCCCTGGCGGCCCAGCGCCGCCAGGAAGATAACCTCATGGAACTACGCAGGACTCTGGACGACTTTAATCATTCATTAGAGGAAGGTAAAGACGCAGTGGGCGCTGACTTTGATTTTCATCGAGCGGTAGCCCGAGCGACCCGGAACCATCACTTCGTCGATCTGATCGGCTCTCTCGGCCTGGGCGTTATCCCGCGGCGGCGCCTGAACAGCCCCGAGCTGATGAGCCCCGACCGGCAGGTCTATTTGAGACGTGTCAACCTCGAGCACGAGAGCATCTACAACGCCATTGCCGCCCAGGACGCCGAGGCTGCCCGTGCGGCCATGCGCACCCATCTGTCCAACAGCCGCGACCGCCTGCGCCGCGGAGACCGGGAGCTCGCTTGACCGGCGGCCCAGCCTGGGGTTTGCACCAGAAGACCAGGACGGGTTTAGTTGTACGATGTCCGATGTTTAGCCGAGCCCCATTGTGATCTCTTCCACCCCCCTCATCCAGCGCCTACAGGTCATCCCGGTGGCCGGCCATGACAGCATGCTGCT
>CAZCSD010000126.1:0-3107 GCA_964501235.1 uncultured Polaromonas sp. | reverse complement strand
ATGCGGTCGCAGATCAGGCCGGAGATCAGTCGGCTGGCGATGCCGCAGGCCAGCATCAGCGAGAGCATTTGCGCCCCCTGGGCCGCACCGAAGCCCAGATCGGTGCAGTAGGCCACGATATGCACCTGCGGCATGGCCATAGCCACGCAACAAGACACGCCTGCCACGCACAGGAGCAACTGGGCCCGGGCTGGCGAGAGCCCAAAGGGTCGATCGGTGCCGGTGATTGGGCTGGTACCGGGGCTGGCCGTTGACACCAAAGGCGGTCGCTGCCGCATCGCCAGGGACAGTACGGCCATACCCAGACCGCAAAAAAGGCCAAGCCCAATGTAAGTCGGGCGCCAGCCCCAGGTTTCGATGCCCCATTGCACGACGGGAGGCCAGAAGGAGCCAGCCAGGTAATTGCCGCTGGCACAGACGGCCACCGCGATGCCCCGGCGCTTGTTCCACCACAGCGCTGTATCGGCCATCAGCGGCGCGAAGGTGGAAGAACTGCCCACCAGCCCCAGCAGCAGACCGTGGGCCAGCGCGAAAGCCCAGATGCTGCTGGCTGAACTGGCCAGCACATAGCCGGCACAGACGGCCAGCGCCCCCATCCAGAGGACCCGCATGATGCCGAAGCGGTCGGCCAACCGTCCCGTGACGATGCCGCCCAGACCCAGAGCGACCATCATGAGGGTGTAAGGCAAAGACGCATCACCCCGACCCACGCCAAACTCGGCCTGCACCGCTGGCAGCACCACCGAGACCACGTACATACCGCTGTTGCCCAGGGTCACCAGCCCCAAGGTGGCCAGCAGCCGCCAGGCCGCGTAGCTCGAGTCGATCAGCCGGGGATCGGCCGGCAGCGCTGTGGCCATGTCTCAGGGCCCCAGCGGCTCGAGCCGCAGCAGAGCGCCCTCTGCATCGTCAGTGAGCAGGTAAACCAGTCCGTCCGGTCCCACGCGCACATCGCGGATACGCCCCACCTGGCCCTTCAGCACACGCTCTTCGCGCACCACCTTCTCCCCATCGAGCACCAACCTGAGCAACACCTGCCCCCGCAGAGCACCGATAAGCAGGTCACCGCGCCAGTGGGCAAACCGATCGCCCGTCACGAAGCTCATGCCCGAGGGCGCGATCGAAGGCGTCCACACATACAGAGGCGGCTCCATGCCCGGTTTGCTCTGGCCCTCACCGATCCGGGTACCGGTTCCGTAATTGACCCCATGCGTCACCACCGGCCAACCGTAATTGCGACCGGCTCGCAGGAGATTGAGTTCATCCCCGCCCTGCGGTCCGTGCTCGTGGGACCATAACAGCCCGGTCTGGGGATGCAGGGCCGCGCCTTGAATGTTCCGGTTGCCCAGCGTCCACTTCTCTGGCCTCGCGCCGGGCCTGCCCACCCAAGGGTTGTCGGTGGGGACACGCCCGTCATCGTGCAGGCGTATGACCGAACCCGCGTGATCATCAAGCGATTGGGCGCGATCTTTGTCTCCCCGATCGCCCAGCGTGAGGTAGACCATGCCCTGCCGGTCAAACACAATACGCCCGCCAAAATGCTGCCCCCCTCGGGTCTTGGGACTCATGCTAAACAGCACCTGCACATCGGTCATGCGCTGGCCCTGAAGCCGACCTCGGGCCATGGCCGTGCCCCACCCCCCAGGCCCCGGCGCGTTGTAGGCCCAATAGATCCAGCCGTTGCGCGCATAGTCGGGGTGCAGCACCACATCAAAAAGCCCGCCCTGCCCTTGCGCCACGATGGCGGGCAGCCCCTCGATGGCTTGCGCCTGCAGCTTAAAGTCCGGGCCGATCAGGCGCAGCCGACCTTCCCTTTCGCTGACCAGCTTGCGCCCATCGGGAAGAAAAGCCACAGACCAGGGGTTGGCCAGGCCCGCCGTCAAGCTCACCACCTTGAACCGGTGTTTTTCAGACGAGACCACGGCGGCGGGATTTTGGGCCTGCACCGACAGGGTCAGGGCCGCAATCAGCGCAGCCAGGCCGGCATTGAAAGCGGGCATGGGGCGCCTCAATCGGCCTTGATGTTGTTTTCTTTGACCACGCGCCCCCACAGATCCATCTGTCGCTCGATGAACACCCGGGCCGCATCCGGCGACCCGCCCAAGACATCAATACCCTGTGCATCCAGACGCTTGGCCAAATCTGGCGTCCTCATCACCGCATTGAGCGCCTCGTTCATCCGCGCCACAACCTCCGGCGGCGTTCGCGCCGGAGCCAGCACGGCCCACCAGGCTGGCGCCTCGAAGCCGGCGAAGCCCAGCTCGGCCAAGGTCGGTACGTCCGGCAGGTCCGGCGACCGCTTGCTGGTGGTGACCGCCAGGGCCCGCAGGCGTTTGCTGTCAATAAAGGGCTTGAGTAAAAAAACCGAGCCGATGGCCAGCGGCACATGACCGGCCACCGCATCGTTCATCAGAGGGCCTCCGCCCTTGTAGGGAATATGCTGAAAATTAAGGCCCCCGCCTTTGCCAAGCAAGGCCATGGCCAGATGGCCCAAGCTGCCTGAGCCGATGGAGCCGTAACTGGCCCCTTTGGCCGATCGCGCCGCAGCCACGACATCGGCAAAACTCTTGTAGTCAGACGCGGCGGGCGTGCCCAGCACCATGGGTGCCGTGCCTATGAGCACCACAGGCGCGAGGTCCTTTTTAGAGTCGAAAGGCAGATTGGGAATCAGGCTGGGATTGACACCATGGCTGTCAAAAACGACTGCGAAGGTATAGCCGTCCGGTGCAGCGGCAGCCACCGCAGCCGCACCGATCGAACCCGAAGCACCGCCGCGGTTTTCAACGATGACACTCTGGCCCAACTGAGCTGACAAAGCCGGGGCCAGCAGCCGCGCCACCTGGTCGACAGAACCGCCAGGCGGAAACACGGCCACCAACTTAATGGGCTGTCGACTCGGCCAGGCCTGGGCCCAGGAGGCCCCCACCAGAACCAACAGCCCAAGCAGAAGAGCCGAGAGGTTGCGCGCAAAACCCGAGGCGGTCAGAGGCATGGCAGACTCCTTTAATTCGGAAAGCCTATTGTTGCTCAGTCTGGAACCGTGGCCTGCTGTGGGCTTTGGCAGCGCACAGGTGCTGTTCCTCGTTAAAGATGGCTGGCAAGCGGCG
>CAZCSD010000125.1:0-3174 GCA_964501235.1 uncultured Polaromonas sp. | reverse complement strand
GCCATCGGCGTGGCGGTAGCGGGCGCCCTGGTTGCGGTGTTCGCGGTTCAGCTGAGTTTGAATCAGCAGTGGGCAGACCTGACGGTTCAACTCCACCGTGCGGTCAGCGCCGTGCCTCTTACGCCTCCTGAGCGACAGCCATGAAGTTAAAGCGCTTTCTTCGCACCGCATTTTGGTGCTTGCTGATCTTTCTGGTGTTCGCCCTGATCTGGTGGGGTGGCCCCGAACTGCGCGTGGGCGAAAGCAGGCCCTTAGAGCCGGTGGGCTGGCGGCTGGGACTGATTGCGCTGATCTTGTTGATCTTGGCCAGTCCCTTGCTGCTGCGGGCGCTTTCGTACCTGTATGAAAAACTCAAGACGGTCGAACGGGACTCCGTGGTCGACCAATCGCGCGAGGCCTGCCTGAGCCTGCGCGCCCAAGTCAAGCGCCATTGCGGTGGTCGCTGGAGCCTTTTTGCGCCGGACTACCTCTTGCTCGGTCCAGCCGACACCCTGGAGACCTTGATCGCCCAGTGGCCGGCTGTTGTGGCCTGGCGCGTGAGTCACGAAGGCGCCGGCTTGGCTTTCATGAGCGAGGGGCGCATCTATCTGGCACCCGCCCCGGCGGCCTGGCCCCATTGGGCGCGCCTGTTGCGCTGGCGACCACCCCCCCGGGGCCTGGTGGCCGTGTTGCCAGGGGCCGTCTGCGCCGACCGTACCAGGCTGCAGGAGGCCATGGACAAGCTGTACACCCAAGGTGCTCAGTGGCGTGCGCTGGCCGGACGGGTTTTGCCCCTGTGGTTGGGGGTGCTCGCTGAGGCACAAGCAACCGCTGGCTATGACTGGCATCCGGAGCAGTCAAACGCGCCTTGGGGCCTGACGCTGCCGCGCGGCCGGTTTTCGCGCAACACGTTCGAGCGGTTGAGCGAGCAGACCTTACGCACTTTCGATCTGACCCTGACCGACCCCAACCAGCCCGCCACACAGGTGCAGCGCTGGATGCTGATGCAGGCTGCGGCCCGACAGCAGCTGCGCAATGTGGGCCACATTCTTGCCCGGCAGACCGACCGCAGCCTGGAGACCCGGCTGCAAGTGCGTGGCCTGCACTTTCTTTGGCCTGGTCTCTCTCAGCCCCATGGGCTGCCCGGTTGGATCACGGTGCTGGCGCGTGATCGCGGGCGGGCCGCCTTGAGCCTGGAGTGGGCCCTGGCGCGCGCTGCCGTGGTGACCATGGCAGCCGTCGCGGCCTCTGCGCTGGTGGTCGATGCCACCTGGATGCGCGCCGAGCGCCATGAGCGTGTGCTTAGCGATTGGTCGGCCAGGCTGCCGAAGATGCCCCTGCTTGGCTTGCTTGCCCAGCCCACCGCTGTGCCCAGCTCCAACTGGATACTGGCGCTCAACGACCTCGACCTGCTGATGACCGACAGCGAGCAGCGCTTGCGTGAGGAAGTCCCCGAATCGGCGCGACGACTGATCGACCGCCTGCACACCGCTGGCGTGCATCGGGGCTTGATCACGAAGCTGCATCTCGACGGCCAGGCTGCATTTGCGGCCCGCGAGGCCACGGTCGACCAGCGCTATCGCTATTTGGCGTTTTCCATGATGTTGCACGCGCCTGCCCGCGCCAATGCGGCGCTGATGCAGTCGGTACTTGCTGACTTTGGCATGCCCCCCTCACAGGTGGGTTCGCTGTTGGGCCACTGGATGCGCGCCCCGGTGCGCGAGCCCACGGCCGGCGAGACCGCGCAAATTCAGATGCAGCGCGCTCGCCTGCGGGACACCGACCGCTATTCGCACGAGGCCGTGCTGTGGAGCGCCATGCAAGAGCAGCTGCGGCCGGTGGGGGCCCTGGATTTTTCACTCGAACGCTATATGGGGCCCAATGCCGGTTGGTTCATGCCCTCGACAGAGATTGCCTGGTTTTTCACCTACGAAGGGCTGCTTCGCGGCTTTAATGGGGGTCGCCAACGCTACGAGGCATGGACGCGGGAATACCGCTGGGTGATGGGTGAGCCCGAGGCCGTGTTTTCTCTGGACGCCCAAGAAGCCATGGAGGTGAGACTGCGCACCCGGTATGTGCAGGAGGCCACCGACGCCTGGCGCAAATGGATGGAGGGCTTGCGGCTGCAGCCGGTCAGCGGCCTGTCCGATGCGGCCGACCGTGCCCAGTTGTTTGGTACCGAGGCCTCACCGGTGGTGCCGCTGCTGAACGTGCTGGAGGTCCACATGCCCCTGCCACAAACAGGCAAGCGATCGTTCTGGGAGCGCCTGAAGATCCGCGTGGCCGAAGACTGGGCCCGGCTGCAGTTTGCTTTGGGCTGGCGCCGCTCGCCTTCGGTCTCCATGAGCCGTACCGACCCGCGTATTCCCATCGGCCAGAACTTCGCGCTGCTGCAGATGTACTTCCTCAACGGCGAAGGAAAGTCGCCCCAGCGGGACCAGTACCTCTCGGCGCTGGCTTCCATTTCCGACTATTTGGGCAAGCTCAACGCTTCCGATCAAATGGGTTCGAAGGTGCCCGCTGCCGGGCTGCTGATCAGGCTGCGGGCCAAGGCGCTGCGCACCCCTTCGCCGCTGCGCGAGCTGATGCTGGAGCTGGCCAACAGCGGTGAAGAGCAGGTCAAGCGGGCCGGCGCGCAATCTCTGGGGCTGATGCTCGAGGAGGTGGCCAGCTTTGAGCGATGCAAGCGCACCCAGGTTCATCCGATGGATCTGTATGCGCCAGCTGAATTGGCGTGGATGGAGTTCACGGCTGACTTCGGTAGCCAGGGCAGGGTGGCTGAGATCACGAAGGCTTTTGCCAGTGACCCGACTTTCCTGAAGTCTATGGCCGGTAAGCAAGGCAAGGGCGAGGCGCGCGTGCTGACCGACTCCCAATGGCTCGAGCGCGCGCGGCTGATCAGTCAAGCCTGGTTTCCCGCGACAGGCCAGGGGCTCAAGCTGAGGCTTCGGCCGGTGGCACTGAGCCCCCAGCTGCGGGTGGCGCGCCTGTCCATTGGCGGTACGCAGTGGAGTTACGCCCACGGGCAGGTCACCGATGCGCTCATTGAATGGGCGCCAGACATCGGCGTCCCCAAGGTCGACATGGAACTCGAGACCGTCGATGGCGAGGTGCGGCGCCTGTCCTTCACCGGTGCCTGGGCCTTGCTTCGCTGGGCCAGCCATGCCCATCAGCCCACGGTGACCGACCGTTCCC
>CAZCSD010000124.1:0-3227 GCA_964501235.1 uncultured Polaromonas sp. | reverse complement strand
TGGTCGAAGACCTTAAGCGGGCCCTGAAGGCAGCCGAGAAAGCGGGGGCCTGACCGCTATGCACATCCGCGCCTTCCAGGCCAATGATGAAGCCGCTGTGGTGGCCTTGTGGCGGGCCTGCGACCTGACCCGCCCCTGGAACGATCCACACAAAGACATTGCCCGCAAGCTGCGGGCGCAGCCCGAGCTGTTTCTGGTTGGACAGTGGCAGGGACAAATCATCGCGAGCGCCATGTTCGGCTATGAAGGCCATCGCGGCTGGTTGAACTACTTGGCCGTCTTACCCGAACACCAGAGAAAAGGCCATGCCAAGGCCCTGATGGCGCACGGCGAAGCCCTGCTGCTGGCCTTGGGTTGCCCCAAAATCAATTTGCAAGTGCGCGCCAGCAACGCCCAAGTCCTGGCTTTTTACCAATCATTGGGCTACCGTGACGATGAGGTCGTCAGCATGGGCAAACGCCTGATCCCGGACCAGTGAGTCCACCGAAAAACCATGTTTATTTCACTGCCCACCCACCCGCTGTATGCCTACACTGGCGGCAAACCCTTCAACCCGGCGCAACCCACCGCAGTGTTCATCCACGGGGTGCTGCATGATCACAGCGTCTGGATTTTGCAAAGCCGCTATCTGGCCCACCACGGCTGGAACGTGCTGGCCATTGACCTGCCCGGGCACGGACGAAGCGCCGGCGAGGCGCCGGCCAGCGTCGAGCAGGCGGCCGACGTTGTGGAGGCCCTGCTCGATGCCGCTGGCGTGCAACGCGCCGCCCTGATCGGCCACAGCTGGGGCTCGCTGATTGCGCTGGAAGCGGCCGCCCGCCTGAAAGAGCGCATCAGCCACGCGGCCCTGGTCGGCACCGCCTTTCCGATGAGGGTATCTGCTGCCCTGCTGGAAGCGGCTGAACACCAGCCCATGAAGGCCATTGCGATGATCAACCAGTACTCGCGCAGCACCCTGGCGCCGCCGCCCTCGGTGCTGGGGCCGGGCACCTGGGTCGATGGCGCCAGCATCGCGCTCAACAAGCGCATCCTGGCCAGTAACCGGCAGGTCAACCTGCTGCACCGCGGCTTTCTGGCCTGCGACCGCTATGCCGGGGGGCTGGAAGCCATAGACCAGCTGCGATGTCCTGTCTTGTTCCTGCTAGGGCACGCCGACCAGATGACCCCGCCCAAAGCTGCTCAGAGCCTGATCGAGCGGGCCCGCGCTACCGGCAAGACTGTGCAGGTCAGCATGGTTCCGGTGGGTCACCATGAAATGGCCGAAGCGCCAGAAGGCGCGCTGGCGGCGCTGAGAGATTTCCTCGGCTCGCCTTCATAGTGCCAGCGATGCGATAACACTGGAACGCCAAATTGCGTCTCATAAGTTGCAAGGACAGATGTGATCATTCAAGCAAATAGTCATCGTTGAAATAATCAACAGGACAGTATGGTCCAGCAGGGTACGCACTTCGGGCGGAAAATCAACCAAGCTTGAGTGTCACTTTAGCAATTAGACGGCCGATCCAAAGGAATAAAGATGATGCGTCTGCATGTTTCCTGCTGCGCTCTTTTCCTGATGTTTTTTGGTTTGCTCTGCGTGTCAGCAGCTCAAGCCAAAAATCTTTTCCCTGAAGCAGAGTTGATTGAATTCACATCAATTCATTCGAACTTGGATCGTTCTGCAATTATTGGCAAGCGCCCCCCCATGCGGCAGCAAATCTACGGCTATTTCTTCAAAGCAGAGGAAGTAAAGCGCGCAGGAACACTTATCTACATTCACTCGAGCAGTGGTCTATATCGGCGCCTGTTAGGGCAATGGATTGAGCCATTGACCAAGGGCGGGTACAACGTATTCGTCGTTGACAGCTTTACGCCGAGGGGGGTAGGCACGACAACGGCAGATCAGACGCAGGTGTTCGATTACACGATGGTGATCGACGCAAATCGCGCACTTCAGGCGATTGCTTCCAGGCCTGATGTAGACCTGAAAAGGGTTGCCGTAATGGGGGGGTCGAAGGGCGGGATCGTCGCCTATCAGACTCTCTACCGGGAATATCGTGACGCGGCGCAAATTGGCGCTCTATCCTACAAACTGCACCTCCCTCTTTATCCAACTTGCAACTGGAACGATTGGTCAGCGAGGTACACAGAAGGTCAAGTCGTGGCGCTGCTTGGTGCTGCTGATGATTTCACCCCCGCCTCGCTTTGCGTTCTTCACTTTGAAAAAATGAGGAAATCAGGAGCAAATGTTCGCTGGACAGTCTACGAGGGCTTCCACCACGGATTCGACAATGGCCAAGGAGTGCGACACATCCCGAATGCATCAACTTCGCGGAACTGTGGGGTGTACGTTGATCTTTCGGACCTTCAGGTCAAGCGAAGAAGCGATGAGTCAGTTGTGCACGACGCAGGTGCACATTACTCGAATTGCAACGAAAGAGGAGCCCACACGGGCGGAACGGTTGAACAGCAGCAGCGAGTACGTACAGAAATTCTAAAAACGCTTTCTGAGCTGCTCTAAGTTTTAAAGCATAAGCAAAGTTACAGGGCGACGCCTAATCAATAGAAGCCAGCCGTTCGTTTGATCTGCCACCCTCAGAGATCAAGGAATGGATGGATGAGGTCAAGAAAGGCATGGAGAACGCGATGCGAGCCAAGCCCTTGGATATCAAGGAACAGTACGAACGCCGGCTAGCCGATTTGCGTTCGGCGTACGTGTACGCTATGGCACCCTAGTTCCCAAGCCTGCGCCGCCTACACTCCCCCCGTGAGCAAACCACTGATCGATGCCCCCAAGGGCTCGCCCAAGTCCCTGTCGGGCCTGCTGCCCTTTCTCAAGCCCTACCGCGGCCGCATTGGGCTGGCCTTGGCATTTCTTCTGCTGGCCGCTGGGGCCACCCTGGTCTTTCCATTGGCCTTGCGCGAACTCATCGACGGTGCTCTCTCGGGCCCTCAGGTCGGATCCTCGCTGCTGGCCGGCCATTTTTTTGATCTCTTCCTCGTCGCGGTGGCCCTGGGCCTGTTCTCGGCCGGCCGCTTTTATCTGGTCAGCTGGCTCGGCGAGCGGGTGACTGCCGACCTGCGCAGCGCGGTGTATGCCCATGTGCTTGAGCAAAGCCCAGAGTTTTTTGAGCGCACTCCCAGCGGCGAGGTGCTCTCGCGCCTGACCACCGACACCACCTTGGTGCAGACCGTGGTCGGTTCGTCCTTGAGCATGGGCCTGCGCAATGGGGTGATGGGCCTGGGCG
>CAZCSD010000123.1:0-3255 GCA_964501235.1 uncultured Polaromonas sp. | reverse complement strand
TATTGAGTTTCGCCAGGTCACCAAGCGCTACAGTCCCGGTGGGCCGCTGGTGGTCGCAGGGATCGACTTTGTGGTGCCCAAAGGCACCCTCACCACCATCCTTGGCCCCAGCGGCTGCGGCAAGACCACCACGCTGCGCATGATCGCCGGTCTGGAAAGCTGCAGTGGCGGCCAGATCCTGATCGACGGTAAAGACGTGACCCAACTCGGTCCCAACGAGCGCCAGGTGAGCATGGTGTTCCAAAGCTATGCGCTGTTTCCACACATGACGGTACTGCAAAACGTGGGCTACGGTTTGGAGGTATCGGGTGTTTCGCGCGCGCAGACGACCGAACGAGCCCGCGCCGCGCTTGCCACAGTGGGCCTTCAGGGCATGAACGAGCGCTACCCCAGCGAACTCTCGGGGGGCCAGCAGCAGCGCGTGGCAGTGGCGCGCGCGCTGGTCATCGAACCGGCCGTGTTGCTATTTGACGAGCCACTGTCCAACCTCGACGCGCGGCTGCGCCGAAGCATGCGAGAGGAAATCCGCAGTCTGCAGCAGCGCCTGGGTCTGACCGTGGCCTATGTCACCCACGACCAAAGCGAGGCCCTGGCCGTGAGTGACCAGATCATTGTGATGGACAGTGGCCGCATCGCGCAGACCGGAACGCCGCAAGGCCTTTATGAACGACCCGCATCGGCCTTCGTGGCCGGTTTCATGGGCGAGGCCATGCTGTTCGACGGGCAGAGCCTGGCCGATGGAAGCATCAGCATTGGGCCGCTGCGTTTTGTGCCGCGCCACCCGGTGGCCGTCGGTGCGATCAAGGCCGCAATCCGGCCCGAGGCCTGGCGTATTGTGTCCAGTACCGACGCTGCACTGAGCGGCCCGTTGCTTAAGCAGGCGTATCTGGGTTCGTTCCAGGAATTGACGATCGACACCCCACTGGGGCCGGTGTTTGTGGTGAGTCCTCAGGTGGATCGGCGATGGGTGCTGGGGGAGGAAGTGGGCTTGGCCCTGGGTGAACGGGGTGTTACGGTGGTGGCTGCATGAAGCGCCCGGTGGCGTGAGACAGGTGCGTCAAACATGCCGCGTGCATGGGACAAAGGGCGCGCCAATACCCAAGGGCAAACGCCTCAACCCGATCGCGCCTGATCATCCCCCCATCACCGGTAACGAATCTTGATCCACAAGATGACCGCGGCCAAGGCCAGCGTGATGGCGTTCGCCAGGATGAGGGGCCATTGCTCCAGAACGATGCCATAGGCCAGCCACAGCGCAACGCCGACGGTAAAGCAGCTGTACATGCCCAGCGAGATGCCGCTGACATCGCGCGTGCGCAGAGTCAGGATGGCTTGTGGCACAAAGGACACCGTGGTCAGGACGCCGGCGGCGTAGCCAATCAGTTCGAGGGCAGACATGCGTTCATGTTAGCGGCAGCGCACCGTCGCAGCCTGACGGGTGCTCCGGGCACCTTGGCCTGAGCGGGGGCCCAGGCTGGCTTGACACGCGAATGTAACCGAGTTACAAGTTAGCTGCCTCGGTCCTGCAGATGGCTCAGAACAACCTCCATTTTAATTTCTTACTGAGTTACATCGGGGAGCCTACCCAGGGCCCGCTGCATGCCTGAGGCCCGCCGGTCGTCTTATGAGCCCTCCTTCTGAATCATCAGCGGACATCGTCATTTTTGGTGGCGCGGGGGACCTGTCCTTCAGGAAGCTGCTGCCGGCTCTCTACATGGCGCATCTGCACGACCGTCTCGAGCCGGGCACCCGCATCTTGGCCGTTGGGCGTCAGCCCTGGTCACGAGACCGTTACCTTCAATTCATCGATGAACGGTCACCCCGCTTTGTGCAAGCTTGCGCTTTTGACCCCGAGCACTGGCGCTCCTTCCTGAAGCGACTGCACTACCTCAGTATCGATCTGTCCCACGCAGCGGCCTACGAGGCTATCGGCAATCTGGGCTTGAGCCCGCATCTGCGCGTGTTTTATCTGGCCACAGCCCCGGACTTGTTCGTCACCATTTGCGAGCATCTGGGGTCAGCTGGTCTGATCAACGAACGGTCGCGTATCGTGCTGGAAAAGCCCTTGGGCAGTGACTTGGCCTCGGCCCAGGCGATCAATCTGGCGGTGGCGCGCCACTTCCGGGAAGACCAGATCTACCGCATCGATCACTACCTGGGCAAAGAGACTGTTCAGAACCTGATGGTTCTGCGCTTTGGCAATGCCATCTTCGAGCCGCTGTGGCGAGCGCCTTACATCAGGAGCGTTCAGATCACCGTGGCCGAGACGGTCGGGGTGGGCAGCCGGGCCGGTTTTTATGACAGCGCCGGCGCCTTGCGAGACATGCTGCAAAACCACCTGCTGCAGCTGCTGTGTATTGTGGCCATGGAGCCTCCGATTTCGCTGGATGCCAACGATATCCGCGACGAAAAGCTCAAGGTGCTGCGATCGCTGCGGCCCATGCGTGCAGAAGATGTGCGACGCGATACCGTACGCGGCCAGTATGTACAGGGCGTTGCCGAAGGCCAAACGGCCCAGGCCTATCTGCAAGAGCCTGGCGTGGCCCCCGATAGCCGTACGGAGACCTTTGTGGCGCTGCGGGTGCATATTGACAACGCGCGTTGGGCCCGTGTGCCCTTTTTCCTGCGCACCGGCAAGCGGATGGCCCGCAGACACTCGCAGATCATCGTTGAATGGGCCGAGCTGCCGTTTTCAATTTTCGGGGCCAGCGACAGGCAGCAGCCCAACCGGCTGATCATCACCTTGCAGCCTGAGGAATCCATTCATCTGGGGTTGATGGCCAAGGAACCCGGCTCGGGCATGAACTTGCATCCAGTTCGGCTTGAGCTCGATCTGCAGTTCTCATCAGACAAACGCCGGGCCGAGGCCTACGAGCGGCTGCTGATTGATGTCATCAAAGGCCGCTTGACCCATTTCATGCGACGCGACGAGCTGGAGGCTGCCTGGCGTTGGGTCGACCCCATCCTTCAAGTCTGGCAGGCGATGGACGAAAAACCCCGTCCTTATCCGGCGGGCAGTTGGGGGCCGGCGGCCTCCTCGGCCCTGATGGCTCGGGAAAACCTGACCTGGTTCGAGGAGGCCTGACAAAGCTTCATGTCTGGCCCGGACGGCGGCCGCGTCGGGTCACACGAGAAGCCAAAACAGTCTCCGCCACTGCTTTGCCTGACGCGTTGGCCGAGCCAACACCCCGGGGCCTCAGAGAATGCCGTACCGCGCAAAGACATCGGCCAACTTATCACCGCGCTGCAAATCTC
>CAZCSD010000122.1:0-3257 GCA_964501235.1 uncultured Polaromonas sp. | reverse complement strand
CGGCTGAGCAGCATCCAGTCGGTGGTGGCCAGGTCGCTGCCCTTGGCATCGTCATCGATCAGGATCGCGTGCAGCCCCTGATCGTCGGCCAGACGTTTGACCACCGGACCCAAACGCAGGAAGCGGTTGGTGATGTGGATGGCCAGCACCCCGCCGGGCTTGAGATGGCGCAGGTACACCGCCATCGCCTCGCGGGTGATCAGGTGCACTGGAATTGCGTCGCTGGAGAAGGCGTCGATCACCAGCACATCGTATTGCTGTGGCGCCTCGCGCTCCATGGCCAGGCGGGCATCGCCGAGCACCGTTTCGATTTTCGCGGCGCTGTCGCTCAAGAAGAAAAATTCCTTGCGAGCGGTATCAATCACCTGCGGGTTGATCTCGTAAAAGCGGTAGGTGTCACCAGCCCGGCCGTAGGCGGCCAGGGTGCCCACGCCCAGTCCGACCACACCCACCCGCAGCGGCCCCGAAGGTTGCAGGGCCAGGATGGCTTGTCCCACCCCGGCCGTGGGGCCGTAGTAGGAGGTGGGCTCTTTGCGCCGCGGCCCGAGGTGCTGCTCGCCATGCATGATCATGCCGTGCAGCATGCGGCGCATGGTTTCGGGGTCCCCCTCAGGCCCTGTGTCTTTGACGCGCAAAGTGCCGTAGAAATTGCGTTCCATCACGCGGGTGTTGGAAGACAGCGAATCAAAGTGCAGCACGACGTAGTAAGAAGTGACCCCCAATGCGGCCAGCGCGGCCACGGGCACCAGCTTGTGGGCCCCGCGTGTCAGGTAGGCCGCCAAGGCCAGGGTGATCAACAGGCCGGCGCTGAATTCGTAGTACGCGTTAAACACCTTGGGCGCCACAAAACCCACCGCCAGTCCGCCCAGCGCTCCGCCCAGAGAGACCATCAGATAAAAGCCGGTGAGGTAGCGCGGTGAGGGTTTCAAGGCCGCCAGTTCACCGTGGAAGAACATACACATCAAGAACAGGCCCGCGGAGAACAAGGGCAGCGCCTCCTTTACATCGACGATGCCCCGCTCGTGGTAAACCGACCAGGCCATGGCGGCCACGGCCACCAGCATCGGGCCCAGGAACCAGATGCGCTTGTACCAACCCTGCCCCCGCCGGCCTTCAAAGCACAGGATAAAGGTCAGCAAGTAAAGAGTGAGCGGGAGAATCCACAGGAAAGGCACCGAGGCAATGTCGTGCGCAATGTGGTTGCTGACCGCCAGCAGCATGAAAGAACCCATGCCGGCCAAAAGCAGCCACAGCAGGTAATCGCCAACAACGGGGGCGGGTCCCTCGGCCGGTCTTTGTTCGGGCGCGGTCGCAATCGGTGCCAGGCCGACAGCGTGTCTGGCGCTGTAGATCGCCGAGGCGGTGCAAAGCAACGCAAAAACGATGTAGCCCACGCTCCAGGTCCACGATTGTTCGCTGCTGCTGGTCCAGGGCTCCACCGCGAAGGGGTAGGCGACCAGGGCCAGCAGGGAGCCAAAGTTGGACAGGGCAAACAGCCGGTAGACGGTGGCATGGGGGAAGCTGCGGGCAAACCAAGCCTGTACCAGGGGGCCGGTGGTCGATAGCAAGAAATAGGGCAGGCCGATCGTCAGAGTCAGCAGCCCGAGAATGCGCCAGGTGGGGTCTTCATCGCCAGCAGGCTTCCAGGCCGCATCGGGGATGATGGGCAAGGTGATGGCACTGAGGACCAGCAGGACGATGTGCACCGCCGCCTGCCGCCGCGCATTGAGCTTGCGCGTGGTCCAGTCAGCATAGGCATAGCCAAAGAGCAGCAGAAACTGGAAAAACACCAGGCAGGTGGTCCAGACGGCCGCCGAGCCGCCAAACCAGGGCAGGATCTGCTTAGCGATGATGGGCTGCACCAGAAAAAGCAGAACGGCGCTGATGAAGATGGTCAGGGCATAGAGGGCCATCGAATTACCCACAGGCTAGAACCCGCAGGGGTTCGGATTTTTGGAAGGAAGAAACTTTTTAAAAAAGTTGCGCGGGCGATTGTAGGGTCCGTGCTTCATGGCCTGTCCCAGAGGGCGTGGGGCTGGCCTGAAGCTTTTTCAACTCATGCCACACTTGTGCCCATGCAGATGTCTTGGGATGGCGGTCAGGAACCCCAGCTTTTGGTGGCCGGTGGCGGCATTGGCGCATGGGCGGCGGCGCTGGCTGCCCGACGCGCCGGTTGGGCGGTGCAGTTGTTCGAGCAGGCAGCTGCTTTTTCCGAGGTGGGCGCTGGGTTGCAGCTGGGGCCCAATGCCACCCGCATCCTGCGCCACTGGGGGCTGGAGTCCGCGCTGAGCGCAGTCGCCGCTTTTCCCGATGCGGTGGTGGCTCGCAGCAGCGAGGACGGGCGCGAGCTTTCGCGTTTAGTCTTGGGTGCTCGGGGGTCAGGACGCTACGGCGCCCCCTATGTCACCCTGCATCGATGCGACCTGCACGCGCTTTTGATGGCAGGGGCGCAGGCGGCGGGGGGTGTGCAAGGGCGCCTGGGCAGCCCCGTGGAGGCCTATGAAGAGCTGGAGGGTCGTGTTCGACTATGGGGCGCCCAGGGCTGCCTGGCCGAGGGCCTGGGTCTGATCGGCGCCGATGGACTTTGGAGTCGTGTGCGAGAACAGCTGCTGAAAGACGGGTCTGCGCAGCCCACCGGGCATGTGGCCTATCGTGCGCTGATTGCCAGGGCCGATCTGCCCCCGGGCTTTCGATCCAATGAAGTGACGGCCTGGCTGGGTCCGCGTCAGCATGGGGTGACGTATCCGGTGCGCGGCGGCGAGGTGCTCAATCTGGTGGTGATCGTGCAGGGGCGGCCGCCGCAGTCCATGAACAGGTGGGACGATAGGGGCGTTGCCGCAGATGTTCATCAGGCCTTGTCGCTGTGTTGTGCACCCTTGCGCGATCTGGCCGCAGCCGCGCCGTCCTGGGGCCGTTGGACCCTTTGCGACCGACCCCCTGTTGCCAGCCACGCGCAAATGGCATGCGGCCGGGTGGCCCTGCTTGGCGATGCCGCGCACCCGATGCGGCCTTTTCTGGCGCAAGGTGCCGCGATGGCGCTGGAAGACGCGGCGGCCCTGGGCCAGGTGCTCAAGGACTTGCCCAATCCGCGCCGCGATCTACCTGCGGCGCTGACCCAATACGCCCAGCAACGCTGGCAGCGCGCCGCGCGGGTGCAGGCCCAGTCGCGTCGTAACGGGCAGATTTATCACCTTGACGGACCTCTGCGCTGGGGCCGCGATCTGGCCCTGCGGGCGCTGGGCGCCAGGCTGATGGAT
>CAZCSD010000121.1:0-3266 GCA_964501235.1 uncultured Polaromonas sp. | reverse complement strand
GCCCGCCAGATCGAGGCCGCACGCCGTGCGATCTCCCGTCACGTCAAGCGTGGCGGCCGTATCTGGATTCGTGTCTTTCCCGACAAGCCCATTTCGCAAAAGCCCGCTGAGGT
Source organism: uncultured Polaromonas sp. (assembly GCA_964501235.1). Lineage (GTDB taxonomy): Bacteria > Pseudomonadota > Gammaproteobacteria > Burkholderiales > Burkholderiaceae_C > Polaromonas. The sequence continues at coordinate 3,153 of CAZCSD010000121.1, read as the reverse complement.
CCGCATGGGTAACGGTAAAGGTAACCCCGAGTATTACGTGGCTGAAATCCAGCCCGGCAAGATTGTGTTTGAGATCGTCGGTGTCCCCGAAGAGCTGGCCCGTGAGGCGTTCCGCCTGGCTTCGGCCAAGCTGCCCTTGCGCACCACTTTCGTCAGCCGCATGATCGGCCAGTGATCCAGGAGACGATAGATCATGAAAACTTCTGAACTGCGTCAAAAGGATGTGGACGGTCTTAAAACCGAAGTCAAGGAACTGCAGAAGGCCCACTTCGGCCTGCGCATGCAGAAGGCGACGCAGCAGTTGAGCAATACCGCTCAGCTGCGCTCGACCCGTCGTGCCATTGCTCGGGCCAAGACTGTTCTGGCCGAGACCGTTGCCAAAGGAGCCGCCAAATGAGCGAAAGCAAGAAACTCGTTCGCACTCTCATCGGCAAGGTGGTCAGTGACAAGCGCGCCAAGACCGTGACCGTGTTGGTTGAGCGCCGTGTCAAACACGAGCTTTACGGCAAGATTGTCTCGATGTCGAGCAAGTACCACGCTCATGATGAAAAGGGTGAGTACCACCTCGGCGACATCATCGAGATCACCGAGAGCCGCCCGCTGTCGAAAACCAAGAATTGGGTGGCGACCAAGCTGGTGCAAAAGGCTGTGGCCGTCTGATCTGGCCTCACAGCCCTTGAAAAAGCCCACCTCGGTGGGCTTTTTTGTGGGCCCATCTCAAGCGGATGACCCTTTCGGGTTTGCCGTCCTATCATCGGGTCTGCAGAAGAGGAGGCTCAGTGTCGGTCCAGCGTGCCCCAGCGCTTAGCTTGCGTGTATCGGCGCTTTTATTGGCCGCCGGTGCTGCCTCGCGCATGGGTCACAGGCCCAAGGGTCTGCTTGAGTGGGAGGGGGTGGCCCTGGTTCGACGGCTGGTCAATGCCTTGAGCGAGATTGGCGTGTCTGAAATTGCGGTGGTGCTGGGCCATTACGCCCCGGCCCTGCAGGCTCGCTTGCTGGGCAGTCCCGCCCGCTGTCTGATCCACCCCCGTCCACAAGAAGGCCAGATCTCGTCCTTGCGCTTGGGCTTGCAGTCGGTCGACCCTGAGGCGCAGGCAGTCATGGTCTTGCTCTGCGATCAGCCTCTGATCGGCCCGGCGCAATTGCGCGCCTTGATCGAGGCCTATGAGCAGCGCCCCCCCGGCACGCAGGTGGTGCAGCCCCATGTTCAGGGCTTGCCCGGCAACCCGGTCCTGCTGAGTCAGCGAGCCCGACAAGAGATTCTTGCCGCTGGCCCACAGTATGGCTGCCGACAGTGGCAGACTGCGCATCCCAAGCAGGTGTACGCCTGGCCAAGCACCGACCGCGCTTACCGGATGGATGTGGACACCCCGCAGGATCTGGCGGCGCTGGCCGCCTCCGAGGGCTGTCTTCTGCGCTGGCCGGCCGATAGCCCCGACTCTGCCTGAGCCCGCCGCGCGCCGGCCCCGCCCATCGCTTCGGCTCCTGCACCGTTTGGCAAAAGCGCAGACAATCTGCCTTCGTCCTTTTTATCGCTATTTTCAGGAGAGCTCATGATCAAAGTTGGAGACAGTCTGCCCGCCGCCACCTTGATGGAATATTCGGAAGTCGAAGGCAATGGTTGCAGCATTGGCCCTAATCCGGTGGACGTCAGCAAAGCTGTGGCGGGCAAAACCATCGCCCTGTTTGCTTTGCCCGGCGCTTTTACGCCCACCTGCTCGGCCAAACACGTGCCAGGCTACGTGGAAAAGCACAACGAGCTCAAGGCCGCCGGCGTTGATGAAGTGTGGTGCGTCAGCGTCAACGACGCCTTTGTCATGGGCGCCTGGGCACGCGACCAAAAAACCGCTGGCAAGGTCCGCATGCTGGCCGATGGCAGCGCCGAGTTTGCCAAGGCCCTGGGTCTGACGCTCGACCTGAGCGCGCGCGGCATGGGTCTGCGTGCCAATCGCTTTTCCATGCTCGTCAAGAACGGCAAGGTGATGTCTCTCAATGTCGAAGGCCCCGGCAAGTTTGAGGTCAGCGACGCTGGCACCATGCTGGCACAGGCTAAAGGCTGAAGTAGGAAGCCCTTGACCCGCAAATCAACCGCCTTCGGGCGGTTTTTGTGGGGGCTCACAAATCAACCTTCAGGTAGTGGCTGCCCGGTATCGGGTTGTGATAGTAGGGCGCGATTTCTTTGAAACCCAGTTCCACATAGAGCTGTCGGGCTGCCTCCATGTCGTCGAGGGTGTCGAGCAGCACGCAGTGATAACCGGCGGCGCGTGCGACCTCGAGCATCAGCTCGGCCATCTGCCGACCCAGTCCGAAGCCGCGAAAAGGCTTGCGGACATACAGCCGCTTGAGCTCGGCGGCATTGGGATAGTCGACGGTGTCGAGTGCGCGCAAAGCGCAGCACGCGGCCACTTGATCATTGACGCGCGCCAGCCTTAAAGCGCCTCGGGGTGGCGCGTACTCACCGGGCAGTTCGGCCAGCTCCTTCGGGAAATCCTGAAAGCACAGGTCCACCCCCAGGCCGTCGGCGTACTCCTGAAAAATCTCCCGTGTCGCTGCCAGTTCCTCGGTACTGCTGGGCGTGATGAAGCTCAGCTCTTGACGCTTTCGGGATCGACCGGTTGATGGCATGGAGGCTCCGGCTTGAGGATCAGACCAGACGTGGGGCCAGGCTGAACACCCAGGCGCTTAGCGCGTAGCAAAGGCCCAGCAGCATCAGGGCCAAAAGCCGGGTGCGGGCGCTGTCCTGGCTCGCCGGCATGGGCTGCTCCAGCGGCTTATCGCCGTGCAGCATGGCGCCGACCAGAGGCCGGCCTTTGAAGGTGTGCCAGACGATGGCCAGCAAGTGCAGCAGCACCAGACCGATGAGCAGCAATTTGCCGATTTGCGTGTGGTAAGCGGTGGCCTGGCTGACCGTGCTGGCAGAGACCAAGTGCGTGAGAGGGCCCGCAAAGGCGATCTCATCGTCGCTGAGCAGGCCGCTACCTACTTGGGCCACCAGGATCAGCAGAAAGGCCAGCACCGCCAGCGAGCCCAGCGGTCCGTGCCCGGTGTGCAGGCCTTCGTCGGCGCGGCCCCGCAACTCGTCCAGCGCATCGCGGGGGTGCAGCCGAAAGTGCACAAACCGCGACCAGCGCCCGCCTACGATGCCCCAGAGGA
>CAZCSD010000120.1:0-3484 GCA_964501235.1 uncultured Polaromonas sp. | reverse complement strand
ACTCCTCGTAGAGGGTTGACTTGCCCCACAGGGAGCGAGAACCCAGGTTATCGCCGTGGTCGGACACGAATACGACGCGAGTGTTCTGCGACAGCCCACAATCCTCAAGCTCGCTCAAAATCTGTCCCACATTGGCGTCAAGGAAAGAGCACAGGCCGAAGTAGGAGGCGATGGCGACGCGCCGTTGCTCGTCGCTCTCAAAATAGGAATCGAAACGGTAGCAATCGTTCCAGGCCTTGACCCAAGGGTGATAGGGCACCTTTTTTTCGGACAAAGGGATAGCGCTGACCGGGTACATCGCATAGTACTCGGGGGGCGCGATCAGTGGCGAATGCGGCGCCATGAAAGACGCGAAGAGAACCCAGGGTTTGTCATGCCGGCGGCGCCCCACCTCACGGAGCCATTTCACCGTGCGCGCTGCGATATCGCGGTCGTACCGCGTGTAGCTACTCTCGCCGGGCCCAATACTGCGCGCAAGATCGGCCGACTGGTGACGTACCGGCAAGGGATCGCGAATGAGCCCATACAGATCGCCCACGCCAGCCTCGATATGCATCGGGATGATCTGTTCGGTAAACCCGCCATCTATCTCGCCGCCGGTATAGTGCAGCTTGCCGATAGAGGTGACCACATGGCCGGCATCACGCAGGACATGCGCCCAGCTGGGCATACGACCGTTGTAGGCGATGGCATTGTCCCAGCACCGGTTATTATGAACGTAGCGTCCGGTTGCGAATGCCGCGCGTGCGGGCACGCAGATCGGGGAGCTGCAATACGCGTTCTCGTAGACCGTTCCCTGACTCGCCAACCGGTCCAGATTCGGCGTTTTGACCATTTGATGCCCGTTATAACCCAGCACTTTCTTATTGTGCTCGTCGTCCATGATCACGAGCAGGTTATGGGGTCGCATCACTCGGCCTTGATCCTGTTCTCGGTGACGAATTTTGACCAGCGCTCTGTTTCGGCGGCAATATAGGCCTCCAGTTGTTTACCAGTTCCCGGGGCCGGGTCGGCGCCAAGCTTGCGGAATTGCTCTTTCACCGCAGGCGATTTGAGAGCGCTCTGCAAGGCACCCTCGAGCGCAGCGCGCACAGGGGCTGGTAGACCCGCCGGCGCCAACAGAGCATGCCAGTTATCAATCTCGAAACCGCGCAAATCCAACTCCGTGCCCGAGGGTACATCAGGCATTACGGAGGATCGCTTGGCCGAGGTCACGATCACCGGCACAAGGCGCTTGCCGGCCACAAGCGGCGCTGCGACCGGTATCCCGACGAAAGCGAACTGCACCTCGCCGGCGATAACTGCGGTCACAGCAGCGCCACCGCTTTTGTAGGGGACATGCAGCGCGGTCACTCCAAGCTGTCGCTGTAACAAAACCCCCGCGAGATGCTGGGGGCCTCCGACGCCAGGCGATGAATAGCTGAGGGAATTTGTCCTCTTGCTCTTGTCTATAAATTGCCGCAGGTCCTGGGTTTGGAAGGCGGGCGACGTTACCAGCACCAGCGGTACGGACGCGACCAATCCGATGGGAGTGAAGCTCTTGTTGGGATCGTATTTCAACGCAGGATAAAACGAGGGCGCCAGGGCGATGTTGGAGATCGTCCCCATAAGAACGGAGTAGCCGTCAGCGGGAGCCGACGTCACTGTGGTCGCCCCAAGCGTTCCAGCCGCACCCGGTCGGTTTTCAACGACGACGGATTGTCCTAGCAAGGGCCCCATCTCGCTGGCCAATGCGCGCGCGATCGCGTCGGGCGCACTGCCCGCCTCGGACCCAACAACAATCTTGATTGGCCGACTCGGAAACTTGTCGTCGGCCATGACCCCGAACGCGAGAGTCAGTCCAACTGCCATCAGCAGCGAGCGTCTGCAAAGTAAAAAAAAGGTTGACGTCATGCGGTCTCCAAGAGGTTTCGCAGGGATAGGGCAAATCATTATGAGGTTCGAGTTGATCTCCGTAAAATAAATAAACCGCATCTATCTATAACTTTTTTCTATGAGCGATCAGTCCCCAAACCTGACTCAACTCCTGAATCGACTGCGTATGCGGCAAGTGGCCTTGCTGCTGGCAATTGAAGAATTGGGAACGCTCGGGGCTGCGGCCCGTCAGCTGGGGATGACCCAGCCCGCGGCCACCAAGATGCTGGCAGAGCTCGAGGGCACCCTGGGTCAACGGCTGTTTATGCGCGCCGGACGGGCGCTTCAGATTAACGATGCAGGTCGCTACGCGCTCCTGGGATTCAAGGGTGTGCGTGGCACCCTGGAGCAGTTGCAGCGCGAATTGCGTAATCTTCAATTGGGCTTGTCCGGACGCCTGGCGGTAGGCAGCCTCATGGCCGCCTCCCCCACTTACCTCACTTTGGCCCTGGCAAAGCTGCAACAGCAAAGGCCGCTGCTCTCGGTGCAGGTCGAGGTTGGCACCAGCCAGCGCTTGATGACGCTACTCGATGAAGGCCGACTGGATATCGTGATTGGGCGCGTGCCGGGGGCTGCAGCCGATTACCGATTCAGGCCGCTGGCGGAGGAGCCAATTGCGCTGGTGTGTGCGCCGGGCCATCCCCTGGGGAAGACCAGTAAGCTGACTTTTGAGCGCCTGCGCCAATTCCCCTGGGTGCTGCAGCCGGAGGCAACCCACATGCGAGAGGTGGTCCTACAGGAATTTCAGGCGCACCATGCGCCACTGCCCAGCGGCCTGCTTGAGACGTCGTCCACGCTTATTACTGTACATCTGGTCAGTCGAACCCATATGATCGCGGCCCTGCCGCGCTCGGTGGCCAAGGGCTTTCAGAAGCACCGCATGCTGGCCGTCCTCCCCTACACCCTGCAGAACAGTCTCGCCTCCTATGGCAGTGTGGTGAGAGCCGACCGTCCCTTATCGAAGCCAGGGCAGCACTTTCTGCGCCTGCTCCATGAGGGCGGCTCGGACGCCTGGTGAATAGACAGTGGATCACCCGGAATATCGAGTTCCTTAAAGGGACGCTGCAACCGGCACCGTCCAGCGTGGCTTCCTAGCGGCAGATGCGCCCATCACGCCCAGCGGACAGTTCCCTCGCGAGCCCTCATAGAATCTGAGCCAGAAAAGCCTGGGTTCGCGGTGACTGCGGACAGGTGAAAAACGCCTCCGGCGGCGCCTGCTCAATCAGGCAACCCTGGTCCATGAAGACCAGCGTATCGGCCACCCGCCGGGCAAAGCTCATCTCGTGCGTGACGCACAGCATGGTCATGCCTGAGTCGGCCAGTTCGGTCATCACATCAAGCACTTCCTTGATCATTTCAGGGTCAAGTGCCGAGGTGGGCTCATCGAAAAGCATGACTTTGGGCTGCATGCACAAAGACCGGGCGATGGCCACCCGTTGCTGTTGCCCGCCCGAGAGCTGCGCCGGGAACTTATGGGCCTGTTCAGGAATGCGCACCCGCTCAAGCAACTGCATGGCCCGCTCGCGCGCCTGCGTCTGGTCCAGCCCCAACACACGCCTCTGGGGCAGCA
>CAZCSD010000119.1:0-3550 GCA_964501235.1 uncultured Polaromonas sp. | reverse complement strand
CTGCGCAAGATGGCCATGGGCCCCGAGTACCTGGGCGCCTTCACCATCGGCGACCAGTTGCTCTGGGGCGCCGCTGAGCCCCTGCGGCGCATGCTGCGCATCTTGATCGAGCAGTAAAACCCTGGGAAAGCCCAGGCCTGGCTCGGGCCTGGGCCGGCCCCGTTTGGTGTTAAGGTCGCTCTGCCATGCGCCACCCCCGCCTGTCCCTCCACGCCCCGAGCAAGCTGCCGACCCTGGGGCTGCGCGGCTGCGCTGCTCTGGCCGCCGCCATGCTGCTGGCCGCCAGCGCATGGGCGCAAGGTGCAGCGGCGCCCCTAACCTCGATCAAAACGCCAGACGGACAGTCGGCCGCGGACTTCGCACTCGATCACGCGCCGCCGGGAGTGACGATCGAACAATTTGTGCTGGCCCTGTGCCGTCAAAACCCGCAGGCCTTCATCGGCAGCGATTGCCGACGCCTGAACACCGAAGGTTTGCAGTTGCCCACGCCCGGGCAGGCCGGCAGCATTGCGCCCGAGCAAGCCCGAGCGCAACTGCAGGCCTTGCGGCAAAAAACCCCGGCGCCAGCACCTGACTCGGCTGCGCTTTCCGAGGCGAGCGCCAGCGCACCCGAGCCCGGCATGGCCCCAGCACCCAGCCTGCAGGCCAGTTCGCCTCAGACGCAGGCATCGGCACCGGCTCATGCGCTGAGCCCAGCGCCTGCATTGCCCGTCGATCCTCTGGTGCTGATCGCAGGCGGTGCGGCCTTGCTGGTCATCCTGACTTTGATCCTGCGCCGACCTGCCGAGCCGGCAAAACATGACCCGCCCAAGGTGTCAACGCAACGCCAGCGGCATCCAGCCCCGAGCCCGGCCACCCAGCGACCCGCACAAGCCAGCGTTGAGCGGCCCGCAGCATCACCGATCCAAGTCGCTGCCCCTGAGCGATACCGACCCTCGCTGCCGCCATCGACCGGGCAGACCGCGCCAGCGCCCCAGCCTAGCCCTGCCCAACCGCGCGATCTGCGCGATCTGCGCGATCTGCCTTCCCTCGACCTGACCCCGGAACCGGGTCCCGGGGAGACCAGGCCTGCGACCGTGCGAGCCGCCCCCGCCGCTGGCCCCCTGGATCTGTCCAGCATCGATCTGGACCTGGGCCCGCAGAACAAGGAGCGGCCATGAGCGGAGAGCGCCCATGAGGGTGGCCCTGGGTCTGAGCTATGACGGCAGTCCCTACGACGGCTGGCAGAGCCAACCGTCCGCTAGGACAGTACAAGACCAGCTCGAACGGGCGCTGAGCCGCTTCTGCGACCAACCGATTCGCACGATGTGCGCCGGACGCACCGACGCGGGCGTGCATGCATTGATGCAGGTGGTCCACTTTGACACCAGCGCCGGGAGAGAAGAAAACTCCTGGGTGCGCGGACCCAACAGCTTTTTGCCGCCCACCATTGCCGTGCAATGGGCGCGCCACATGAGCGATGAATTCCATTGCCGCGCCCATGCCACGTCACGGCGCTACGCCTACGTGCTGCTCGAGTCTGCGGTGCGACCGAGCGTCGATGCGACGCGGGTGGGCTGGGTGTTTCGTGCGCTGGATCAGGCGGCCATGGAGCGCGCGTCAGAGCACCTGATCGGCGAGCACGATTTTTCCGCTTTCCGCGCCGCCCAGTGCCAGTCCCACACGCCGATCAAAACCCTCAGCCGAATCCAGATCACCCGCAAGGGCGCGTACTGGCGCTTTGAATTCGAAGCCAACGCCTTTTTGCACCACATGATCCGCAACATCATGGGTTGCCTGCTGCAAGTGGGCCAGGGGCTGCGGCCAGTCTCATGGATGGGCGAAGTGCTCGCTGCCCGCAGCCGCGAAGCGGCCGCGCCCACATTTTCCCCCGAGGGGCTGTATTTTCTGGGCCCGCGCTATGACGCCCGCTGGGGCCTGCCCGAACGCACAGCAGCCTATGATTGGTTGCCATGAACGCCAGCCAGCGCACCCGCATCAAAATTTGCGGCCTCACCCGCGAGGCTGACGTGGACGCGGCCGTGGGCGCCGGCATCGATGCCCTGGGCTTCGTGATCTACGCGCCCAGCGCCCGCTATGTCACGCCCGAACGCGCCGGCGAGCTGGCCCAGCGCCTGCCGCCCTTTGTCACGCCCGTGCTGCTGTTTGTCAATGCCCAGCCGGAGTTGATCGCGCAAGCGCTGCAGCGGGTACCCAACGCCTTGCTGCAATTTCATGGCGACGAGGGCCCTGACCAATGCGCCCACTGGGGTCGCCCTTTTGTGCGGGCGGCTCGCCTGCCGGACGCAGATGCCCCTACGGATGCTGCGAAAGCTTTCGATCTCTTAAAATTCGTCCGCATCTTCAAACACGCCCAAGCCATTTTGCTCGACGCCCATGTCGAGGGCTATGGCGGCGGTGGAAAGACTTTCAATTGGTCACAGCTTCCAACAAACGTCAACGCTCACCTCGTTTTGTCTGGTGGATTGACGCCTGCAAATGTGACCGATGGCATCTTGCAAGTGCGGCCGCGTTGCCAGACGCTGGCCGTTGACGTGAGTTCCGGTGTCGAGGTGTCCAAGGGCATCAAGAGCGCCGAAAAAATCCACCAATTCGTCGCAGCGGTGCGCGCCGCCGACGAGCAACTTGCAAAACGCCATGCTCAATTACCAACAGCCTGACGCCGCCGGCCACTTTGGCATCTTCGGCGGCAGCTTTGTCTCCGAGACGCTGACCCACGCGATCAACGAGCTCAAGGCCGCGTACGCCCGCTATCAGCACGACCCCCAATTTCTGGCGGAATTTCAAAACGAACTGGCCCACTTTGTCGGTCGGCCTTCGCCGATTTATCACGCCGCGCGCATGAGCCGCGAGGTCGGCGGTGCGCAGATCTACCTCAAGCGCGAAGACCTCAACCACACCGGGGCCCACAAGATCAACAACACCATCGGCCAGGCCATGCTGGCCAAGCGCATGGGCAAGCCCCGGGTGATCGCAGAAACCGGAGCCGGCCAGCACGGCGTGGCCACGGCCACCATTTGCGCCCGCTACGGCCTTGAGTGCGTCGTCTACATGGGCAGCGAAGACGTCAAGCGCCAGAGCCCCAATGTCTATCGCATGAAGCTGCTGGGCGCCACCGTGGTGCCGGTGGAATCGGGCAGCAAAACCCTCAAGGATGCGCTCAACGAAGCCTTGCGCGACTGGGTGGCCAACGTCGACAACACTTTCTACATCATCGGTACGGTGGCCGGCCCTCACCCCTACCCCATGATGGTGCGCGACTTCCAGAGTGTCATCGGTAAGGAATGCATCGAGCAGATGCCACTGATGACAGGCGGGCGTCAGCCCGATGCGGTGCTCGCCTGCGTCGGCGGGGGCAGCAACGCCATGGGCATCTTTCACCCCTACATTGAGCACGAGGGCACGCAGCTCATTGGGGTCGAGGCCGCCGGCGAAGGCATGGACAGTGGCAAGCATTCGGCCTCGCTGCAGCGCGGCGTACCCGGCGTGCTGCATGGCAACCGCACCTATGTGCTGCAAAACGAAGATGGCCAGGTCACCGAAACCCACA
>CAZCSD010000118.1:0-3825 GCA_964501235.1 uncultured Polaromonas sp. | reverse complement strand
CGCCTTCGCCCCCCATGGCAAACAGGCGGTCGCGGTAGACCACCAGCCCATGGCCTGAGCGGGCCACCGGCAGCGGCGCGCGCAGCTCCCAGGTGTCGCGGTCAGGCAGATAAACATGGTGCAGGTCGGTGTTGTATTCAAAGGTGTTGAAGCGTCCACCCACCACATGAATGCGTCCTTGCCAGGCCACGCAGCCCACATGATCGCGCGCGCCGGGGAGCGCCTTGCGCCGGCTCCAGCGGTCCGTCTGCGGGTCGTAGACCTCATGCCAGCCGACGCTGGCGCGCTCGTCGGTGGGCGCACCCGCCCCTCCGATGAGATGGATCAGCCCCCCCAGCACCACGGCCGCCGCAGCGCCGCGGGGCCGGGGCAGCGGCGCGATAGCCGTCCACTGGTTGCGATTCACGTCATACGCATAAGCGTGGGTGTCCGGGTTGCGGTTTTGCTCGGTGAAACCACCGAAGGCGTAGATGCGCCCCTTGTCGGCTACCACGGCCACATGGTTGGCCCCGCGCGGTAGTGCAGCGGCATTGAACCAGGTGTCGGTGCTCGGCTCGTAAACATGGTGGTAGCCGCGGTCCACCCGTCCTTCGCCGTAGCCGCCAATGACATGCATGCGCCCAGCCCATTCGGTGGCCCAGGCCATTTCGCTGCGGGCTATGGGCAGGGCCGCGCGCGCCACCCAGCGTCCTTGCGGGCCGGCGGGAGCCGGACTCTGGAAAGAGCGCTGCGCGGTCTGGTCGGGGGTGAGGTGGTGCGGCTGTCCGTCGCGAAGCCGCGCATAGGGCTCGGCCGAGGGCGCTGCCACCGGTAGAGGGGCCGGCGCATGGCCGCCAGGGTGGGTGTGACCGCTTTGCGCCCACACGACGGGGGCAGCGACGGCGGCTCCTGCGGACAGGAAGAGTCTGCGATGCATTTTCATCGGGGGTCCTCCTCAGGCTTGCGTCTGGCGGTGGGCTTAGGGCTTGTCGCGCAGCTCGCGTCTTAAGATTTTACCGACCGGCGTTTTGGGCAGCTCGGTGCGAAATTCCACCACCTTCGGTTGCTTGTAGCCCGTCAGGTTGGCGCGGCAGTAGTCACGTACCTGGGCTTCGGTGAGGGTCGCATCCTTCTTGACGATGACCAGTTTCACCGCTTCGCCCTGCTTTTCATCGGGCACGCCGACGCAGGCCACTTCGAGCACTCCCTCAAGCTTGCCGACCACATCTTCGATCTCGTTGGGGTAAACGTTAAAGCCGCTGACCAGGATCATGTCTTTTTTGCGATCGACGATCTTGAAGAATCCGTGTTCGTCGACGATGCCGATATCGCCCGATCGGAAGTAACCGTCGGCCGTCATCACCTTGGCGGTTTCCTCGGGCCGCTGCCAGTAGCCGGCCATGACCTGGGGTCCTTTGATCGCGATCTCGCCGGGCTGCCCCATCGGGACTTCGTGGCCCTCGTCATCAAGGAGCTTAAAGCGCGTGCTGGGGATGGGCACACCGATCGTGCCGCTGAAGGAGCGGCTGGTGACGGGGTTGCAGCTGGCCGAAGGCGAGGTCTCGGACAGGCCATAGCCCTCGCAGATGGGGCAGCCGGTTTTCTCCAGCCAGAGTTTGGCCACGGCGCTTTGCACGGCCATGCCCCCGCCGAGGGAGACTTTCAGGTGCGACCAGTCGACCGTGCCGAAATCTGGATGGTTGGCCAAGCCGTTGAACAAGGTGCTGACCGCCGGGAACATGTGGATGCGGTGCTTGGCCAGTTCTTTGAGCACTGCGGGCAAGTCGCGCGGATTGGGGATCAGTATGTTTTTGGCCCCCGAGCGCATGCCCAACATCATGTTCACCGTGAAGGCAAAGATGTGATAGAGGGGCAGCGCGCACACGTAGGTCGGCTGTTCATCTGCCGCAATCGCGGCCATCGCCGGTGCATTCCAGGCCTCGGACTGCAGCAGGTTGGCGATGATGTTGCGGTGCAGGAGCACCGCCCCTTTGGACACCCCCGTGGTGCCGCCGGTGTATTGCAGCACCGCCACATCGTCGGGCCCCAGCTCGGGGATTTTCAGGGGGGCCCGGGCACCCATGGCGATCGCCTCATTAAAACGCACCGCCTGCGATAAGGTGAAGGCCGGCACCATTTTCTTGATGTTGCGCACCACATAGTTGACCAAGGCGCCCTTGAGAAAACCCAGTCGATCGCCCATGGCCGCCAGCACCACATGCTCGATCGGGGTGTTGCCGATGCAGGCCTCCAGGGTGGCGGCAAAGTTCTCGAGGATGACGATGGCCTTGGCTCCCGAGTCCTTGAGCTGGTGCTCAAGCTCGCGCGCCGTGTAGAGTGGATTGACGTTGACCACCACATAGCCGGCGCGCAGGATGGCGGCCACCGCCACCGGGTACTGCGGCACGTTGGGCATCATGATGGCCACGCGGTCGCCCTGGGCCAGACCCAGGCCTTGCAGGTAGGCCGCAAAAGCCTGAGAAACGCTGTCGATGTAGCCGAAGCGAAATTCTTTGCCCAGGAAGCTGTAGGCCACCTTCTCGCTGTGCTTTTGGAAGCCTTCTTCCAGCAGCGCCACCAGCGAGCGGTATTGGGAGGCGTCGATGTCGGCCGGCACGCCGGGTGGGTAGGCCTGCAGCCAGGGACGTTCGGCGGTTTGGGTGCTCATGAGGGGTCTCCTGTGTCTTTAAGGTTCAGACCACCCTCGTTTGACCTGGCCTGCCCGCCCGGTCTGCCCACCGGGGGCGGCGCAGGCTGCCATTATTCGATGGCTTTACCGATATCTTCAATCACTTTTTTCGCATCGCCAAAAACCATCATGGTTTTATCCAAATAGAACAATTCATTGTCCAGACCAGCGTAGCCGGCGGCCATGGAACGCTTGTTGACAATGACAGTCTTGGCTTTGTAGGCTTCCAGGATGGGCATGCCGTAGATCGGGCTGCCTTTGACATGCGCGGCCGGGTTGACCACATCGTTGGCGCCCAGGATGATGGCCACATCGGCCTGGCTGAACTCGGCATTGATATCTTCCATCTCGAACACCTGGTCGTAGGGCACCTCGGCCTCGGCCAGCAGCACATTCATGTGACCGGGCATGCGACCGGCCACCGGATGGATGGCGTATTTGACGGTCACGCCCTTCTCGGTGAGTTTTTGTGCCAGCTCCTTGACCGCGTGCTGCGCCCGCGCCACCGCCAGACCATAGCCCGGCACGATGATCACCGATTCGGCGTTGCTCATGATGAAGGCTGCGTCGTCGGCCGAGCCGCTCTTGGCCGTGCGTTGCACGCCGCCGCCTTGCGCGGCGCTGCCGCCCTCGCCACCGAAGCCGCCCAGAATCACATTGAAGAAAGAGCGGTTCATGGCCTTGCACATGATGTAGCTCAGGATGGCGCCCGAGGAACCCACCAGAGAGCCCGCCACGATCAGCATGCTGTTGTTCAGTGAAAAACCGATGCCCGCAGCGGCCCAGCCCGAATAGCTGTTGAGCATGGACACCACCACCGGCATGTCGGCCCCGCCGATGGGAATGATGATCAGCACGCCCAGCACGAAGGACAGCGCCAACATGACCAGAAAGGCGTCCCAATTGCCGGTAAACATGAAGAACACGCCCAGCGCAACCGTGGCCAGACCCAGCACCAAGTTGACCATGTGCTGGCCGGCAAAAACCACCGGGGCGCCCTGGAACAGGCGGAACTTGTACTTGCCCGAGAGCTTGCCAAACGCAATCACCGAGCCGCTGAAGGTGATGGCGCCGATGGCCGCGCCGAGGAAGAGCTCCAAACGGTTGCCATGCGGAATGTCAACCGTCCCTTTGCCTTTGGCCACGATGCCAAAAGC
>CAZCSD010000117.1:0-3932 GCA_964501235.1 uncultured Polaromonas sp. | reverse complement strand
GATGCCATCGACAACCAGGCTTTGCGCAATCTGGCCGCTGCCTGCTCGCAACTGCCCCTGATTACCGCGGGCTCGGGCGTGGCCTTGGGCCTGCCGGCGGTCTACGAGGCCATGGGCTTGATGAAACCTGATGCGCAGGCTGCGCAACTGCCCCGTGTGGGCGGGCAAGAGGCGGTGATCTGCGGTTCGTGCTCCAAGGCCACCCAAGAGCAGGTGGCGCACTGGCTGGCCCAAGGCTTGCCGGCTTTCCGTGTCGACGCCCGCGCTCTGGCCGGCGGCGAGGATGTGGCCGCTCAAGCGCTGCAGTGGGCCAGCGATCAGCGGGGGGCGGCGGTGCTGGTGTATGCCACCGCGCCTGCCGAGCAGGTGCGCGCCGTTCAAGCCGAGCTCGGTGCCGCGCGCGTTGGAGCCTGGGTCGAGGCCTGTCTGGCCCGCGTGGCCCAGGGCCTGGTGCAAGCGGGCGTGCGCCGGCTGGTGGTGGCCGGCGGTGAGACTTCCGGTGCGGTGGTGCAGGCCTTGTCGGTGGCGCAGTTGCGCATCGGCGCGCCCATAGACCCTGGTGTGCCCTGGACCTTGGCGCAAGTTGCGCCAACGCCGGGCGCGCCCGCCGAGCCTTTGCTCCTGGCGCTCAAGTCGGGCAATTTCGGCAGTGTTGACTTTTTTGTTAAAGCGCTGGCCCAGGTGGGCTGACGCGGCAATCCATGCAAGGTGCGCAGCCCTTTACCCTTGAAGCTCTGAGGCAGGAGATCTGCCGCGTGGGCCGCTCTTTGTTTGAGCGCGGCTATGTGCACGCCACGGCCGGTAACATCAGCGCGCGGGTCCCTTCGCCCGCCGGCGGCGGCTTTCTGATCACGCCCACCGAGGCCTGCCTGGGTTTTCTTGAGCCGGGCCAATTGGCCTGGCTCGACGCTGCCGGCCAACAGCACAGCGGGCTCCCGGCCAGCAAGACCTGGCTCTTGCACCGCCGGATCTATGAGGCCGATCCGCTGGCCCACTGCATCATCCACACCCACTCTACCCATCTGGTGTCGCTGACTTTGCAAGACCCCGCGGGCCAGGGCGATCTGCTGCCGCCTATCACGCCGTATTTTGTGATGAAGGTCGGCCATGTGCCGCGCATCGCCTACCACCGGCCGGGCGATCCGCGCGCGGCCGATCGGGTGGTTCAAGAGATGGCCCAGGCCCGGGCCGCCGGTCGTCGGCTGCATGCGGTCATGCTCGATCGCCTCGGGCCCAATGTATGGCACAGCAGCCCGGCCCAGGCCATGGCCGTCCTCGAGGAGCTCGAGGAAACGGCGCGTCTGTGGTGCATGAGCTCGCCGCGCCCTCCCTCGCTCACGACGGCGCAGATTGACGAGTTGCGCCAGCATTTCAACGCCCCCTGGTAAACATGCCCCAATTTGCTGCCAACCTGTCCATGATGTACAACGAGGTGCCCTTCCTCGAGCGCTTTGCTGCGGCTGCGGCAGATGGCTTTGAGGCCGTAGAGTTCCTCTTTCCTTA
Organism: uncultured Polaromonas sp.; assembly: GCA_964501235.1. Lineage (GTDB taxonomy): Bacteria > Pseudomonadota > Gammaproteobacteria > Burkholderiales > Burkholderiaceae_C > Polaromonas. The sequence continues at coordinate 2,429 of CAZCSD010000117.1, read as the reverse complement.
CGAGCATCCGCCGCAAGTCCTTGCAGAGCGCTTGCAAAGCCAGGGTCTGGTGCAGGCGCTGTTCAACCTGCCCCCGGGCGACTGGGCGGCCGGCGAGCGCGGCATGGCGTGTCATCCGGGCCGGGAGGCGGAGTTTGCGCGCAGCGTGCAAACCGCCTTGCCCTATGCACAGGCCACCGGCTGCCGCCGCTTGCACGCCATGGCCGGCCTCATGCCGCAAGGCGTATCGCCGGCGCAGGCCCGCGCCACCTATGTGACCAATCTGCGCGCTGCCGCGCAGACGCTGGCCCCGCACGGCATCACGCTCCTGATCGAGCCCATCAACACCCGCAACATGCCCGGGTATTTCTTGAACTACCAGCAGCAGGCCCACGATGTACTGGCCGAGGTCGGAATGCCCAACCTGAAAGTCCAGATGGACTTTTATCACTGCCAGGTGATGGAAGGCGATCTGGCGCGCCGTCTGCAAAAGCACAGAGATGGAGTGGGGCATGTGCAGATAGCCGGCGTGCCCGACCGCCACGAGCCCAACACCGGCGAGGTTTGCTACGACTACCTCTTTGATCAACTCGATGCCCTGGGCTACGAGGGATGGATTGGGTGCGAGTACATCCCCGCCGGCGCGACATCGGCCGGGCTGGGGTGGTTGCGCCAGTACCAGGCCCGCAGAAAGTCCTGACACCACTGCCGGGGTGCGGATGCCTTGCCCCGGGTGGCCTGGCCCGACAATGGCCCCATGCTCGGCTGGATCGTCTCTCACCCCTTTGCTTACCCCGCCCTCGAGGTGGTGCACATCGTCGGCATCGCCCTGCTGCTGGGCAACCTGGTGCTTTTTGAGCTGCGCGTCTGGGGTGCGGGCCCTGAGTTGCCGGTGGCGGCCCTGGCGCGCATGGCACTCGGCCTGGCCGTGTTGGGCTTTTCAATGGCCGCGGCCAGCGGCTTGCTCATGTTTGCCAGCCAGCCCCTTGAGCTGCTGAGTAACCGGGCCTTTGTGCTCAAGATGGGTTTGCTCATGCTCGCAGGGATGAACGCCGCCTGGTTTCATGCCCGGGGCAGCCTCGCCCGCATGGACCGCACCGCTCGCGCCCTGACCCTGCTCTCAAGCGGGCTTTGGCTGGCTGTCATCATCTGCGGTCGCTGGATCGCCTACGTCTAAGGAGCCCTCATGCAACGCAGAACACTCATCGCCGCGGGCTTGGGCCTGCCCCTCTTTGCCCGCGCGCACCATGGTTGGAGCAGCTTCGACCAGAACCGGCCCATCTGGCTGGAAGGGCGCGCCGTCCAAGTGAGCTGGCGCAATCCCCATGCAGAGCTCAAGCTGGAAGTGGCTGCCGACCTCAAATTGCCCGCCGACCTGACAAACCGCAAACTGCCCGCACAAGTGGCCAGCGTCGATGGGCCCGCGCTGCTCAAGGCCGCGCAGCTGCCCACCCGCAAAGACCGCGTATGGGAGATCGAACTCGCCCCGCTTACCCGCATGGACGCCTGGAGGGTCCCCGAGATCAAGCCCGGCACCGCACTCGCCCTGCTGGGCTTTACCTTCAGTGGTGAAAAGGGCGGGCCCGTGCTGCGCGCAGAGTACCTTTTTCTGGCCGGGCAGGTGTATGGCCTGAGGTCGGGGCCGGGGTGAGGGTGGCCATCGGCATGGTGGCCGACAAGCGTGCCAGAAAACCGACGCGTTTGGTGACATCTTCGGCCAGACCAAACACAAAAGCTCTTTAATTCGGTTCTCTACTTCCGGCCAAGACCGATGCTGCGAGCCAGGTTGCCCTGGATGGCGGCCAGCCGTCCCGCGTCGTCCGGATTCTTGGCCGCATTTCGCAGCGCCTGCCTAATAAACACAAACAGCAGCAGGGCAAAGCCCACGGCCAGGGTGCTCACGACGGCGATCAGGGCTTTTTTGGGTTGGGTCGGCCTGTCCGGCCGGGTTGGGGCTTGTACGACCGCTTCGTCGCCAAAGGGCTTGAGGCTCTTGTCAATGTCCCGCAAGGCTTCCAGGGCGCTGAGGCGCTGCTGCAGCAGCAAGCTGTACGCGCGCGAAGAGGCTTCGCTGTCGGCGCTCATGCGGATGATGCTTTTGCTGAGGTTGGGCAGCAACGTGTTGAGGTCTTCGAGCGTGGCCTCAGCAATCTGTCTGCGTTTTTGAATCTCTTCCAGGTCCCTGCCTTTGGGCATAAGTTCTTTGCGCAGCCCTTCAATCACAGCCAGGTGCAGGCGCTGAGCCGACTCCGCGCTGGGGCCTTGCACGACGAGGGTCAAGACATTTTCTTTTTTGTTGAAGGTGCCCTTGATGTCCTGACGCAGGCTTTGCAACTGCACCGTCCGCGGGGTATTTGCGGCAATCCAGGGGGCCAGCGGCAGAAGGGGCGCTAGCAAATCATCTGATGCGAGCACAGAGGTAACGGTCTCGCCCAGGCGCAGCACACTGC
>CAZCSD010000116.1:0-3949 GCA_964501235.1 uncultured Polaromonas sp. | reverse complement strand
TGCAAATCCCCGGGGTCAAGGGCCTGCCCGAAACCCTGTTTGCCGGTTGACCGCTAGACCACGCAGTCATCGAGCGGCAGGCAGCACACGCTTGACAACATCTTATTGCAAGATTTAACTTTTGATCGCCGCAGAACGGCCATGATACGGGCACTGTCATAACAAGACGCCCGATGTCGCTCGAACAGCTCATGCTTTTGGCCAGTCAGCTCGCACAAGCGCCCCGACTGCCTGTCGCGGCAAGCGCCCGACCGCTGCCGCGCGACTGCGTCGTCGGCAACTCGGCCCACCTGACTGCCGAAGAGCTCGAGGCCCTCGACCAAATTTGGACCACCCCGCTGCGCTCGCAACTGGCCGCACCGGCCAGCGCGGTGCGCCACTGAGCCCGCAGCGATCGTCAGCCGGGCATGCGATGCGAGGTCAAAGCTCGCAGCCACCGGGCCTGACGCCCGGCCGGGTCGGGGCTGAACCGGGCCCGGCCTCCAGGCCCCGGCGGTACTGCACCGCCTCGGCCACATGGACCGGCTCGATCGCGAGGCTGCCGGCCAGATCGGCGATGCTGCGGGCCACACGCAGACAGCGGTGGATACTGCGGCCCGACCAACCCAGACGGGTGGCCGCGTTGGTCAGCAGCGAGGCGGCTGCCTCATCCGTGCGACAGTGGGTGTCCATCAGAGCGCCCGTCAGGGCCCGGTTGGCGCATCCCTGTCTGTCCTGCGCCCGGTTCCAGGCCGCCTGAACGCGAGCGGCAATCGGGGCACTGGCTTCGCCTGCGGGAGCGTGCACCAATTCGGCCGCTGGCAAGGCCGCCACGTTGACCTGCAGATCGATCCGGTCGAGCAAGGGACCGCTGATACGGGCCTGATAGCGCGCCACCTGATCGGGACTGCAACGACAGGCGCGTACGCTCGAACCCAGGTAACCGCAGGGGCAAGGGTTCATGGCCGCCACCAACTGAAAGCGGGCCGGAAACTCGGCCTGCTGGGCCGCGCGAACGATGCGGATGCTGCCGGTCTCCAATGGCTCGCGCAGGGCCTCCAGCGCAGCGCGCGGAAACTCCGGCAACTCGTCGAGAAAAAGCACGCCGCCATGAGCCAACGAAATTTCACCGGGCCGGGGCGGTGAGCCCCCACCCACCAGGGCCACCGCGCTAGCGGTGTGATGAGGGGCACAGGTGGGTCGCTGAGCCCAGCGCTCGGGAACGAAGCGCCCAAGCAGGGAGGCGATGGAGGCACTCTCGAGGGCCTGGTCGTGATCCATGGGGGGCAGCAGGCCGGCCAGCCGCTGCGCCAGCATGGACTTGCCCGCACCCGGCGGGCCCACGAGCAAGAGGCTGTGCCCCCCGGCCGCAGCAATCTCGAGCGCACGCCGAGCCGCCGTCTGGCCCTTCACATCGGCCATGTCAGGGCCGGGGGCCAGGGCAGGGCCCGTCGAGGCCGTCGGCAGGGGTTGCCAGGGCGGCCTGTCATCGCCCGGACCCGGCACGAAGGCCTGCACCACCTCGATCAGAGTCTCGGCCCCGTACACGCGCGCCTGCGGCACGCAAGCGGCCTCCCGTGCGCTGGCCCCAGGCAGCACCAAGGCGCGCCTGTGACCCATCTGGCCCGCTGCCAGCGCCATGGCCAGGGCTCCACGCACGGGCCTGAGCTGCCCCCCAAGCGACAACTCGCCGGCAAACTCAAAGCCCTCTAGCCGCGTTGCATCCAGCTGACCGGCCGCAGCCAGGATGCCCAGGGCAATCGGCAGGTCAAAGCGTCCCGAGTCCTTGGGCAAATCCGCCGGCGCCAGATTCACGGTGATGCGCTTGTTGTGGGGAAATTCAAGGCCGCAATTGGCCAGCGCCGAGCGAACCCGCTCACGCGCCTCCTTGACCTCGGTGTCGGCCAAGCCCACGAGGGTGAAGGAAGGCAAGCCGTTGGCCAGATGCACCTCCACCAGCACCGGACAGGCTTGTAGCCCCAGCAGGGCTCGGCTGTGCACAACAGAAAAGCTCATGGGTTCGCACTTCGGAAATAAGGTCCAGCTTGGTGCACGGGCGCACCAAAATCGTGCGACGCCCGCGGCAAGGGATTTGACTTTAGCCTCGCGGCCGGCCCTCGCCACATCGGTTTACACAGCAGGCGCCCTTGGGGTAATGATTCTTTTCACATCCGGCTTTCGAGGGACGAACGGTCTCTGGCACAAAGTCTGCTTTGAAACCCCCGGATTTGTTTTCGAGCGTGCCAGAGAGAAAGGAAACCCCCACATGAAACTCGTCACCGCCATCATCAAACCCTTCAAGCTCGACGAGGTGCGCGAGGCGCTCTCGTCCATGGGCGTGCAGGGCATCACCGTCACCGAAGTCAAGGGTTTCGGTCGCCAGAAAGGCCATACCGAGCTCTATCGCGGCGCTGAGTACGTCGTCGACTTCCTGCCCAAGGTCAAGATCGAAGCGGCCGTCTCCGACGATCTGGTCGAACGGGTGATTGAAGCCATCGAGGGGTCCGCCCGCACGGGCAAGATCGGTGACGGAAAGATCTTCGTCTACGACCTTGAACAGGTCGTCCGCATCCGCACCGGCGAAACCGGCAAAGAAGCCCTGTAAGCCTGCGAGGCTGTTCATTCATAGAGAAAGAGATTGACGCCATGAAAAAACTACTCGCCTCCTTGGCCTTGTGCCTCCTGGGCTTCGGTGCCAGCGCACTGGCCCAGACCCCCCCACCCGCCGCTGCGGCCAGCGCGCCTGCGGCCGCCGCCCCCGCCGATGCAGCCAAACCGGCCGATGCTGCGCCCGCCACCGGCGCTCCTTCCGCACCGGCCGCCCCCGCCGCTGCTGCTGAGGCACCGGTGCCCAACAAGGGCGACACCGGCTGGATGATGGTGGCCACGCTGCTGGTCATCATGATGACCGTCCCGGGCTTGGCTCTGTTCTATGGCGGCCTGGTCCGAAGCAAGAATGCGCTGTCAGTGCTGATGCAAGTCATGGTCACCTTCTCGATGATCGTGGTGCTGTGGGTGATCTACGGCTACAGCATCGCGTTCACAGAAGGGGGCGCCTTCTTCGGCGGCTTCGACCGCTTCATGCTCAAGGGCATCTGGGACAACGCGGCGGGCACCTTCGCCAACGCAGCGACCTTCAGCAAGGGAGTGGTGATTCCAGAAATCGTCTTCGCCGCCTTCCAGGCTACTTTTGCCGGCATCACCTGCGCCCTGATCGTTGGCGCCTTCGCAGAGCGCATGAAGTTCTCAGCCGTCCTGACCTTCATGGCGCTGTGGTTCACCTTCAGCTATCTGCCGATCGCCCACATGGTCTGGTTCTGGATGGGTCCGGACGCCTACACCGGCAAGGAAGTGGTGGACGCCATGACGGCCAAAGCCGGATACATCTGGCAGATGGGCGCGCTGGACTTCGCCGGCGGCACGGTGGTGCACATCAATGCCGCCGTCGCCGGTCTGGTGGGCGCCTACATGTTGGGCAAGCGCGTGGGCTACGGCAAGGAAGCCATGGCCCCGCACAGCCTGACCCTGACCATGGTGGGCGCCGCCCTGCTGTGGGTGGGCTGGTTCGGCTTTAATGCCGGCTCGGCCCTGGAAGCCAACGGCTTTGCCGCCCTGGCCTTCATGAACACCCTGGCCGCCACCGCCGGCGCCGTTCTGACCTGGTGCATCGGCGAGGCCATGCTCAAGGGCAAGGCCTCCATGCTCGGCGCTGCCACCGGTGCTGTGGCCGGTCTGGTGGCCATCACCCCGGCGGCGGGCAATGTGGGTATCGGGGGCGGCCTGATCATCGGCCTGATTGCGGGCTTTGCCGGCCTGTGGGGCGTCAGCGGCCTCAAGAAGATGCTCGGCGCCGACGACACGCTCGATGTGTTCGGCGTGCACGGGGTCTGCGGCATCCTGGGTGCCCTGCTGACCGGTGTCTTCAACAGCCCCAGCCTGGGCGGCCCCGGCTATGTGGCCGACTGGAGCA
>CAZCSD010000115.1:0-4245 GCA_964501235.1 uncultured Polaromonas sp. | reverse complement strand
TACGGCACCTCCGACAACAGCAGCAGCTGGTACGACAACCGGCTGGCGCGTCACCTGGGCTACCGGCCCCGCGACTCGTCCGACCCCCACAGGGCCCGCGTGGAAGCCAACCAGCCGGTGCTGGATCACCACGACCCCGCCGTGCTTCACCAGGGCGGCGCTTTCGTCAAGGCGGCTCCCCACGATTAGAAACCGGCGCGGGGATGCGCAGCCCGCCAGCCAGGAGGGGTTGGTACGGTAGCCAGCGCCAAATTTGTGTTACAGAATCAGCCGGCCAACAGGAAAGGTATGCCCATGCTCCAAAAAATTGAAGCCGTGCTGCCCATTCGCTACTGGACCCTGGCTGTCTGCACCCTGGTTGCCGCAGCCTCCTTGCTGAGCCTGCTGCTCTTTGGCGAAGGCTTTTGGCTTTTTTTGATCGCAGGGCTCTTGAGCCTGCGCGGGTTTCTGGATCTGCAGCAAAGCCACCATGCCATCACCCGCAACTATCCGGTGATCGGACACCTTCGCTTTCTGCTCGAGTTCATACGTCCTGAGATCCGGCAGTACTTCATTGAAAGCGACCGGGAGGCTGCACCGTTTTCGCGGGCGCAGCGCTCCCTGGTATACCAGCGGGCCAAAGGCGCCCCGGACAACCGCCCTTTCGGCACCCAGCTCGATGTGGGACAAAACGGCTACGAGTGGATCAACCACTCCATGCAGCCCTCGCGTGTGGCAGACGCCAACTTCCGAGTCTGGATCGGGGGCGAACCAGGTCGGCCCTCGCGCTCGACCTGCACCCAGCCTTACCAGGCCAGCGTGTTCAACATCTCGGCCATGAGCTTTGGTTCGCTCTCGGCCAACGCCATCCTCGCCCTCAACCGGGGCGCCAAGCTCGGCGGCTTCGCCCACGATACGGGTGAGGGTTCGATCTCACGGCATCACCGCGAGCATGGGGGCGACCTCATCTGGGAGATCGGATCGGGCTACTTCGGTTGCCGCAATCCGGATGGCAGTTTCAGCGCCGAACGCTTTGCAGAAAACGCATGCGATCCTCAGGTCAAGATGATCGAAATCAAGATGAGCCAAGGCGCCAAGCCGGGTCATGGCGGCGTGCTGCCCGGCGCCAAGGTCACACCCGAAATCGCAGAGGCCCGGGGGGTTCCGGTGGGCGCGACCTGTGTCTCCCCGGCCGCCCACAGTGCGTTTTCAACGCCGATCGAACTGATGCACTTTATCACCCGACTGCGGGAGCTCTCGGGCGGCAAGCCCACGGGCTTTAAGCTGTGCATCGGGCATCCGTGGGAATGGTTTGCCATTGTGCATGCCATGCTCGATACCGGTATCCGGCCGGACTTCATCGTGGTCGATGGCGCCGAGGGCGGCACGGGTGCAGCGCCGGTGGAGTTTACCGACCACGTCGGCACACCGGTCCAAGAAGGTCTGCTGCTGGTCCACAACACCCTGGTCGGCGCGGGCTTGCGCGATCAGATCCGCATCGGTGCGGCCGGCAAGGTCACCAGCGCTTTTGACATCGCCCGACTCATGGCCCTGGGCGCCGACTGGTGCAATGCCGCTCGCGGCTTCATGATGGCCCTGGGTTGTATACAGGCCCAAACCTGCCACACCGGGGAATGCCCCACCGGAGTCACCACGCAGGACCCGTTGCGACAGCGCGCCCTCGTGCCGGAAAGCAAGGCCCAGCGGGTGCACAACTTCCATCGCAGCACCCTGCATGCGCTGCAAGAACTGGTGCAGGCTGCCGGCCTCCAGCATCCGGGTGAAATAAGGGCCGAGCACATCATGCGCCGGGTCAGCGATACCGAAGTGCAACCGCTTTCCAGGCTGATCCCCCACCTCGAGTCCGGCGCCCTGCTAGGCAATGGCAACAAGCTCGAGGGCGTATGGCGCGACTACTGGAGCCGCTCGAGCGCACACAGCTTTGGCTTGCAGCCGGCCGCGGAGGCCCGGCCGCGCAGCCGCAGGTCAGAAACCAACGAGGTACAAGCGCCTTTGCTGTAAAGCTAAAGGCCGAGGGCTCAATGCCACCCCCAGCCGCTCCAGGCGCTTGCGCATGGCCAGGACGGCCTTGTCCTTGCTCAGTAGCGCAGCCTGGTGGGCCACAGCCAGGTCTATGAATTTCTGATCGTCGGGGTCCTTGCAGGTGCAAGGGGCCTTGGGGGCTGCCGGACGCAGGGCGGAGTAGGCGTCGAAGGCAGCCAACACTTGCGCGGGCGAAAGGCCGTGGAAGGCTAAGCGCGGCTGCAATTGTGGATAGCCAAGCACGCGCTGAAGTTCTTCGCGCATGGCCGGGGAGGCCAGCCACTGTAGTTGCCCCACTTCGAGCGCGGCGCGCAGCTCAACGGCCTGGGGGTCGGCAAAGACCAGCAGGTCCAGCACGATATTGGTGTCAAGCACCACCGGGATGGGTGGCCGCCTGGCTGCGCCACTCACGGCTGCCCTGACCCCGACGATGGGGGCACCTGGGGCTTGCGCACCGATCCAAGCACCACATCGAAGCGGAACAGCCGGCACTCGATCGGGCCGTTCCACATGGGCACCCGGCGCGATTCCTTCAGGCGCATCTTGCCCGGCAGCTTGAGGTCGGGGGTGAGCAGATAGGCCGACCAGCCGGCGTAATTCTTCTTCCAGTGAGCCGCCAGCCGCTCGAAAAAGTCATCGACCTGCTGACCGGTCTCGGTCTGCGCCCGCTCGCGCCCGCCGGGCGCCCTGCGCCCGGGCGCTGGGTCCAGGCTCTGGCCAAACTCATCCACCGCCTGCTCGAAGGGCGCAGCAACCGCGCCACGATGTGGCGCACCTCGCCCCCCACCCGGGGCCGCCACACCGGCCACCTCAATGCGCTCCCCGTACGGCGGGTTGAGCAGCATCACACCACGGGGCGCCGGCGGCATACGCTGCAGCGCGTCGCCGCCGCGCAGGTTCACGGCCTGGGTCACGCCAGCACGCTCGGCATTACGCTGTGCAAAGTCGACCATCCGAAACGAGACGTCGCTGCCAAACACCGGCGCCACTGCAGCCGTGATGCGACTTTGCGCCTCGGCCCGCAAGTCTTGCCAGACCGGGGCCTGGAAGGGCTGCAGCTTTTCAAAACCAAAGCGGCGATGCAAGCCCGGCGCCATGTGGCAAGCGATCTGCGCCGCCTCAATCACGATCGTGCCCGAGCCGCAGCAGGGGTCATACAAAGGTACACCCGCCTCACACTGCTGGTCCCAACCGGTAGCGGCGATCATGGCGGCCGCCAGGGTTTCTTTCAGAGGAGCATCCCCTTTATCCTCGCGCCAGCCACGCTTGAACAAGGGCTCGCCAGAGGTATCGATGTGCAGCGTCACCGTATCGGCGGTCAAATGAGCGTGAATGCGCACATCAGGCCAGCGTGTCTCAACGCTGGGCCTTTGATCACGGCATTTGGCTCGAAAACGGTCGGCCACCGCGTCCTTGATGCGCAGCGTCGCAAAGTTCAAGCTCTGCAGCGGGCTGTGCTGGGCAGTCATCTCCACCTTGAAAGTCTGCCGCGGATCAAACCAGAGCTCCCAGGGCACATTGGCAGCTGCGTTGTAGAGGTCATCCTCATTTCGGTAGCCATGCTGCGCCAATTGCACCAGCACCCGCTGAGCCAGCCGGCTGTGAAGGTTGAGCTGCAGGGCATCGCGCCATGAGCCTGGCAACGAAACACCCGCCCGCCAAGCCTTGGGCGTCCGGCCCGTAATGCGCGCCACCTCGGCGGCCAACAGGTCCTGCACCCCGGCGGCGCAGGGCAAAAACAGGGTCAGGGTGTTCACAGGGCCTTTCGAAGGTTGGCCGGCGCGATGCGCAGGGCCTCGCGGTACTTGGCCACGGTACGCCGCGCGCATTCAATGCCCTGCTCGCGCAACATGTCGGAGATCTGGTTGTCGCTCAAGGGCTTGCTGGAACTTTCGGCAGCGACAAACTGTTTGATGAGAGCGCGCACGGCGGTGCTCGATGCATTGCCGCCGGCCTCCGTACCGAGGCCGGAGCCAAAGAAATACTTGAGCTCAAAGGTGCCAAACGGCGTGCTCATGTACTTGGCGGTAGTCACGCGCGAAATAGTCGATTCGTGCAGACCCAATTCGTCGGCAATCTCGCGTAATACCAGGGGCCGCATGGCCAGCTCGCCATGGACAAAGAAGTTTTTTTGCCTCTCGACGATGGCTGTGGAGACCCGCAGGATCGTGTCAAAGCGCTGCTGGATGTTCTTGATGAACCAGCGCGCCTCCTGCAGCCGCT
>CAZCSD010000114.1:0-4309 GCA_964501235.1 uncultured Polaromonas sp. | reverse complement strand
AAGTACACATCGGAATACATCAGCGCAAGTCCAGTCAGATCAATTGGGATGAATCGCATGTGCAAGAGGGGTTCGTCGGCCGGCACTCCCAGAAAAAAACCGCGTATCCATCCGCATTTGACGGCAGTCGCCGAGATCTTCGTCTGATCCAGACGAAATCCCAGTTCCTCTTCCAAAACGGACAAGGCGTCTTCGGTGGCGAGACGCTCAGCAAGAATTTCCCGGCCCAAGGTGGGTTCGTAATACGACTTTACGAAGGCCGTGGGCACCCCGTCTGCCAGGAATATCGCCCGTGCGATGGTCACCAGCGCGAGGGGGGCGAGGTCCAGAGCCCGGGCCACACGCTGCGGGGCCGGTCCCGTGCGCACGCTCAGCATGCGCCCGCTGGCCACGCGGCCACTGCTTCGAAGCGATTCCTTAAAGCCTGCAAGCATGCCCAGTCGGGGGGCGTTGGCCGGCTGCGTGACAAAGCTGCCCTTGCCGTTGATGGTGTCGATCAGTCCTTCCGACTGCAGCTCGTTCAGAGCCTGTCGCACAGTGATCCGGCTGACCCCGAAACTCAGCTGCAATTGCGCCTCCGAGGGCAACTTCTGGCCCGGGCGAAAGCGCCTGTTCAGGATGTCCTGACGCAGGCTGGACTTGATGCGGGCAAAAAGCGGCAATCCCGAGCTTGCTGCGTCCGGTTCGGGCGAGAGGGGGCCTCTGGGTTTGCTCACGATACAGTGGCCCGACCCTGGCGGTTGGTTTCCGATGGAGACCCGGCCCGGTATGGAGTCAGCGCGTTCATTTCAGGTGTTGATTGGCATGGCGATTGGACCTATCATGACAGGTAGGAGGCAAGTCCGTCAACCCGTCCAGCACAAGGAGATATTCATGAAACGTCGTCAATTGGTTCTGCCGCTTGCAGGTGCTGCCGCGCTGGGTGCCCTGGCCCCCTTCGCCCGCGCAAGCACTTTCCCGGCCAAACCGATCAAGGTTCTGGTGCCATACGCTGCAGGCGGCGTGGTGGATGTGCAAGCCCGCGCGGTGATCCAGACCATGGCTGAAATACTGAAGGTCTCCATCGTTGTGGAGCCTCGGCCAGGCGCCAGCGGCAGCATTGCCGCAGAGGCGGTGGCCCAGGCCGCACCTGACGGATACACCCTGATGGTGTCGGCCAGTTTCATCAACTCGGCGCCCATGATCGAGACCAATCTGCGCTGGTCGACCAAGAGTTTTACGCCGATCGGGCGTTTTTCTCTGTCTCCCAGCTACTTTGTGGTGCCGGCGACGTCGCCCGCCCGCACGGTCAAGGAATTTGTGGAGTTTGCCAAAAAGTCGCCCAAGCCACTTCAATACGCCAACGGCGGCAATGGGACTCCGCAGCACATATCGACCGAGTTGTTTGCCAGGGAAGCAGGCATCACGATGGAGCCGGTGATGTACAAGGGAGCACCGCCCTCGCTGCCCGATCTGATCAACGGTATGACCGCCATGACAGTCTTGCCCTCTTCGGTGGCTCATCCGCAGGTCAGCGGCGGAAAACTGCGGGCGCTGGCCAACATGAGTGGCAATCGCTCAAGCCAGCTCGCGGATGTGCCGACCATTGCGGAGGCGGGCTTCCCCGGGGCGACGGTGTTGTCCTGGTATGGGCTGCATGCGCCTGCCGGCACGCCGGCAGAGGTCGTACGCGTTCTGGAGGCGGCCATGCAGCAGGCTTGCGCCACCAACGAAGTCAAGCAGCGTCTCATTGCAGCGGGTGGAGAAGAGGCCTTCCTGGGCACCCGGGACTTTGCCGCTTTCCTGGTCAAAGACACGCAGCAGTGGACCACTGTGGTGAAACTGATCGCCAAATGATTCGGCCTGAAACCGCAAGGACGACCGAGGAATATGACGCGCTGATCGACACACTGCGTGATTTCATCAACGAAGAGGTGATCCCGCGAGAGGACTTGCGAGCCGTCCATGATCGCGTGGCGATTGCCCGTGTGACCGAGGAACTGCAGGGTCTGGCGCTGGCGCGCGGACTCGGTGCGCCAAGGGGCCGGCGTGAAGAGGGCGGACTCGCTCTTTCGTGGGAGCAATGCTGTGCCTATTTGGAGCAGGCTGGACGCAGTTTTCTGGGACCCCTGGCGCTGCGCTGCGGGCCGCCCATTCAGCCCGATATCTTTGCCCTTGAAAGCCTGGCCAATCCGGCCCAAAAAGAGCGCTACCTGATGCCCTTGGTGCGGGGGGAACGCGCATCCTGCTTTGCCATGACCGAGCCGGCGCCTGGCGTGGGCTCTGATCCGCGCATGTTGTCAGCAAGTGCCCGGCGCACGGCCGACGGGTGGGTGATCAACGGACACAAGTGGTTCATCTCGGGCGCCATGCGGGCAGACTTCGCCATCGTGGTCGCGCGCACCGACGCCGGTCCCTCCTGGTTTTTTGTGGACATGGACAACCCGGGATTTGAGATCCTGCGCGACATACCCACCATGGAACCTTTTGACATCGGTGGTCATGCTGAAATCTTGCTTAAGGATTGCCATGTCAAGGCCGATGCCTTGATCGGTGAAGAGGGCCAGGGTCTGGCCCATTCGCAGCTGCGGCTCGAAGGTGCCCGTCTGTTTCACTGCATGCGTTTCATTGGCCTGGCATCACGCGCCATGTCCATGGCCCAGGATTACGCCCTCAAGCGCCAGTCCCAGGGGGTTGCATTGGCTGACCACCAGATGGTGCAAGCCATGGTGGCAGATGCCCACATCCAGCTTTATGCGGCCCGGCAGATCGTGCTGGACGTGGCACGGCGGCTCGATGCAGGACAGTCCATCCGCCATCATTCATCCATGGCCAAGGTCTTCGTTTCCGAGGCTGTCTACCAGGTCGCCGATTCAGCCGTGCAGATCTGCGGGGCGCTCGGTATCTCCGAGGACATTCCTGTGTCCATGATTCTTCGCATGTTGCGGCCTTTCCGCATCTATGACGGAGCCTCCGAAGTACACCGCGCGGCCATTGCTCGGCGGGCGCTCAAGCACGGGCTGGCCGCGTGATGCAAGCCGATTTGTTCTCTGAAAACGACCCCGATCGCTTTCGGCAGGCTGTACGCCAGTTCGTGCGTGACAAGCTGCCGGCCGATCTTCGGCAAACCATCGCTCAGGGGCGCCAAGCTGTGCCCGGCCAACTCATGGCCTGGCACGAGCTGCTCGCAGCCCACGGCATTCTTGTGCCGCACTGGCCTGTCGCTTGGGGAGGGCGGGGCTGGAGTGTGACCCAGCAGCTGGTCTTTGACGAAGAAATGGCTTTGGGTGGTGCCCCCGAGTTGAACTCGATCACCTTCGACATGATCGGGCCGGTGCTGATGCGTTTTGGGAGCGCCGACCAACAGCAGCGTTTTCTTCCGGCCATTGCCTCTGGACGACAGTGGTGGTGCCAGGGCTATTCCGAGCCCAATGCCGGCTCGGACCTGGCTGCCTTGACGACCCGTGCGGATCGCGACGGGGATCACTATGTGATCGAGGGCTCCAAGATCTGGACCTCCTATGCTCAGTATGCAGACTGGATCTTTGTTTTGGCCCGAACGAACCGAGATGGCAGGCCTCAGGAGGGGATCAGTTTTTTTCTGATCGACATGAGGACGCCCGGCATCACCGTTCGCCCGATCACCGGTATTCATGGCTGGTCGGTCTTCTGTGAAGTTTTCTTCGACAAGGTCAAGGTTCCGGTGCACCAGTTGGTGGGCCATGAAAACCAGGGCTGGACGGTCGCCAAGTCGCTGCTCGAGTTCGAGCGTCTGAAGCTCGCTCGCATTGGGGAGAACAAGCGTCGAATGGCGCGTGTGCGAGAGATCGCCTTGTCGCGCACCCAAGGCGGCTGCCTTGTGGCCGACATGCCCTGGTTCAGGGCGCGGTTTGCCGATCTGGTTTCTCGTCTCATGGCCCTGGAAGCCAACGCCGCCCGGTTTGTGGCTCGCCAGTCCGCTGGCGAGCAACTTGGGCCCGAGGTCTCCATGCTCAAGATGCGTGGCAGTCGTTTGATACAGCTTTGGGAAGAGCTGATGGTCGATGCGCTCGGTCCGCAAGCCTGGCCCCTGTCGCCTCAGTGGCTGGCAGGTCAGCCCGACGCTCCCCCCCAGGATGCCCTGGCCGGTACCGCCTCTTCGCGCCGCTTCCTTGCGCGCGGCTACACCATTGCAGGCGGTACGAGCGAAATTCAGCACAACATCATCGCCAAACAGGTGCTCGCGCTGTGAATCCAAGACCCGTCACTGAATCGAGCCTTGACGCTGACATGCGGCAGATGCTGGTGGACAGCGCGCGGCGATGGTGTGAGCGCGAATGCACGCCCGCTG
>CAZCSD010000113.1:0-4368 GCA_964501235.1 uncultured Polaromonas sp. | reverse complement strand
CAGTTGCCCGGGCGGGGTTTGACACTTGCTAAACCTTGAGCTGGCTAGGCCAGCGCGGGATTAGAAGGTGTGGGCAATGCCCACGCCAACCTCTTTGGCGTCGTCTGCATCAACCGTCGAACCTGCAACCTTCTTGTTGTTGTGCAGGACAAACAAGGCGGTACGCTTGCTCAGGTTGTAGGTGGCCGACAACTGAGTGTGCTTGGTCTCCAAGGCCGAGAAGGAGCCGCTGGTGGTTGCGCTGCGCTTACCAAAAGCCGCGCCCAGGCTCATGCTACCCATCGGCACGCTGACGGAGAAGATGCTGGACTTGGTATCGGCCTTGGCATCACCCTGGGCTCTCTGGTACACAGCTCCCACCACGGCCACGCCGAGGTTGTAGCTGGCACCCACCGAAGTGGTGCTTCCGTTATTGCCCAAGGAGGATATCGACTCTTCGTACTTGGTGTGGTCAATCGCGGCGCGGATGGGGCCGTCCGAGTAGGTCAAGCCGAAAGCGACCGGATTGTCAGCTTTGGTGGAAGAAGTGCCCGGGGTGTTAGCCTGAGCAGTGATACCACCGCTACCGGTTGCATTATTAATTGTCACTGTGGTTAGCACTGTGGTGCTAGCTGAGCCATTGTTGTTGTTGTTGTAGTTTTGCGGGGTGATGCCCACATACGCTTGGAAGCCGCTGATGGCGGGCGTAATGTAAGCCAGCGAAGTGGCGCGCACGTTACCAATGTAGACAGCGTCTTTGCCGTTGTCGTCCATGCCGGTGATTGCGCGAGCGCCATCCACCTTACCTGCGCTCAGGGGGGCAGTTGATGCACCATTAAGGTCGCGACCAATCTTGATCGATCCAAAGCCACCCGAGAGGGTAAGGAACACTTGGCGATCGCCAAAGTTACCCAAGGTGTTGCCCGTCAGCGAAGTGGAGGCGGCGCCACCGGCACTTGTCCAGCCATACATGCCTTGCTGGATGGTGAAGCTGGCCTTCAAGCCACCGCCGAGGTCTTCCGTGCCCGACAGGGTGACGGCACCGGACGCGCGACCGATATCCAGGCGGCTGGGTGCGCCACCGTATTCGACCGAACCGGCGTTCATGGTGAGTGTGCCGCCGAGGGTCACGGTGGACTGAGCAGACGCCACGCCCACAGCTGCCAGAGCAGCCAAAGCAATTAGGGATTTTTTCATTGAGAGTTCTCCAAAGTTGAACATCGGAACCGGGACTAAAGATCCCGGCTCGAGCTCCGATTAGGAAGCTGACGAGATTGCACCAGACCCGGGGCGGCAAGGCAAAGGAATGAGCCTAAAAAGCGGGGGCTTCGTTGTCGGGGTGCAACAGGTGGCCCTGGGAGGCCCGGGCAGACCCGGAAAGGGGCTATTCGGGTCGACCTATACTCACCAAAACTAGGGAAAACCCTGGATTAATGCCCTCGGCCCTGCGGCCCGGTCAGTCCGTCCCCCTACCCACAGCCCGCCATGACTCTCACCGACTCCCTCCTGAGCGCTGCCGACAGCGCGCTGCGCACGCTCTTTGCGTCTGCCCGGGCGCGTCGCCCCAACCCGGCGGCCCCTGTGGGAGCGGTGCACTTGAGCGCGGCCGAGAAAGCCGAATCGGGCGCGCTGATGCGGGTCAACCATGTCGGCGAGGTCTGCGCCCAGGCCTTGTATGCAGCGCAGGCCCTGAGCACCCGTGACGAAGGCTTGCGGCGGCATTTTGAACAGGCCGGGCGCGAGGAACAAGACCACCTGGCTTGGACGCAGGAGCGGCTTGATGAACTGGGCGCGCGACCCTCACTGCTCAATCCGCTTTGGTATGCAGGCGCCTTTGGCTTGGGGCTGGTGGCCGGTCGTTTGGGCGATGCGGTCAGCCTGGGCTTTTTGCAAGAGACCGAGCGGCAGGTGGAGGCGCACCTGGCCGGCCACCTCGACCGACTGCCGGCGGCCGATTTGGCCTCGCGGGCCATCGTGAACCAGATGAAAGACGACGAGGCCCGTCACGCCAGCGATGCGGCCCACGCGGGTGCGACGACCCTGCCCTGGCCCGTACAGGCCCTGATGAAGGCATCGGCCAAGGTGATGACGACCACCGCGCACCGGATTTGAGCGTGTGCGGCGCGGGGCTGATTGAGCGTTTGGGCGAGCGTTTGAGCCGGGCCTAAATAGCGGCGATGGGGCCTCAGCCCAATTCCCTGACTTCAAAGCTGGTGGTGATTTCTGCCGTCTTGGCCAGCATGATGCTGGCTGAGCAGTACTTATCGTGGCTCATGGCGATGGCGCGCTCGACGGCGGTGGGCGGCAGCTTGCGGCCTGTGACTTCAAAGTGCATATGGATGCGCGTGAACACCTTGGGGTCGGTTTCGGCGCGATCGGCCCGGAGCTTGACGCTGCAGCCCTGCACATCGTGCCGGCCGCGGCGCAGAATCAGCACCACATCGTAGGCGGTACAACCGCCGGCACCGGCGAGCACCGTTTCCATCGGCCGGGGGGCCAGGTTGGCACCGCTGGTGGCCGGCTGAGCCGGGTCAGGCGCGCCGTCCATCATCAAAACGTGACCGCTGCCGGTCTGGGCGATAAAGGACATGGCCGAGGCGTGGCCGGTGATGGACGGAGGGCCGCTCCAGCTGACGGTGCATTCCATGGGTGAACTCTTTTCCGCTTTTTTCCAAATTTAAAGGATGCCGGTTCAAGTGGATGCTTCGCGGCACCTCCGGGCGACGATAAGTGCCTAAAATCGCAATCAAGCGACCTGCAGGCTCTGAGTCTGAAGACCTGCATTGTTGCATCGCTTGTCTCCTCCACTCCTCAAAAGGGTGGTTTCACAGGCCCGCACCGCAAGGTTCGGGCCTGTTTTTTTGGGGGACCTGGCCCCCTTATCATCGCCTTTTTGCCCAAGTCCCATGACCTCAACCCGTCCGACCCGCCGCAGCCAGGGCAGCCGCAGCGCCAAGCTGCTGCCTGCCGACTACCTGAAAAAAATCCTGACGGCCCGCGTCTACGACGTGGCCAGCGAGTCGGCGCTGGAAGTGGCGCATAACCTGAGCGGGCGGCTGGGCCACACGGTGCTGCTCAAGCGCGAAGATCAGCAGCCGGTGTTCAGTTTCAAGCTGCGCGGGGCCTACAACAAGATGGCGCATCTCAGTGCAGCCCAGCTCAAAAAGGGCGTGATCTGTGCTTCGGCCGGCAATCACGCCCAGGGCGTGGCACTGAGTGCTCGCAAGCTCGGCGCGCGCGCGGTCATCGTGATGCCGGTGACCACGCCGCAGGTCAAGATTGACGCCGTGCGGGCCCTCGGCGGAGAGGTGGTGCTTCACGGCGACAGCTACTCCGACGCCTACGAGCACGCGGTCCGGCTGGAGCGCAAAAAAGGGCTCACCTTTGTGCATCCCTTTGACGACCCCGATGTGATCGCCGGGCAGGGAACCATTGCGATGGAGATCCTGCGCCAGATCCAAAGCACCGGCGACCGGCTCGATGCGGTGTTTGTGGCCATCGGCGGCGGCGGCCTGATCTCGGGGGTGGCCAACTACATCAAGGCGGTGCGGCCGGAGGTGCGGGTCATTGGCGTGCAGATGAACGACTCCGACGCGATGATGCAGTCGGTGGCCGCCGGCCGCCGGGTGGCGCTGCCTGAGGTGGGTCTGTTTTCAGATGGGACGGCGGTCAAGCTGGTGGGCGAAGAAACCCTGCGCATTGCCAGCGGCCTGGTGGACGAATTCATCACCGTCGATACCGATGCGGTATGCGCAGCCATCAAAGATGTTTTCATCGACACACGCAGCATTGTCGAGCCCGCCGGCGCACTGGCCGTGGCGGCCATCAAGCAATACGCTGCCAGGCAGCGCAAGAAGGGTCAGACCTACGCGGCCATTTTGTGCGGCGCCAATATGAACTTCGACCGGCTGCGATTTGTGGCCGAGCGTGCCGAGGTGGGCGAAGAGCGCGAAGCCTTGTTTGCCGTCACCATCCCCGAGGAGCGAGGCAGCCTCAGGCGGTTTTGCGAACTGGTGGGCGAGTTGCCCGGCGGACCGCGCAATGTGACCGAGTTCAATTACCGCATCAGCGACAGCCAGCAGGCGCATGTGTTCGTCGGGCTCACCACCCAAAGCCGTGGCGAGAGTGCGCGCATCACCACCGCCTTCAACCGGCAGGGCTACAAGTCGGTCGATCTGACCCACGACGACCTGGCCAAGGAACATATCCGCTACATGGTCGGTGGGCACAGCGCCTTGTCCAAAGACGAGCGCCTGCTGCGTTTCGTGTTCCCCGAGCGCCCGGGCGCGCTGATGAAGTTTTTGCTCTCCATGCGACCGGGCTGGAACATCTCGCTGTTTCACTACCGCAACCAGGGCGCCGACTACGGCCGCATCCTGGTGGGTCTGC
>CAZCSD010000112.1:0-4662 GCA_964501235.1 uncultured Polaromonas sp. | reverse complement strand
TGGAAATGAACACCCGGCTGCAGGTGGAGCATCCGGTGACCGAGGCCATCACCGGTCTGGATCTGGTGGAGTGGCAACTGCGCGTGGCCAGCGGCGAGCCGCTACCGCTGAGGCAAGAGCAGATCCCGCTGCGCGGCCACGCCATCGAGGCACGCATCTGTGCCGAGAATCCCGATAAACAATTTCTGCCGGCCACCGGCACCTTGCAGGTCTATGTCAAGCCGGCCAGTACGGCCTTTGCGGTCGGTGGTGTGCGCATCGATGACGGTGTTCGGGCGGGCGATACCATCAGCCCTTTCTACGACTCGATGATCGCCAAGCTCATCGTCCACGGGGATACACGTGCACAGGCTTTGGCCAGGCTCGATGCCGCGCTGGCCGATCTGCACATCGTCGGGCCGGCCACCAATGTGCAGTTCTTGCGCCATGTCCTAGCCACGCCGTCGTTCTCGCAGGCCCGGCTCGACACCGCGCTGATCCCGCGCGAGGCCGACCGTCTTTTTCATCAGCAGCCTGTCTCCGCGCAGGCGGCGGTGGCGGCGGTGGTGGTGCATAAGCTGCAAGCGGAACAGGCTTTGGCGGGTGACGACCCCTTCAGCGCCCGCGATGGATGGCGCTCGCACGGCCTGACGCACAGGCGCTTTGAGTTCCAATGGCAGGACCAGAGTCTGCGCGCCACGCTCATCTATGGCCGATCGTCCTTGCAACTGGCCCTGGGTCAGGACAATCCGCAGCCCTTGTCCTGGCAGGTGCGTGAGTCTTCGCTGGCCTGGCACTGGGGCGTGCAAGCTGGCCGCGCGCAGGTGTACTGGCAGGGCCAGGTGGCCCATGTGTTTACCCCCGAAGGCGCTGCCCGCATCGAGCTGATCGATGCGCTGGCACAGGCCGGCCATGAGGCCCAGGAAGCCGGACGGCTGAGCGCACCCATGCCGGGCAAGATCGTGAGCTTTCTGGTCCAGGCCGGTGAGCGTGTGCGCAAGGGCCAGGCCCTGGCTCTGATGGAGGCCATGAAAATGGAACACACCATTGCGGCGCCAGCCGACGGCGAGGTCCAAGAGCTGCTCTACGCCCCCGGCGACCAGGTGGCCGAAGGGGCCGAACTGCTGCGTCTGAGCGCCTGATGCGCATCGTCTTTCACGATCTCACCGTCGAGCCTGAGCCCTGGCTGGCCGAGCTGCGGCGCGCTTTTCCGCGCGCCACGGTGCAGTTGTGGCAGCCCGGCACTCCCCCGGCGGATTACGCGCTCGTTTGGGCGCCGCCGCAGCAACTGCTCAATGAGCAGCCACGGCTCAAGGCGCTTTTTAATATTGCAGCGGGCGTCGATGCGCTGCTCAAGCTCAAGCTGCCCGCCGGCGTGCCGGTATATCGCCTCGACGATGCTGGCATGGCGGTGCAGATGGCCGAGTATGTCTGCCAGGCGGTGATCCGCTTTTATCGCGAGCTCGATGCGGTGGAAGCTGACAGCCGGCGCGGCCTGTGGCAGCAGCGTCCGCCGCGCGCGCGCCAGGACTTTGCGGTGGGGGTGATGGGACTGGGCGCGCTCGGGCAGCGGGTGCTGGAGGCCTTGCGGGCCTTTGCGTACCCCCTGCGCGGTTGGAGCCGCACGCCGCACTTGTTGGACAGCGTAGAGACCTTTTGCGGTCCTGCGCAGTGGCTGCAGTTTCTCAGCGGCAGCCGGGTTCTGGTCAACCTGCTGCCCTTGACGCCCGAGACCGAAAACATTCTCGATCGCAGGGCCATGATGGCTCTGCCGGCCGGCGCTTATCTGATCAATGTGGCGCGTGGCCGTCACCTGGTCGATGAGGATCTTCTGGCCGCTCTCGACAGCGGCCACCTGGCCGGGGCCCTGCTTGATGTCTTCCGCCAGGAACCGCTGCCGCATGAGCATGCCTTCTGGCATCATCCGCGCATCACCCTGACCCCGCACACCTCGGCGCGCACCTTGCGGCGCGAAAGCTTGGCCCAGATCATCGGCAAGATAGACGCGCTCGAGACAGGGGCGACGCCCCAGAGTCTGGGCGGATGGGTGCGGACCGAAGTAGGATACTGAGTTGCTGCCAGGGAGAGAGCCATGAATATGCCTTCCAAAGTTAAATTGGTCGACGTCGGTCCGCGCGATGGCCTGCAAAACGAAAAAGGCCAGGTGCCGGCCGAAGTCAAGATTGAACTGATACACAGACTGCAGGATGCGGGCCTGAAGGAAATCGAGGTCACCAGCTTTGTCAGTCCCAAGTGGGTGCCCCAGATGGCTGACAACGCACAGGTGATGGCCGGGATACGCCGCCGGCCCGATGTGCGTTACTCGGTGCTGGTGCCCAACCTCAAGGGCCTGGAGGCTGCGCTTTCGGCCCCGCGCGAGCACTGGCCCGACGAGATCGTGGTCTTTGCTGCGGCCAGCGAAGCCTTCAGTCAGCGCAATATCAACTGTTCCATTGCGCAGAGTATCGAGCGATTTGCGCCGGTCGTCGCGCAGGCGCGCAGCCAGGGCATCTATGTGCGCGGCGCTATCTCGGTGGCTGTGGGCTGCCCCTACCAGGGCGAAGTCTCGCCTGAGTCGGTCGGCGAGGTCTCGCGCCTGATGAAAGACATCGGTGTGCAGCATGTGGGGGTGGCAGATACGGTCGGTGTCGGCACGCCGGGCAAGGTGCAACGTGCCATGGAAGCGGCTTTGCAGCACTACGATCTGGCCGATGTGTCTGGTCATTTCCATGACACCTATGGCCAGGCCCTGGCCAACACCATGGCCTGCCTGGAAATGGGCGTGTGGCAATTTGACAGCTCCTCGGCCGGGCTCGGTGGCTGCCCCTATGCCAAAGGCGCAACCGGCAATGTGGCCACTGAAGATGTGGTTTACATGCTCCACGGCATGGGCATCGACACCGGCATCGATCTGGACAAGCTCATCGATGCGGGCGTCTATATCAGCAGCTTCCTGCAGCGCAAGCCCAACTCGCGTGCGGCCACCGCCCTGCTCAACAAGCGTGCAGCGTGAACCTGCCTGAGTCCGTACAAAGGGTGGCGGCCTTGCTGGCCGAGCGTGGCCATCCCCACGCGCCCCGGCTGCTCGACGAATCGGCCCGCACCGCGCAGGAGGCGGCCGACGCCCTGGGCGTGCAGCTCGGCCAGATTGCCAAAAGCATTGTCTTCAAGCGCGAGCCCGATCAGGTGGCGGTGATGGTGGTCACCGCGGGCGATCAGCGGGTCGATGAGCGCAAACTCGCCGACCGCATCTGCCCCAGCGGCTACAAGCTCGCCCGTGCTGACGCTGCTTTTGTGCGTGAGCGCACCGGCTTTGCCATTGGCGGCGTGGCCCCGCTGGCCCATCTGCATCCGCCCCTCTTGTTGCTCGACCTGAGCCTGTTTCGCTTTGAGCAAGTGTGGGCGGCCGCTGGCCATCCGCATGCGGTTTTCGCCGCCTCGCCGGCGCAGCTTGCTCGCCTGACCGGGGCGCGCCTCGACGATGTCTCGGCCCAGGGCCTGGACTTGCAGCGGCGCGCCCGGGCCTTGCTGCGCGCGCGCGCGGCCATCGTTGCTTGCGATCGGCAGGCCGAACCGCCCTCGCCCTGCCTGTCGGTGTGCTGCATGTCGCCCGAAAGCGGGCTGTGCGCGGGCTGCCTGCGCACGATCGACGAGATTGCGGCCTGGGGCAGCATGCCTGTTCCCCAGCGCCATCAGGTCTGGCAGGCCATTGCCCGCCGTGCCCAAGCCGAGCAGGAGGTCTGATCCATGGCTGTGCCCCAGCTCACCTTTTACTTCGACTTCATCTCGCCCTACGCCTATCTGGCCTTTGAACGTCTGCCGCAGGCCTTGCAGGGCGTCAGCCACGCAGTGCGCTACCAGCCGGTGCTCTTTGGCAGCTTGTTGCAGGCCCACGGCAATATCGGCCCGGCCGAGTTGCCGGCCAAGCGGCAATGGACTTATCGCCATGTCGCGTGGCTGGCCCAGCACCAGGGCACCGCCCTGCAGATGCCCGCCAGCCATCCTTTCAATCCGCTGCCCCTGCTGCGGCTGTCGCTGGCTTGCGGTGGACAGCGTACACCCAACCGCTGGCACTGCGAAACCATCTTCAGGCATGTCTGGGCCGAAGGCGGCGACCCGCTCGATGCCGAGCGTCTGGAGCGACTGACCCAAGGGCTCAAGCCGCCTCTTGATCCGGCCAGTGAGACCGTCAAGCAGCGCTTGCGCAGCGACACCGAGGCGGCCCTGGCCGCTGGCGTCTTTGGTGTACCCACGGTGGCCGTGGGTGACAAGCTGTTCTGGGGGCTCGACGCCCTGCCCATGCTGCGCGACCATCTCGAGGGAGGCGCCTGGTTCGAGGGCCCGCACTGGGAAACCGCAGCGCAGGTGCCGGTGGGCATCGTGCGCAAGCGCTAGGGTCAGCGCCGGCGGGCCGGTGCAAGGCAGGCCGCGCCCCTCCCGCCCTGGAGACTCCCAAAAAAAACGCCCACCGAGGTGGGCGTTTGATTTTCAAGCCATCTCGCGGATGGCTTGATCAGCGCAATCAGGTCGCGCGGGTGTCGATGTCGCCAGCCAGGCTGGGGTAACGCACGTGCTCGACCAGCTCCTGCACTTCCTTGTTAGGCGCAGGAGTGAACAGGCTCACCAGGATGATCACTGCAAAGCCCACCGGCACACCGAACACACCGGCTGAGATCGGCAGGA
>CAZCSD010000111.1:0-4665 GCA_964501235.1 uncultured Polaromonas sp. | reverse complement strand
CCGATTACCGTTGCCGATATCGCGAGGCCACTTCGGCGACCCGGGCACCGAAGGCGCGAGCGGTCTGGAGGTCTCCCGCCGCCATCTCGCCAGCACCCGCATCGGCTGGCGACTGGGCAATCGCCCCAGCGTAGGAGCCAAGGTAGTTGGGGTCATCGCGGCGGGCGGTCTTGGTGCTGCTGGGCAAGATCCCTTGACTGACCCACAGACCGCCATGCTGCATGGCCAGGGTGAACAGATAGGTCAGAGTCGACCCCTTGTCGCCATTGAGGGCCGCACTGTTGGTAAAACCGGCAAACAGCTTGTCTTTCCAGGCCTGGGCGAACCACGCCTTGGACGAGGCATCGGCGAACTTCTTGAACTGCCAACTGACCGTGCCCATGTAGGTGGGGGAGCCCAGGATGATGGCATCGGCGGCCGCCAAGCTGTCCCAGGCCGAGGCAGGAACATTGCCATCGGCGTCGATGGCGATAAGCTGTGCCCCGGCCCCCTCAGCCACGGCTTGAGCCATGCGCTGGGTGTGGCCGTAGCCGGAGTGATAAACGACAGCAATCTGAGGCATGAGGATCTCCCATAAAAAAACAAATCAGGCGCTCAAGTCGAACACCAGTACTTCGGCATCATGGCCTCGCTCGAGGACCAGACGGGTCTCGCCGCTGAGCTTGGCCGCATCGCCGCCCCGCAGGGCATGCCCGTTGGCCTGCAACTGGCCGCGGATAAGGTGTACATAGGTCTTGCGCTGGGGGTCGAGGGTCAGCGTGGCCGATTCCTCGCCCTCGAACAAACCGGCATACAGGCGGGCATCGGCATGCAGCGTGACAGAGCCCTGGGCGCCATCGGGACTGGCCACCAAGCGAAGGCGGCCGCGCTTTTGCGCCTGGTCAAAACTCTTTTGCTCATAGCCCGGATCGATGCCCCGCTGGGATGGCTCGATCCAGATCTGCAGAAAGTGCGTCTGCCCCTGGGCATTGTGATTGAACTCACTGTGCATCACACCGCGGCCGGCGCTCATGCGCTGCACATCACCAGGCAGGATGGCCGTGCCATTGCCCATATTGTCCTGGTGGGCCAGGGCCCCGGACAGGACGTAGCTGATGATTTCCATGTCGCGGTGACCGTGCGTGCCGAAGCCCGTGCCCGGCTCAATCCGGTCCTCGTTGATCACCCGCAGGTTGCCAAACCCCATGTGTAAAGGGTCGTGATAGCCTGCGAAGGAGAAAGAGTGGAACGACTTGAGCCAGCCGTGGTCGGCGTAGCCACGTTCTTGCGACGGTCTGAGGGTGAGCATGAGAAAGCGATACCTTAAAACTGGGCCGGGGGACAACAGCTTTTTACGGCCCAGACTCCACTGTAAGATGCTTTGAATACCAGAGAGTTGCGTAGGATTGAATCGCAAACCGGTTTGCCCGGAGGAGGTAGAGTCCCATCATGGCCACGCACCCCAAAACCCGCCCCGCTCCGGCCTCAGCCCTGAGGCGGTCTATCGCCGTCATCGGCGCCGGCATGGCCGGGATTGCCTGTGCCCGAACCCTGATGCAGGCAGGTCACCGGGTCAGTGTGTTCGAAAAAAGCCGGGGCCCCGGGGGCCGCATGGCCACGCGCCGCAGCGAATTCGGCGGCTTCGACCATGGCACGCAGTATTTCACGGTCCGCGACAACCGCTTCAAGCGGGCGCTCGAGACAGCCGGGAGCGCGCTCGCGCGCTGGCAGATCAGCACGGTGCGCATCATGGACGAGGCCGGTCGGGTCGCTACCGCCTCAGGCCCCGATACCGAGCCGCATTGGGTGGCTGCCCCTGGCATGAATGCCCTGCCTCGTCTGTGGGCCGAACCCTTGGGTGACATTCATCTGGAAACCCGGGTCACCCGCATCGAAGCGGACCGACTGAGCAGCCGACGCTGGCAGTTGCAGACCGAAGGCCCGGGGGCGCAAACCCAGGTGCACGCCGGCTTTGATGCAGTGATGCTGGCCCTGCCCTCGGTGCAGGCTGCAGCGCTGCTGCGGGCCTCGCAACTGGGGGCCGATATTCAGCAACAGCTGCAAACGGTGCAGGTGGCGCCCTGCTGGACCCTGATGCTGGCCTTCCCCCAAGCCTGTGGACCCCTCGGACCGACTTGGCATGCGGCCAGGAGCAGCCACCACCGCATCGCCTGGCTGGCGCGTGAAACCTCCAAGCCCGGGCGTGGCACCATCGAGCGCTGGACCGTGCAGGCCAGCCCCGCCTGGAGTGAGCGGCATCTGGAGGACGACGAGGAAAGGGTCAAGGCCAAGCTGCTACGGGCCTTCACTGAAATCACGGGCATCCGGGCCGAACCCGGTCATGCGCAGGTGCATCGTTGGCGCTACGCACAAACAATGCAAGCGTTGGGAACCAGCCATGTGTGGCATCGGCAATTGGGTCTGGGCCTGTGCGGTGACTGGTGCCTGGGTCGCCGTGTTGAAGATGCGTTTATCTCGGGCCTGGACTTGGCCCTGGCTGCCATCACAAGCCTGGAGCCGTGAATCTGCCCGCCTGCGTCGGCCGCTTTGCCCCCTCGCCCACCGGCCCGCTGCATGAAGGTTCTCTGGTGGCTGCTCTGGCCAGCTACCTGCACGCGCGGGCCCGGGCAGGCCGCTGGCTGGTGCGTATCGAAGATGTGGATACCCCACGCTGCGTCCCGGGCGCCGACCGGGTCATCCTCGAGCAGCTCGAGCGCTGCGGTCTACACAGTGATGAGCCCGTCATCTGGCAAAGCCAGCGCTCGTTGCAGTATCAGGGGGCGCTGGAGCGGTTGACCGAGCAGTCGCGCGCCTACCCCTGCGCCTGCTCACGCAAGGACATTGAGCGCGCCCTGCTCGAACGCGGGCTGCCGCGCGAACGCCACCATGTCGCTCCCTATCCGGGCACCTGCCGGCCCGAAAACGGTGGTCTGCAAGGAAGGACTGCGCGCGCCTGGCGCTTTCATGTGGGCACGGGAGGCCAGGCTCAGGTGCACTGGCGCGACGAAGGCCTGGGGCCTCAGCAACAGCAAGTCGATACCGAAGTGGGTGACTTCGTCTTGCGGCGCGCCGATGGGCTGTGGGCTTATCAGCTGGCAGTGGTGATCGATGACGCGAGACAGGGCATCACCCATGTGGTGCGCGGCCAGGATCTGATGGACAACACCGCACGACAAATTCTCTTGCAGGAGGCCCTGGGGCTGCCTCGACCGATTTACCGGCATACGCCGCTGGTGATCGGCGCCGATGGGGAGAAACTCAGCAAGCAAAACGGCGCCCGGCCGCTCGACCTGAGCGATCCTCTGGCTGCACTCAACCGCGCTGCCAGCCACCTGGATCTGCCCATGCAAGCGGCCGGCACTTCCCCCAAGAAGGCCCTGGAGGCCTGGACCGCACTGGGTCGCCTTTAGCGCACCAAGGCGCCCAAACGGCCCGTCGCCGCGTGAGCGTGGCCAAGCTGCACCGATAATGAAATCCCTGCCAATCATGACCATGCCGACCGACGCCCACGCCGCGCCAATGATGCGCACCATCAAGAGCTATGTGCTGCGTG
This sequence comes from uncultured Polaromonas sp., assembly GCA_964501235.1. Taxonomy (GTDB): domain Bacteria; phylum Pseudomonadota; class Gammaproteobacteria; order Burkholderiales; family Burkholderiaceae_C; genus Polaromonas. The sequence goes on along the minus strand of CAZCSD010000111.1, from coordinate 1,133 downwards.
CAGGTCGCATGGGCACGGGCCAGATGCGGGCTTTTGATCTTTACGGCCCGCGCTTTTTGCTCCCTTACAGCCCCAGTCCGCTGGATGCAACGGCCGCTTTTGGGCGACAGGCTCCGCTGGTGCTTGAAATCGGCTTTGGCATGGGCTCTGCCACGGCGCAGATTGCAAAGCAGCGCCCGCAAGACAATTTTCTCTGCTGCGAAGTGCATGTGCCCGGCGTGGGCGCGCTGCTCAAACAGTGCGGGCAAGAGCAAATCGAAAACATCCGCATCGTGCAGCACGATGCAGTGGAGGTCCTGGACCACATGCTCGGCCCGGACAGTCTCGACGGCGTGCACATCTTCTTTCCCGACCCGTGGCACAAGGCCAGGCACCACAAGCGGCGCCTGATCCAGCCACCCTGGGTGCATCGGCTGGCCGGACGCATCAGACCCGGGGCGTACTTGCACCTGGCCACCGACTGGCAGCCCTATGCCGAGCAAATGCTCGAGGTTCTCAGCGCCGAGCCGATGCTTGCCAACACCAGCGACGGCTATGCACCCAAGCCCGACTATCGGCCACTGACCAAGTTCGAGAACCGCGGCATCCAGCTCGGCCATGGTGTGTGGGACCTGGTGTTCAAGCGCCGGTAAGCCGTGGCCCATCAAGCCAAGAACCCTGCTATTGCCATGCGAGCGGGCGTCTCGGCCAGCTGCCTGGCGATGCCGCGGCTGCGAAGCAGCCCCTGGGAGACGGTCCTCGATCATCTGGTCCACAGGCTGCCTTCGGTCAGCCGCGATCAATGGCTAGAGCGCATGCAGGCCGGCACAGTGCTGGACGAGGCCGGCCGGCCCCTGCCGCCGCAAGCCCCCTATTCCCCCGGCGCCCGCGTTTACTACTGGCGCGAGTTGCCCAACGAAGCGCCGATCCCCTTTCGGGAGGAGATCCTCTTCGAGGACGAATGGCTGGTGGTGGCTGACAAACCTCACTTTCTGCCGGTGACACCTGGGGGCCGTTACATACGAGAAACGCTGCTGGTTCGACTCAAGCATCGACTGAACTGTCCCGACCTCAGCCCCCTGCACCGAATCGACCGTGAGACGGCCGGCCTGGTGGTCTTGTGCAAGAGGCCGCAGGACCGCGATGCCTATCAA
>CAZCSD010000110.1:0-4684 GCA_964501235.1 uncultured Polaromonas sp. | reverse complement strand
TGATTCCCCAACCTCAGTTCAGGAATCAATCATGGCCTCCAAGCAAAAAATTCGCATTCGCCTCAAGGCGTTTGATTACAAGCTGATCGACCAATCGGCCGCTGAAATTGTTGACACCGCCAAGCGCACCGGCGCCATCGTCAAGGGGCCGGTACCGCTGCCGACCCGGATGAAGCGTTTTGACATCTTGCGTTCGCCGCACGTCAACAAGACCAGTCGCGACCAGTTGGAAATCCGCACCCACCAGCGGCTGATGGACATCGTCGAGCCGACTGACAAGACGGTCGACGCCCTGATGAAGCTCGATCTGCCCGCCGGCGTGGACGTGGAAATCAAGCTGCAGTAAACCCCTGATCCCGGTTTCGGGCCCCGGGGCTTGCCCTTGGAGCTCAAATCGGGGTATACTTATAGTCTTTTCCGCCTTCGCGGGCGGGAAAGCTATCAACTCTCTTTCGTATTCCAAACGCAGCGCGCCAATTGAAGCGGCTGCGGCGAAAGCAACGGAGCAAAAATATGAGTCTGAGCAAGTCCCTGGGCTTGCTGGGCCGCAAGGTGGGCATGATGCGCCTGTTCACCGATGACGGGGATGCTGTTCCTGTCACGGTGGTGGACGTGTCAAACAACCGCGTGACCCAGGTCAAAACCCAAGCCAACGATGGCTACGACGCCCTGCAGGTGACCTTTGGTGCCCGCAAGGCTTCCCGCGTCAGCAAGCCGCAGGCCGGCCATCTGGCCAAAGCCGGCGTTCAATCTGGCGAAATCCTCAAAGAATTCCGCGTCAGTGCTGATCTGGCGGGCAAATACGCCGCCGGCACTGTCCTGCCCGCCGCCGATGTGTTCGCGGTTGGCCAGCAGGTCGACGTGCAGGGCACCTCGATCGGCAAGGGCTACGCAGGGACCATCAAGCGCCACAACATGGGCTCGCAGCGTGCCTCGCACGGTAACAGCCGTTCGCACAATGTGCCGGGCTCGATCGGTATGGCGCAGGACCCGGGGCGCGTGTTCCCTGGCAAGCGCATGACGGGCCACATGGGTGATGTCACAGTGACCATCCAAAACCTGGACATCGTGCGCATCGACGAAGCGCGCCAGTTGCTGATGATCAAGGGCGCGATCCCGGGCGCCAAGGGCGGTTTTGTGGCCGTCCGTCCCGCCGTCAAGGCCCCCGCAACCAAAGGAGCGAACTGATGCAGGTCGATCTCCTCAATGAACAAGGGCTGGCCGCCGCAAAGGTGGATGTGCCAGACACTGTGTTCGGTCGCGAGTACAACGAATCGCTGATTCACCAGGTGGTCGTGGCCTTCCAGGCCAACGCCCGCCAGGGTACGCGTGCCCAGAAGGACAGGCAGCAGGTCAAACACTCGACCAAGAAGCCTTTCCGTCAAAAGGGCACGGGCCGCGCCCGTGCCGGCATGACCTCCTCCCCGCTGTGGCGCGGAGGCGGGCGGATTTTCCCGAACATGCCCGACGAGAACTTCACCCAGAAGATCAACAAAAAAATGTACCGCGCGGGTATGGCCTCCATCCTCTCGCAGCTTGCGCGCGAGGGCCGTCTGGCCGTGGTTGATTCGCTCAAGGTCGATTCCCCCAAGACCAAGTTGCTGGCCGATAAGTTCAAGGCCATGAACCTCAAATCGGTGCTGGTCATTGCCGAGGAAGTGGATGAGAACCTCTACCTGGCCTCGCGCAATCTGCAGGACATCTTGGTCGTCGAGCCGCGTTATGCCGACCCGCTGTCTCTGGTCTTCTACAAGAAGGTGCTGGTGACCAAGGCCGCCATGGACCAACTCAAGGAGATGTTCGCATGAGCGCCCCTAAATTTGACGAAGGTCGTCTGATGCAGGTGCTGGTGGCGCCCATCGTGTCGGAGAAAGCCACCATGGTCGCTGAGAAGACCAATTCGGTTTTGTTCAAAGTGCTGCAGGACGCCACCAAGCCGGAAATCAAGGCTGCGGTTGAACTGATGTTCAAGGTGGAGGTGAAGTCCGTTGCGGTGCTCAACCAGAAGGGCAAAACCAAGCGTTACGGACGTTCTGTGGGCCGTCGCGACAACATTCGCAAGGCCTATGTGACGCTCAAAGCCGGTCAGGAGCTCAACTTCTCCGGGGAGGCTGCTTAATCATGGCTGTCATCAAGATCAAACCGACCACGCCCGGTCAGCGCGGCATGGTCAAGATTTCTCGGGACCACCTCTACAAGGGCGAGGCCTTCGCCCCTTTGCTTGAGCCGCAGTACCAGAAATCGGGCCGCAACAACAACGGCCACATCACCACGCGGCACAAGGGCGGCGGCCACAAGCACCACTACCGTGTGGTCGACTTCCGCCGCAACAAGGACGCGATTGCGGCCAAGGTCGAACGCATCGAATACGACCCTAACCGCAGCGCGCACATTGCTCTGCTGTGCTACGCCGATGGCGAGCGTCGCTACATCATCGCCCCACGCGGGGTCGAGGTGGGCAGCACATTGCTCAGCGGCCCCGAGGCACCGATCCGAGCCGGTAACACCTTGCCGATTCGCAACATCCCTGTGGGTTCGACCATTCACTGCATCGAGATGCAACCCGGCAAGGGCGCCCAGATCGCCCGTTCGGCCGGTGCCTCGGCCACGCTGCTGGCGCGCGAAGGCATTTACGCCCAGGTTCGCATGCGCTCGGGCGAGGTGCGCAAGATTCATGTCGAGTGCCGCGCCACCATCGGTGAAGTGGCCAATGAAGAGCACAGCCTGCGCCGCCTGGGCAAGGCCGGTGTCAAGCGCTGGATGGGCATTCGCCCGACCGTCCGTGGCGTGGTGATGAACCCGATCGACCACCCGCACGGCGGTGGTGAGGGCAAGACCGGCGAGGGCCGTCACCCGGTGGATCCGTGGGGTAACCTGACCAAGGGCTACCGCACACGCAACAACAAGCGCACGCAAGTGATGATCGTGTCGCGTCGCAAGAAGTAAGGACTGGACATGACCCGTTCCCTCAAAAAAGGTCCTTTCGTTGACCACCACCTGATGGCCAAGGCTGACAAGGCTGTGGCCAACAAGGACAAGAAGCCGATCAAGACCTGGTCGCGCCGGTCCATGATCCTGCCCGAGTTCATCGGACTGACGATTGCCGTGCACAACGGCAAGCAGCATGTGCCGGTCTATATCACCGACCAGATGGTTGGGCACAAGCTTGGCGAGTTCGCGCTGACCCGCACCTTCAAGGGTCACCCGGCCGACAAGAAAGTGCAGAAGAAGTAAGGAATGACCATGGAAACACGAGCAACCCTGCGGGGCGTCCGTCTGTCGGTCGATAAGGGCCGTTTGGTGGCCGATCTGATCCGCGGCAAGAAGGTCGACCAGGCCCTCAACATTCTTAGCTTCACCCAGAAGAAGGCGGCGGTCATCATCAAGAAGGTGGTTGAGTCAGCCATTGCCAACGCCGAGCACAACGACGGAGCCGATATCGACGAACTCAAGGTCAAGACGATCTACGTCGAGCAAGGCGCCACGCTCAAGCGCTTTTCCGCCCGTGCCAAGGGCCGTGGCAACCGTATCAGCAAGCCCACGTGCCATGTGTACGTGACCGTTGGTAACTGAAAGAGGAAGAAGCAGGATATGGGACAGAAAATCAACCCGACCGGTTTCCGCCTCGCGGTCAGCCGCAACTGGGGCAGCCGTTGGTACGCCAGCAACCGCGACTTCGCCGGCATGCTGGCCGAAGACATCAAGGTACGTGAATACCTCAAGACCAAACTCAAGAGCGCTGCAGTCTCGCGCGTGCTCATCGAGCGCCCGGCCAAGAACGCCCGCATCACCATTTTCTCGGCGCGCCCGGGCGTGGTCATCGGCAAGAAGGGCGAGGACATCGAAAGCCTGAAGAAAGAGCTGAGCAAGCAGCTGGGCGTGCCGGTGGCTGTCAACATCGAGGAGGTGCGCAAGCCCGAGATCGATGCCAAGCTGATCGCTGACAGCATCACCCAGCAGCTGGAAAAACGGATCATGTTCCGACGCGCCATGAAGCGCGCCATGCAAAATGCGATGCGTCTGGGTGCCCAGGGCATCAAGATCATGTCCTCGGGCCGACTCAACGGCATCGAAATCGCCCGCTGCGAGTGGTACCGCGAAGGCCGTGTGCCGCTGCACACCCTGCGTGCTGATATCGACTACGGCACCTCCGAGGCCAAGACCACCTACGGTGTGATTGGCGTCAAAGTGTGGGTCTACAAGGGAGACACCCTGGGCCGTGGTGACGCGCCGGGCGTCAAGACCGAGGTGGCTGCTGAAGAGGAGCGCAAGCCGCGCGGCCCGCGTCGTGATGGCCGTCCTGCTGGAGACCGTCCGGCCGGTGCCCGTCGCGGTCCCCGAACCGCAGGTGCGCCTACCGATGGCAGCGACAAGCCGGCCGAGGCAACCGCCGCAGCCGACGCACCGAAAACCACCGTTAAGCGCGTTCGCAAAGCCGCGCCAGCTGCAGCAGCTGACGGTGCCAAGACCGAGTGATCGGTCTCATCACGGAGATAGAACATGCTGCAACCCGCCCGCAGAAAATATCGCAAGGAGCAGAAGGGCCGCAACACCGGCGTGGCCACTCGTGGCAACACGGTGGCTTTCGGTGATTTCGGTCTCAAGTGCACCGACCGCGGTCGTCTGACCGCCCGCCAGATCGAGGCCGCACGCCGTGCGATCTCCCGTCACGTCAAGCGTGGCG
>CAZCSD010000109.1:0-4749 GCA_964501235.1 uncultured Polaromonas sp. | reverse complement strand
GCCCGCTCGCGCGCCTGCGTCTGGTCCAGCCCCAACACACGCCTCTGGGGCAGCACACAGTTTTCCAGCACCGTGAGATGAGCAAAAAGATTGAACTGCTGAAATACCATGCCCACATCGCGCCGGACCTGTTTGGCCGCTTGCTCATCGACCAGACGCCCCTCAAAGAGGATCTGACCTTCCTGATGCCTTTCGAGCTGATTGATGCAACGGATGAGCGTGGACTTTCCGGAGCCCGAGGGCCCACAGATCACCATTTTCTGGCCCTGCCTAACCACCAGGTCAATATCGCGCAGCACATGCTGCGCGCCAAACCACTTGTTCAAGCCACTGATCTGAATAAGAGGGGGCGTCATCAGAGATCCTGCCGGGCGCTAGCGTGCCGCCTGCTGCCTGCGCTCCAGATAGGCGAAGGTCTGCGACAGAACAAAACAAATCACGAAATAGACGATGGCGGTGAGCACAAAGACTTCAAACACCCGCTGGGTGGACACCTGCACATCCTGGGCCATGAAGGACAACTCCTGGATGGAAACCAGCGAAACGAGCGAAGAGTCCTTGATTAACTGAATAAATTGCCCGGTCAGGGCCGGCAAGACGTTTCGCAGCGCCTGCGGCCAGACCACAAATCGCATCGTGTCCGTCTCGGACATCCCCAGGCTGCGGGCCGCCTCAGCCTGCCCGGCGGGAACGGACTGCAAACCCGCCCGAATGATCTCGGTGACATAAGCCCCGGAAAAAACAGACAGGCAAACCAGGCCCAGAAAGAAGTTGTTGATCAGGTTCAAGGGGCCAAACAGCACCACCAGCAGGTCCTGCAACGGAACTGGCAGCTGCCGCACGCGCTGGTCCAGCGCCAGCAGCGGCATGAACTGGCTGGAGATGAAATAGACAAAAATGAAAACAAAAACCACCGGGGGAATGTTGCGCACCGCCATCACATAAGCTCCCCCTATGAGTCTTGGGAGCAAGCGCTCGCGGGTCCGCATCCATCCCATCAGCAGACCGATCAGGGTAGCCAACAGCATGCCCCATACGGCCAGCCGCAGTGTAGTGGCCAGCCCCTGCAGCAGAAGATTGGCGCTCCAGGCCCCGGTCTTCTCATCGACCTTGACCACATAGGGCCAGACCGAGGCCCAGTTCCAGTCATAGCTGAAAGCCCCCTGCGCGCGGACAAAGCCCAGTACCAGCACCCCGGCCAGCACGATCAGCCAGAAGGCATCGAGTCGGCTCCAGCCCTCGCGCCGGGGCGCAGGCGCGGCGCGGGGCGCAATCGGTGCCGCCACCAAGTGCCGCGTCTGGTCCTGACTGACCACGCCAGGCTCAGCTGAGGAACGAAAGTCGAACGAGGCCGGCGATCAAAGATTGGGCACCAGATTGGCCCAGTCCTGGGTGCGGAACCAGTACTGATGACGCTGCTTGAGCCAGGCCTGGTTCTTGTTGATCCAGTCATTGAAGCCCGCCAACCCGGCCGCATTGCCCTTGCGCACACCAAAGCCCTCAAAGGTGTTGACGATGTTCTCGTTGCTGGGCTTGAACAGCCGGGTCGGGTTGCGCAGGGTAAAGAACGACGGCTTGGGTTCGCTGGAGATCACCGCATGGGCATTGCCGTTGATCACCTCCTGAAACGCGATCGCGTCATCATCAAACTGGCGCAAAGTCGCCTTGGGCCACCTTTCTTCGACGGTTTTGCAGCCGGCCACACCGCGACGGCAGGTGAAGGTGACCGAGGGGCTGTTATAGCCCTCGGGCCATTTCAGATTGGCCGCCAGCTGGCGCGAGGCGGCAATCCCCTGCCCCGAGGTCGAATAGGGCGTGGTGAAGTCGATCTGTTCCTGTCGCGCCGGGGTGATGGTCATGCCGCCGATGATGACGTCGAATTTGCCGGCAATCAGCGAAGGAATGATGGCATCCCAGGCGGTGGGCATGAGCTCAAGCTGCACCCCCAGGTCCTGCGCCAGCTTGGTCGACACATCGATCTCAAAACCCACCCAGTTGCCCTGTTTGTCGCGCATGGCCCAGGGCACGAAGCTGGAAAAACCCACCTGCAGCTTGCCGCGCTTTTTGATGGCGTCGATCAGGTTTTCCTGCTGGGCGTGTGCCGAAGTCAGGGCAGTCAGACTGGCCATGAAGGCCAAGCCCATAGCCAGAATAAAACGACGCAAGGTCATGCAATCACCTCTTTGAAAAATGTTTTAGGGAAAGTTTGTTGCACAAGGGACTCTATCACCTTCGGCCGCGCCTGATACGCCGCTCCATCACGTCGATCACCACGGACAGGGTGATGGTGATGCACAGATAAAGAGCCGCGGTGGTGAGCCAGATCTCGAAAGCCATGAAAGTGTCGGCAATGATGGTGCGGGCCTGGGTGGTCAGGTCAAATATGGCAATCACGCTGACGATAGCTGAATGCTTGACCAGATTGACCAGCACCCCAGCCAAGGGGGGCAGCATCAGGGGCAGCGCCTGGGGCCAGACAATGTCTCTGGCCACCTGAGAATCGCTCATACCCAGGCTGAGCGCGGCCTCGCGCTGTCCCCGTGGCACCGCCTGAAGCGCGCCACGAATGATCTCTGATGCAAAAGCGCCCTCATAGAGCGCCAGGCACACCACGCCGGTGGTCTCGCGGCCCAGACCCAAGGTCGGCGCCAGAATGAAATAGCAAACCAGTATTTGCACCAGCAGGGGGGTGTTTCGGATCAGTTCAACATAGCTCCAGGCCAGGGCACGCCCCACCCGCGATGAGGCGCGCCGCATCCAGGCCGCGAGCGCACCCAGCGCCAGAGCCAGCCAAGCAGCCTGCCAGGCCAGATCCAGGGTAACGGCCAGCCCCTTGAGCAAAGGGCCTGCCAGCCATTGGCCGTCGATTACCCGCACCAGATAACGCGGTACCCGGTCCCACTTCCACTGGTACCCCATCTCAGAGGCTCCGTGATAGGCCCAGGCAGCCAGCGCAAGGGTCAGCAACAGGAACTGCAGTAGCTCCCAGGCCGGCCGACGATGCCAGACGACCGGGTCGGGGGGGGGAGTACGCGCGGCACGAGGGGCTTGCTGCAACATCAAGAGCTCCGCTCACCCTGGGGGCCGGTCCCATCCATCTCTGACGCCTGCGATGAAAGCCGTGCTGGAGTCATTGGCCAATCTGAGTTCATGCAAGCCAGGGACCGGGCCTTGCCCGGTGGCTCTGGACGACCATCATAAATCTTAAGTATGCAGCGCCCGTTATCAACCTGCCCGGTAGCTCCCCAAATTTGCAGCCTGGCGCGGGCATACAGCAAGCTTACTCTGTTGGTACTGAGATAAGCTGGTTTACTCGACCGATAATGGGTCAGAGTAAGTGATTCGGTATCGCCCACCTGCACCTTCCGGCGTACCAATCGAAAGCAAGGAAGTTTATGTTGAAGGTTAATCGATTTCTTTGCTCCTGAGAGATTGAGCAGCATTGCCAGCGGCTGGCGATGCTGCTCGGCGAATTGAGTCTACGAACTTTCCGATGACATGGAGTCATTCATGAACTTTAGAAAATTTTCATCTCTCGCAGTGGCCGTTTTCATGAGCCAACTGGTACTCGCCGGATCGGGGCATGCTCAAAATTTAACGCTGGGCAAGATACAACAGTCGGTGAAGGTTGGCGTGACCAAGGAAAAGGTTTTGGAGGAACTCGGCTCCCCTAACATGGTGACGGGATCTTCGGCCGACCAAGAGACCTGGATTTACGACAAGGTCTCAACGACGACCCAAACCGACGCCAAATCTGAGAGCGGCACTGTAATTGGTGGTGCCCTCTTGGGTTTCATCGGCATCGGAGGGAAATCTTCATCAGCCAGTGCCGGCGCAACCACCACGACCTCTCAAAAAACTCTGACCTTGGTGATCAAGTTCAAGGGTGACGTCGTCGACTCGTATGCCACTCGAATGTCTTCATTCTGAGGATTAACCATGAAAAGCAATCATCGCATCAGGGCGCTCTTGGTAGCGGCCATGATTTCGGTCGCATCGACAGCGTCGCATGCGCAAGCCAAATCTTCGGTAGAAATCCAGGCGATCCAAACCCGAATTTATGAGTACAACGAACGCGGCACTTTGCGAGCGGTGATCTCGGTTCTTCAAAACAATAAATTTGAAAATATCCGCTCGGATGCCAACGCCGGTTTGATAACTGCCGAACTCCCCCCCACGATGGCCGGCGACACGCAGCAGGAACAAGTTGGCAAGGCTGTCGGCGGCTTTATCCTAGGCGCGATCATTCCCTTTGGCGGTCTGCTGGCCCCGGAGCAACGAACGGGCACCAAGACCCGAACCCTTTCTGCCAGCGTGGAGGAACTGGGTCAAAACAGGACCAGTGTTCGAATCGTCCTGAAGGAGACTGAACGAATCACAAAAGTGGGTTTTCTGGGCTCGACCTCCGAAGAAGTCAAAGAGAACGATATGACCGCTCGGCCAGAGGTCTATCAGCAAATCTTTCAGGAAATCGACAAAGAAATCTTTATCCGACAGAACCGGTAACGCCACCTCGACAGGCAACTGGGCGTGGCCACTTTGCCCCCGCACCATCCGCTTGACCGCAGTCTGGCGTTGGCGAAGTCATCCAGTTGTCGCTGGCAAGCCCGTTGCACCCAGCGGCAAGCCAGGATGACCCCAGCCACAACTTGCTCGGCGTACCGTTTGGCGCTTATCGCGTAGTCGCTAGCGCTATCCTTGGTTCGAGCACTCATCCGATTTGACAAGTGATACCGTTATTGATACCAT
>CAZCSD010000108.1:0-4821 GCA_964501235.1 uncultured Polaromonas sp. | reverse complement strand
ACGGTGGCCACCAGGAAGATAAAGCCGATCCAGTTACGCGGCAGTCCCATCTGTTCGAGGATGGCCAGCACCACGATGAAGATCAGAAAGCCGCCGGTGTACCAGGTGTACACCTTGTTGAGCTGCTTTCTGAAGGCGGCGTTGCTCGAGGCGCCGAACATGCCGCCACCGGTTTCAGGGGTCATTCCAGCCATGATCAGTCCTCCTCGACTTCGGCTACGCCGTGTTCTTGGTCAAGCTGGTTCATGTAGCGGGCATAAAACCAGATGATCACCACGTAGATGACCAGCGACCCTTGGGAGGCCATCCAGAAACTGAAGGGCCAGCCGAAGAAGGTGAAGTTCAGGTCGCGGGCAAAAAAGCTCACGACATACGTGGCCACAAACCACGCTAGCAAAAGCCAGGCCGTGATATTGAGGTTTTTCCGCCAGTAATGGCGGTGCGATTCAGTCAATTGCATGAAAACAATCTCCTCATGTTCCTGACCCCAAAGGGCCGTCCTTCCCGCGATCCACTGAAATGACTGCCCTCATTTCAGCTTGCAACCGGATCGCAACTAGACCGGGCTCGCTTTCACGTTGATCCCGGTTTCGCGTGCCAGTTCGGCGGCGACCTTGGGCTCAAACCCTCGGAGGTGGCGAATGATCTTCGCTGCCTCTTCGGGCTCCTGGCGTTTGACATGAATCCGCGCTAGTTCACACCAGGCATACGGACTCATGGGCTGCAATTGGGTGTTGCGCTTGAGCGCAGTGATGGCCTCGTCCCAGCGGGCTTGGCGGATCAGCACCAGACCCAGGCCGAACCAGGCCCGATCGAGTTGTTCGTTGAGCGAGATGGCCCGGCGAAAGCTCGCCTCGGCCGCCTCGATTTGATGGTCGGCCTCTTGCAGGAAGCCTTGGTTGAAGAAATCAGCCGCTCTGGCCTGCGGCAGGGCCGTCAGTCGGGCGTAGTCTTCTATAGCGCCCTTGTGGTCTTCGAGTTGCGCTTTAAGATGGGCCCGACTCGAGAGCGCGTATAGGTTCTCGGCATCGACCTGAAGCATGCGGTCAAAGCAGATCAGCGCCGCCTCTTGCCGGCCCAGGGTGAGCTGGCAGAGGGCCAACAGCCGATACCAAAGCAGGGTCCAGGTCGGGCTCATCGGCAACTTTCCATGCCCACGCTGACGCAATGCTCAATTTTGGCCAGCGTCACGGCGATGTACAGCACCGAGGTGACGAAGAACGCCACCCAGCCGTGGTGCCGCGGATCGACGCGCGATGGCGAGACCAGGCGAGCGATGCCGAGCCAGGGCCGGTTGAGCACCTGAAACAACTGGTAAAACAGATTGCTGTCGCGCTTCTGGCCCGCCAACAGGAAAAGCAGACCCTGCCCGGCCAGAGCCAGCAGGCCGATGTAGAGCAGCAGTTGAAGGATGTTCAGAAGTTGAAGCATGCGGACGTCTGAGACCTGCCCCAGGTTGCGAGCGTCTTTTTATTACAGCCCCCATCATGGTTTCTGGGCTGACTGTGAGCTTACTCCAGGCCCTTCTCGACCGTCCTAGGATCGTTTCCTAAGGGCAAACCCGAATATGTCTAGCCTGCTTGTGTGGCGGCATCGTCTAAAAAGCTGGACGTAGCCCCGAAACCTGTCGGACCCTTTGGCCTTTGGTATGGTTGACCCATGCCAGCGCAACCCTCGGCCCAATTGATCGACCTCTGGGTGCGCAGCCTGGCGGTCCACCTGCCGTTTGCACGCATGGAGCTTGCGCATGTGGAGCAGCTGGCTCGCGCCGCTTGCGAGCGTTACTTTGCGCCTGAGGCCGTGCTGCTCAAGCCTGAGGCCGGCGTTCCCGATACGCTGATTTTTCTGCGCCAAGGTCGTGCCGTGGGGCGGCGTGTCTCCGGCGCCGAATCGGATCCGGGCTTCGAGGTGGAAACCGGCAGCCTGTTGCCCGTAGCCGCACTCATGGCCCAGCGGCCGGTGAGCAGTACCTACACCGCGCTGGAAGACTGTTTCTGCCTCTTCATCCCCTGGCCGGTGGCGCGCGACCTGATGGCGCGCAGCGCTATCTGGGCTGACTTTCTCAACCAGCGCATGCTGGCTTTCGTCGAGGCTTCGCGTCAGCGTTGGCAGCAGCAATTGCAAGCCCAGGCCCAGCAGCAACAAAACCTGGAGGCCAGACTGCTTGATCTGCCGGTGCGTACGCCCCTGGCGCGGCCAGCCAGTACCAGCGTGCGCGAGGTTCTGAGCCTGATGCACACGCGCAAGATCGGATCGGTCCTGCTGACGGATGAGGCGGGCCGACTCAGCGGTATTCTGACCCGTAACGATGTTCTCGACAGGGTGGCCTTGGCCGGCCTGTCGCTGGACCGGCCCGTCTCGCAGGTGATGAGCCGGCCGGTGCTGACCCTTGATGCAGGCAGCACGGTGTTTGAGGCCGCGCTCATGATGTCGCGCCACCAGATACGCCATCTGCCGGTGTTGGCCGATGGGCGCCTGCTCAGCGTGGTTTCCGAGCGCGATCTGTTTGCCCTGCAGAATCTGTCGATCAGGCATGTCAGCGGTGCCATTGCCCAGGCCCAGACGCTCGAGCAGCTGCAGCAGGCGGCCCGGCGGATCCGGCAATTTACCGCGCACCTCATGGCCCAGGGCATGCAGTCGCGGCCGCTGACCCGACTGATCAGCCAGCTCAATGACAGCCTGACCGAGCGGCTGATCGAGCTCGAGCTGACAAAGCATGGCCTGAGCAGCCGTCAGATGTGCTGGGTGGCGCTGGGATCGGAGGGCCGTGGCGAGCAGACGATCGCCACCGACCAGGACAACGCCCTGATCTATGAGTCCGACGACCCCGATCGCGACCGGCCACGCTGGCTGGCCTTTGCCAAGGATGTCAACCTTGCGCTTGACGCCTGCGGCTATCCGCTGTGCACCGGCGGGGTGATGGCCTCCAACCCGCCGTGCTGCCTGACCCGCGCGCAGTGGCGTCAACAATTTGATCTGTGGATCGACAAGGGCAGTCCTCAAGACCTGCTCAAGGCCAGCGTCTTCTTTGACTTCAGAGCGCTGGCCGGACGTGCGGACTGGCTGGCCGATCTGGCGGCGGCCGTGCGCCAGCAGGCGATGAACACGCCGCGCTTCATTCACCAGTGGGTGCAGAACCATCTGCACATGGCCGTGCCGCTCAACTGGCACGGGGGCCTGGAGACGCGGCGCGAAGGCGGGCATGAGGTCATCGACATCAAGCTCGGCGGCACTGCGCTGGTGGTCGAGGCGGCGCGCATCCTGGCCTTCTCGCAAGGCCTCAATGCCGTATCGACCTCCGACAGGCTGGAGCAGGCGGGCGCAAAGTTGGGCATTCCCGCCGATGAATACCGCGGCTGGATTACCGCTTTTGACTACCTGCAGTCCCTGCGGCTGCGGCATCAGATGGCTCTGACCGATCCGGCGCAGCCCCCCAATCTGGTGCCGGTCGATACGCTCGACCAGGTCGACAGGCGCGTCCTCAAGGCCTCTCTGGCGGCGGTGCGAACCCTGCAGCAAAGGCTGGGCCTGGACTATGCGCGCTGATCGGTCGTTGCAATTGCGGTGGTCCGTGCGGTTGTCAGGGCCCGTGCTGCGATCGGTGGGCTCTTTGGACGGGGCCTCATGCTGAGCAAGTGGTGGCGCCCTTTTCGGCCCCAGCCGACCCCGAGCGCGCAGCGCTGGGTGATGATCGATGTCGAAACCACCGGCCTGGACCCGCAAAGCGATGCCCTGCTTTGCGTGGCCGCTCTGGCCATCGATCTGCGTGGCCCCGCGCCCCAGCTGGCAGCCAGCGACAGCTTTGAGGTCGTGATCCAGCAGGAGGTTCTCAAGTCCACGCACGACAACATCCTGCTGCACGGCATCGGCTGGGGCCAGCAGCGCCAAGGCCAGCCCCTGGCCCAGGCTCTTGAGGCCTTGGCCGCCTGGGTGGCTGATGCACCGCTGCTGGCCTATCACGCGGCCTTCGATCAGGAAGTGCTGCGCCAGGCCTACAGGCGCTCCCGACTCGAGCAGCCCATCTGGCAGTGGCTGGACATGGCTGACCTGCTGCCCGCCGCCTTCCCGGCGGTCCAAGCCCGCAGCCTGGATCGGTGGATGCAGCACCTCGATGTGCAGTGCGTGCGCCGCCACCAGGCCATCGCCGATGTCTGGGCCACTGCCCAGCTCTTTCTCAAGGCCTGGCCCCTGTGGCAGGCGCAGCAGATCCGGTCCTGGGATGACCTGGAGCGCAAGGCCAAAGAGCAGCGCTGGCTCAGGGTCAGTCAGTCCACCCACTGAGCCCGGTTGCGGCAAGGGCGCGGCGCTTTCATCTCCATGCCCTTCTGCCCCGCTCGGCCAAGGGACGGTCCCTAGAATGTTGGGTCCCTTTTTTAAGGCCCCTATATGTCGCAAGGATTGATCCGCATCCGCGGCGCCCGGCAGCACAACCTCAAAAACATCGACCTCGATCTGCGCACTGGTGAGCTCACCGTGGTCACCGGGCCCAGCGGCTCGGGCAAGTCTTCGCTGGTGTTTGACACGCTCTTTGCCGAGGGTCAGCGGCGTTATGTCGAGACCTTCTCGGCCTATGCGCGGCAGTTCCTGGACCGCATGGACAAGCCGGCTGTCGACAAGGTCGAAGGCGTGCCGCCAGCCATTGCCATCGACCAGATCAACCCGGTGCGCTCTTCGCGCTCGACGGTGGGCACGATGACCGAGCTCAACGACCACCTCAAGCTGCTCTTTGCACGCCTGACGCAGCTCTTTGACCGTCAAACCGCGCAGCCCGTGCGTCATGACAACCCCGAGACCATCTATGCCGAGCTCATGGCCCGCACC
>CAZCSD010000107.1:0-5017 GCA_964501235.1 uncultured Polaromonas sp. | reverse complement strand
CTGGTGAGCGATGAGCACGGCAAAGCGTCTTTTCGTTCAGCCATGAAAAAACCCCCAAGCTCCGGACGGAGGTCCAAGGCTTGGGGGCGTATGCAGAGGGCCGCGCCCAGGCGCCGGCCCTGCGGGGGCTTTAGCTCTGGCTGTTCTGCAGCGCGGCGATGCGCTCTTCAATCGGCGGGTGGGTGCTGAACAGCTGGCCGATGCCGCCGGCAATGCCCATGGCGGCCACCGACTTGGGCAGTTCACCGGGGACCATGCCGCCCAGACGGGCCAGGGCATTGATCATGGGTTGCTTGCGGCCGAGCAACTGGGCCGCACCGGAGTCGGCACGGAACTCGCGCTGCCGCGAGAACCAGGCCACGATGATGGCCGCCAGAAAGCCCAGGACGATGTCCAGCACGATGGTGGTGACGTAGTAGCCGATGCCGGGGCCCGAGCTCTCTTGATCGCCCTTGCGCAGGAAGCTATCGACCGCATAACCGACGATGCGGCTGAGGAAGACCACGAAGGTGTTCATCACGCCCTGGATCAGCGTCATGGTGACCATGTCGCCGTTGGCAATGTGCGCCACTTCATGGCCGAGCACTGCCTCCACCTCTTCACGGGTCATGCCCTGCAGCAAACCCGTGGAGACGGCTACCAGCGCGTTGTTCTTAAAGGCGCCGGTGGCAAAGGCGTTGGGCTCGCCCTCAAAGATGCCGACTTCGGGCATGCCGATGCCGGCCTTCTCAGACAGGCGGCGCACGGTGTCAACGATCCAGGCCTCATCGGCATTGCCAGGCTGCTCGATCACCCGCACGCCCGAGCTCCACTTGGCCACCGGCTTGCTGATCAGCAAAGAGATGAAGGCGCCGCCAAAGCCCATGATGAGGGCAAAGCCAAGCAAGGCGCCCAAATCAAGGCCGTTGGCCGTCAGAAAGCGGTTGACGCCGAGCACACTGGCGACGATGCCCAGCACCAGCACGACCGCCAGATTGGTCATCACGAACAACAAAATTCTCTTCATACGACTGTTTGCTCCCACCCCCGCCCCGGAGGTAAAAAAGTTAACTGCGCGGCCTCACGGGCTTCCCGACTCGGCTACCCACGAATTCACATGGGCTCCGAAGATGCTTTTTCAAGGCGCCCTGTCGGGGAACGAAGGACCCTGTGGCCTGAACACGCGGGCATCATCATAGAAAGAAATATTCTCGTTGGGTAAATACCAGCCCGGAACACCCAAAATGGGTAGAGGGCAGTAGGGTTTTTCCGCCCATATGTGCTCTTCGATCTCGGCGGCCAGGAGGGCATCGAACTGGGCCGCTGACCCCTCACCTCGGGGAAGATACACATGGGCGGTGATGGCTTTGCGCGGCTGCTGGAGCTTTTCCTGCAAGGCGTGGCCGAACACCAGAAGATGAGCCTGTGACCACAGGGGGCGCAAGTCAATGAACAAGCGCTGCCAGTGGCGGGCCTGCAAGGCGCTTTTCAAGGGCGCCGGCGCCCACAGAACCGCGCCGTTTTCGTCAAACAGGGTCAGGGCATCGCGCAAAGGTCCACGGTGTGCGCCCACTCCATGGCGGTTGATCTGCGCGGCCTGCAGCGCGTTAAGCCGTGCCTTGGTCTGCGGCAGGGCCAGCCAGGTCAGCGCATTGAAGAGGTCGTGCAAGTTGTCCCGGGTCGGACACTGCCTTCGCTCAAAGATGAAGGCCTCATACGCCTGACCCTCGGTCAGGCAGGCCTGCGGGACAAACTCCATCGTCGGCCGTCGGGATGGGGGCAATAGCTGGGCCGCCTGATTGGCCACTTCGGCCACGCTGGCACCGCAGGCCAGGCCGGCCGTGACCGCCTGAGCGAACGGTTGCAGGTGCGCCTGCCAGGGCCAGTCCCATCGCAAGGACTGGGCCCAGGGCGGCAGCGGCTGAAGCCGGGCGTGCGCCAAAGGGCCGGGCCTCAGACCTGTCGCCAGCTCAAGGCCTCTCCCGCACGCAGCGGCTTGAGCAGGGCATCCCCAAAGGCAAAGCTCTCCGGCGAGATCCACTCCTGCCGCTCCAGAGTGACGGTGTCGCTGTTGCGCGGCAGGCCGTAAAAGTCGGGACCGTTAAAGCTGGCGAAGGCCTCGAGCCGGCCCAGCGCGCCGGCACGGTCAAAGACCTCGGCATACATCTCCAGGGCGGCGTGCGCGGTGTAGCACCCGGCGCAGCCGCTGGCATGCTCCTTCAGGTGAGCCGGATGCGGCGCGCTGTCTGTGCCCAAAAAAAAGCGGCGGTGGCCGCCGGTGGCCGCCCGCACCAGAGCCAGCCGGTGGGTCTCCCGCTTGAGCACCGGCAGACAGTAGTAATGCGGTCGGATGCCGCCGGTGAAAATGGCATTGCGGTTGTAGAGCAGGTGGTGCGCGGTGATGGTGGCTGCCAGCCGGTCACCGCCTTCGCTCACATACTGGGCCGCCTCCTGCGTGGTGATGTGCTCAAACACAATCTTCAGGCCCGGAAAGTCCCGGCGCAGGGGGATCAAGTGGCGGTCAATAAACACCGCCTCGCGGTCAAACAAATCGATCTCGGCGTTGGTGACCTCGCCATGGACCAGCAACAGCAGACCCTCTTTTTGCATCGCCTCGAGCACCGGATAGATCTTGCGCAGATCGGTCACACCGGCATCGCTGTTGGTGGTAGCCCCGGCTGGGTAGAGCTTGGCCGCCACCACGCCTGCGGCTTTGGCGCGCGCAATCTCTGCCGGCGGCAGGTTGTCGGTGAGGTAGAGCGTCATCAGCGGCTCAAAGGACACGCCCTGCGGCACGGCGGCGCGGATGCGGTCGCGGTAGGCCAGGGCCTGCGCAGCCGTGGTAACCGGCGGCTTGAGATTGGGCATGATGATGGCCCGTCCAAACTGGCGGGCCGTGTGAGGCACGACAGCAGAGAGCACGGCGCCGTCGCGCACATGCAGATGCCAGTCATCGGGACGGGTGAGGGTCAGGGTGTTCATGGTCCGTGGGTTCCTGTCGTGAGCTCGGCATTGCTGTGGCGACTTTTGAGAAACTGCCACAGGGCTTGCGCGGCGCTGGCTTCGCTTGCCTTGGCTGCCGAGCGCGCGCGGTAGAGCCGCACCTGCAAGTCGACCGACAGATCGGCGCCCGCGCTGACCAGCTCGCGCCCGGCGAGCTCCTGAATCACCGCGCTGCGCGGCAGAAAGGCCAGACCATGGCCCTCGATGGCCATGGCTTTCAGGCCCTCGGACATATCGGTTTCATAGACCCGGTCCAGGTGCACCGGCCGGGCGGCCTGCCGCAGCAGATGCTCGACCATGCGTCCCAGGTAGGCCCCACTGGCATAGCCCAGATAGGGTACCGGCGCAGCAGCCTGGCCGGGCAAGCTCCAGCGTGGACTGCCGTCAGCGGCCGGCGCCACAAAAGGAGCCAGGGTTTCATGACCGAGCACCACCATCTCGTAGCGCTCGGCATCAAGCTGTATCGGGTGTGCATCGTGGTGATAAGCCAGCAAAAGGTCGCAGCTGCCTTCCATCAGACGCAGCACCGCATCGTGCACATTGAGCGCAATCAGGCGGCTGCGCACCGGTCCGAAGCTCTCGCGCAGTCCGCTCAACCAGGCGGGGAAAAAAGTAAAAGCCAGAGTGTGGGGGACGGCAAACTCGACCATGCCCGGGACACCGCCGACCTGGCCCCGCAACATGGCCCGTGTGGCCTGCAAGCCCTGCAGCATCTCCAGGGCCTGGGCATAGAGGGTCTGACCGGCCGGCGTCAGGCGCGTGGGGTAGGAGCTGCGGTCCACCAGATCGGTGCCGGCCCAGGCCTCGAGAGCCTGAATACGGCGCGAAAAAGCCGGCTGGGTGACATGGCGCAGCTGGGCCGAGCGGCTGAAGCTGCGGGTTTCGGCCAAGCTGACAAAGTCTTCAAGCCATTTGGTTTCCATAGCCTGAATTATCACCAGGGCCGCTGGACTCATCGGCCTCGCGCCCCTGCAGAGCCCACATCTGCGCGTAGCGTCCTCCACGTTCAAGCAACTGGGCATGGGTGCCACGCTCCACGATGCGCCCGCCGTCCATGACCAGGATTTCATGGGCGTCAACCACGGTGGAGAGCCGGTGCGCGATCACCAGCGTGGTCTTGTTCTGTGCGGCGCTGCGCAGCTGAGCCTGTATCGCTCGCTCGTTGTTGGAGTCGAGGGCCGAAGTGGCTTCGTCAAAAATAAGAATCGGCGGATCCTTCAGCAGGGTCCGTGCGATGGCCACCCGCTGCTTCTCGCCGCCGGAGAGCTTGAGGCCGCGCTCACCGACCAGGGTCTCGTAGCCCTTGGGCGTGGCGGTGATGAAATCATGAATGCGCGCGGCGCGCGCCGCCTGGTGCACCTGCTCGGGTGTGGCCCCGGGCCGCCCATAGGCGATGTTGTAGTACACCGTGTCGTTGAACAGCACCGTATCCTGCGGCACGATACCGATGGCCTGCCGCACGCTGGACTGCGTGACTTCACGAATGTCCTGACCCGCAACCAAAATACGCCCACCCGCGTTGCTGACGTCATAGAAGCGAAACAGCAGCCGCGCCAGCGTGGACTTGCCGGCCCCGGACGCGCCCACAACGGCCACCGTCTTGCCCGCGGGGATGTAAAAACTCAGGCTGTGCAGGATGGGCCTGTCCGGGTCATAGGCGAAGTCGACATTTTCAAAACGCACATCGACCTGACCGAGGGGCAAGGTCAAAGGGCGGGCGCCTGGCCGATCGGCCACCTCTCGCTCCTTTTGGAGCAGCCGAAACATTTTGTCCAGATCGGTCAGGCTTTGCTTGATCTCGCGATAGATCACACCCAAAAACCCCAAGGGGATGTACAGCTGGATCATGAAGGCATTGACCATCACCAGGTCGCCCAAGGTCATGCGCCCTTCAACCACGCCTTCGGTGGCGCGCCAGAGCATGACCACCAAAGCCACCGCGATGATCAGTTGCTGGCCGGTGTTGAGCAGGCTCAGCGTGGCCTGGCTCTTGATGGCCGCCTTGCGATAGCGCTCCAGGCTCTCGTCGTAGCGC
>CAZCSD010000106.1:0-5059 GCA_964501235.1 uncultured Polaromonas sp. | reverse complement strand
CCCTCATCCAGCGCCTACAGGTCATCCCGGTGGCCGGCCATGACAGCATGCTGCTCAATCTGAGCGGCGCCCATGGACCCTTCTTCACCCGTAACCTGCTCATCCTGACCGACTCGGCCGGTCGCACCGGGGTAGGCGAAGTGCCCGGTGGTGAGAAGATCCGACAGACCCTGGCCGATGCCGCCGACCTGATTGAAGGCCAACCGGTCGGCCACTACCAGCGCCTGCTCAATGCCATGCGCGCGCGCTTTGCCGACCGCGATACCGGCGGGCGTGGACAACAGACCTTCGACCTGCGCGTGGCCATCCACGCGGTCACCGCGGTCGAGAGCGCCCTGCTCGACCTCCTGGGCCAGCATCTGGACGTACCGGTGTGCGCGTTGCTGGGCGAAGGTCAACAACGCGATCAGGTGCGCATGCTGGGCTATCTCTTTTATGTCGCCGACCGGCGAAAGACTGACCTGCCCTATCGCAGCTCCGAGCGAGCTGATAGCTCCTGGTTTGAGCTTCGCGATGAAGAAGCCCTCACGCCGGAGGCGATAGTGCGCTTGGCCGAGGCGGCGCAGGAGCGGTACGGATTTGAGGACTTCAAGCTCAAAGGCGGAGTGCTGCGCGGCCAGGCCGAGGTCGAGGCCATCGTGGCCCTGCACGAACGCTTTCCCAAAGCGCGCATCACCCTCGACCCCAACGGGGGCTGGCTGCTGAAGGAGGCGGTTGGCCTGCTGCGCGATCTGCACGGCGTGCTGGCCTATGCCGAAGACCCTTGCGGCGCCGAAGGCGTGTTTTCAGGCCGCGAGGTGATGGCTGAGTTTCGCCGGGCCACCGGCTTGCCAACAGCGACCAACATGGTGGCCACTGACTGGCGTGAAATGGCGCATAGCATTGCGCTGCAATCGGTGGACATCCCTCTGGCTGATCCGCATTTTTGGACCCTGCAAGGCTCGGTCCGGGTGGCGCAGTTGTGTCAGATGCACGGCCTGACCTGGGGCTCGCATTCCAACAACCACTTCGACGTTTCACTGGCCATGTTCACCCACTGCGCCGCAGCGGCACCCGGTCAGGTCACGGCCATCGACACCCACTGGATCTGGCAGGACGGCCAGTTCCTGACGCGCAATCCCCTGCAAATTCGCGGGGGGCTGGTCGAAGTGCCCCAGCGCGGCGGACTGGGTATCGAGCTCGATATGAACGCCGTGATGCGAGCACATGAGCTCTACCAGCAGCACGGTCTGGGCGCGCGCGATGACGCCCTGGCCATGCAGTATCTCATTGCAGGCTGGACCTTCAACCCCAAACGGCCCTGCATGGTCAGGCCCTGAACTCTCACCCATCACATCAACGGAGCTGTCATGAAACTCGGATTCATCGGACTGGGCATTATGGGATCGCCCATGGCCGGTCATTTGCTGGCCGCTGGACACGAGGTCTACGCGCAGTCGCGCAGCGGCGTGCCGCAGGCCCTCAAAGACGCTGGTGCGCGCCCCTGCGCCAGCGCCACCGAAGTGGGCAAGCAGGCCGACATCATCTTCACCATGGTTCCCGACACGCCACATGTTGAGGAGGTGTTGTTCGGCTCGCAAGGACTCGCTCACGGCCTGAGTACCGGCAAGACCGTGGTCGACATGAGCTCGATCTCGCCAATCGCCACCAAGACCTTTGCTCAGCGCATCCAGGCTCTGGGCTGTGACTACCTCGACGCGCCGGTCTCCGGCGGCGAGGTGGGGGCCAAGGCGGCGAGCCTGACCATCATGGTGGGGGCCAGCGATAACTCCTTCGATAGAGTCAGGCCACTCTTCGAGCTGATGGGCAAGAACATCACCCACGTCGGCGGCATCGGTGACGGTCAGACCTGCAAAGTGGCCAACCAAATCATCGTGGCCCTCAATATCGAAGCCGTAGGGGAAGCGCTCTTGTTTGCCGCCAAGGCAGGGGCTGATCCGGCCAAGGTCAGGCAGGCCCTGATGGGCGGCTTTGCTGCCAGCCGCATTCTGGAAGTGCACGGAGAGCGCATGATCAAGCGCACTTTCAATCCGGGCTTTCGCATCGAACTGCACCAAAAAGACCTCAAGCTCGCTCTGGAGGGCGCTCATGCTTTGGGGCTGTCCCTGCCCCATACCGCCAGCGCCTTGCAGTTGATGAACAGCTGCGCCGCCCACGGCGGGGCCCAACTCGATCATTCGAGTCTGGTACGGGCGCTGGAGATCGCGGGAAACTTTCAGCTTGCGCAGGCTTGATGGGAGAGCCCTGCGGCCTCACTGGAGCGAAGCAAGGCCAGATGAAAGAGTGATCGCCAGATGACACCCCGTCAGCTCTTGCGCGCCATGTTCGAGGCGGCCATCGCCTCGGCCCAGCCGGCAGTGGCTGTGCCACCGCATTTGCCAGAGCCGGCATCCATCAAAGGCCGGCTCATCGTCATCGGTGCCGGCAAGGCCTCCGCCGCGATGGCGCGGGCCGTTGAAGCGCATTGGCGCGCAGAGGCGAGCCGGATCAGCGGCCTGGTGGTCACACGCTACGGCTACGGTGTGCCCTGCGAACGCATCGAGATCGTTGAGGCCTCACATCCGGTGCCAGACGAGGCCGGTTTGCGGGCGGCCTCACGCATGGCTGACTTGGTGCAAGGCCTCAGCGCAGACGATCTGGTGTTGTGCCTGATCTCAGGTGGCGGCTCTGCGCTTCTGCCCGCTCCGGCCGAAGGCCTGAGCCTGACCGACAAGCAGTCGATCAACAACCAGCTGCTCAAGAGTGGCGCCTCGATCGGAGAGATGAACTGCGTTCGACGCCACCTGTCCTCACTCAAGGGGGGCCGGCTGGCGGCCCTGTGCCAGCCGGCCCAGGTGCTGACCCTGCTCATTTCCGATGTGCCCGGCGACGAGCTCACGGATATTGCGTCGGGCCCCACCGTCGCCGACCCCAGCACCTGCGCCGATGCGTTGACCATCCTCGGGCGCTACCGTATCGAAGTGCCCGCGGCCGCCCGTACCCTGCTCGAGAGCGGGCGGGGCGAAACTCTCAAGCCGGGGGACCCGCGGCTGGCACGCTGCCACACACGCCTGATCAGCTCGCCACAGATCGGCCTGGAGGCAGCGGCACAACTGGCACGCCAAGCGGGCTATGCGGTGAGCATTCTGGGCGACAGCCTGGAAGGCGAGGCACGCGAGGTAGGCCGGGTTCTGGCCGGTATTGCGCTGCAGACAGTCCGGAGGGGACAGCCTCTGGCACCGCCGTGCATCCTCCTTTCGGGCGGGGAGACCACGGTGACCGTGCGCGGCCGAGGCCGCGGCGGCCGCAACGTGGAGTGCCTGCTGGCCCTGGCGTTGTCCCTCAAGGGGCAGGCCGGAGTCTGGGCCCTGGCCGGGGATACCGATGGCGTGGATGGCGCTGAAGAGATCGCCGGCGCACTGATCGCGCCCGACACGCTTGAACGCGCACGAGCCATCGGAATACGCGCAGCAGCCCGACTCGATGACAACGACGGCCACGGTTTTTTCTGCGCCCTGGGCGACTCCGTCATCACCGGACCCACCCTGACCAACATCAACGATTTCCGCGCGATTCTGATCGAGCGGCCCTGACAACAGAGAGGAAACCATGGACCTGCCCGTCAATCATTTCAAGCGCGCCCTGCGCGAAGGTCGGCCACAAATCGGCCTGTGGTCGCACCTGTGCAGCCCGATCAGCGCCGAAATTCTGGGCCACTGCGGCTTCGACTGGATGGTGCTGGACATGGAGCATTCGCCCAACGAATTGCCCCAGGTGCTCGGGCAATTGCAAGCCCTCAAAGGCAGCCCCACGATGCCCGTGGTGCGCCCGCCCTGGAACGACATGGTGACCTTCAAGCGCCTGCTGGACATCGGAGCGCAAACTCTCATCGTCCCTTACATCCAGAATGCCGATGAGGCGCAACAAGCGGTGGCCTACACGCGCTATCCCCCGCACGGGGTGCGCGGCTATGCCGGGGCTCCACGGGCCAGCGGGTACGGCCGCATTAAGGACTATGCCAAGCACTGCGCCGAGGAAATCTGCTTGCTGCTGCAGATCGAAACCCTCGAGGGCCTCAAACATCTCGAAGCGATTACCCAGATCGAGGGGGTGGACGGTGTGTTCATCGGACCCGGCGATTTGTCAGCCGATATGGGCCACCTGGGCAACCCCAAGCATCCCGAGGTCGTGGAGGCCGTAGAAGCAGCCTTCAAGCGCATACGTGCCTGCGGCAAGGCCCCCGGCGTCCTGATCGGAGACGAGACTCTGGCGAGGCACTTCCTCGACGTCGGCGGTCTCTTTGTCGCCGTAGGTGCCGATCAGAATCTTCTGCGCGACAGTGCCAGCGCCTTGGCCACGCGATTTAAGACTCGCTAAATCTGGAGCCCGGCCATGCTAGAAAATCCCGTCACGCCACTGCGTTTTTCACGCCTGCTGCTCACCGGGGCGGCCGGCGGCCTGGGCCAGCAATTGCGGCCGCGTCTGAAGCGCTACTGCGACACGCTGCGACTGAGCGACATCGCGCCGCTTTCGCAGGCGGCCAGCGGCGAAGAAATCAGGCCCTGTGCGCTCGAAGATGCACGCGCTGTGCTCGAACTCCTCGAAGGCGTAGAGGCAGTGGTACACATGGGCGGGGTCTCCACTGAACAGCCGTGGGCCCCGATTCTGGCAGCCAACATCGCCGGCGTGGTGAATCTGTACGAGGCGGCCCGTGTGCACAAGGTCAAACGTATTGTCTTTGCCAGCTCGAACCATGTCATGGGCTTTTACCGGCAGGACCAAGTGGTCGATGCACTCTCGCCCCCACGGCCCGACGGCTTTTATGGTCTGTCCAAGGCTTTCGGAGAGGATGTGGCGCAAATGTACTGGGACCGCTGGGGGATCGAAACGGTGAGCGTGCGTATCGGCTCGTGCTTTGCGCAACCCAAAGACCGCCGCATGCTCTCGATCTGGCTGAGCTATGACGACCTCGAACGCCTGGTGATGGCGGCACTGAGCGCCCCGGTCGTCGGGCACAGCATCATTTACGGCACCTCCGACAACAGCAGCAGCTGGTACGACAACCGGCTGGCGCGTCACC
>CAZCSD010000105.1:0-5204 GCA_964501235.1 uncultured Polaromonas sp. | reverse complement strand
TTTACCTGCCTGGGTCTGGTGGGCCGATTCCCCACGGCCCGGGGGTGTTATCGAGCGTCGAAAACGGGTAGGTCGGTCCCGCCACTGATCTGCAGGCGGCTACTCCCCCGCCACCCAACTCCCGCTCTTTCCGCCGTGCTTTTCCAGCAGCTTCACGTCGGTGATCGTCATGCCGCGATCGATGGCCTTGCACATGTCGTAGATGGTGAGCAGGGCCACTTGCACAGCGGTGAGGGCTTCCATTTCAACGCCGGTGGGACCCACGGTCTCCACCGTGGCGCTGCAGGCCAGGCCGGGCAGCTCGGGTTGCTGGGAAAAGTCGAGCGCCACTCGGGTCAGGGCCAGCGGGTGGCACAAAGGAATGAGCTCACTGGTCTTTTTGGCGGCCATGATGCCGGCCAGGCGGGCCACTGCTATCACATCGCCCTTGCGAGCCTGGCCCTGGGCAATCACCTCCAGCGTGGACGCTTGCATTCGGATACAACCGCGAGCCACGGCCACCCGGTGGCTGGCTGGTTTGGCCGCCACATCGACCATGTGGGCCTGGCCTTGGGCGTCAAAATGGGTGAGAGTGTGGTCGGTGGCCATGGGTTTCCTTGCGCTTTAAACCGGGCTAAACCGCCCCATCTTCATCGATATCGGCGATCATAAGAGCATGCGGGCACCCTTGAGAGACCAGCAGGCGACGCAGCCATACCGAGGCGTGCGTTGGCGCGTCCGACTCGTGGCCGGGCTGATGGCCCTGGGCGCCTGCCTGCCGCCGGCCTGGGCGCAACCGGCCAATTTGCCCAGCCTGGGTGATGGTCTGAACATGACGGTCAGCAGCGAGCGGCGTCTGGGCGATCGCATCGCCGCAAGCATCTACCGCGATCCGGCCCTGCTGGACGATGCGATCCTCAACGACTACCTGCTGGCGATCTGGCAGCCGCTGGTGGACGCTGCGGTATCGCGGGGTGAGCTAAGCCCCGAGCTTCAGGAGCGCTTTGCCTGGAAGCTTTTTTTGGTGCGGGATCGGTCGGTCAACGCCTTCGCCTTGCCCGGCGGTTATCTGGGCGTGCATACCGGCTTGATTGCGGCGGTCACCTCGCCCGATGCGCTGGCTTCGGTCCTCAGCCACGAGCTCAGCCATGTCACCCAGCGCCACATTGCGCGCATGATCGGTCAGCAGCAGGCTCAGATGCCCTGGTTGGTCGCGGCCATGGTGCTGGGCGTGATGGCCGCCGGGCGCACCACCGATGCGGCCAATGCCGCCATCGTGGGCAGCCAGGCTGCGGCCATGCAGGGGCAGCTCAATTTTTCGCGGGATATGGAGCGCGAGGCTGATCGCATCGGCTTTGGCATTTTGCTCGATGCCGGCTTCAACCCCGAGGGCTCGAGCGAAATGTTCGAGAAACTGCAGCAGACCAACCGCTTCAACGACACCGGCGCCTTCCCTTATCTGCGTTCGCACCCCTTGACCACCGAGCGTATCGCCGAAGCACGCGCCCGGCAACAAGGAAGCGGCGGCGCAACCGTGCAGGCGGCCAGACAAACGACCCTGCCCAGCCTGGCCTGGCACGCGATGATGGGAGGGCGCGCGCGGGTGCTGGGCGACAGCACGCCCGATGCGCTGCAAGCGCGGCTACAGCAGGCCCACAAAATGAGCGAAGACACTTCGCGCGAGCAAAAACTGTCGGTCTACTACGCGGCCGCACTGGCGGCGGCGCGGCTGCGCGAAGCCGCACTGGCGCGACAAATGCTTGCCCAGGTGAAACAGCTGAGCGCCGGCCAGCGGCAGATTGGGCCCGCTGCGCACTGGCTGGAGCTCGAGGTGGAGGAGCTGCTCGGTCAGGCCGAGCGAGCCGCCTCGATGATCAGCTGGAGCCCCAGCCCCTCACGCGCCGAACTCATCACCTACAGCCGGGTGCTGATTCGGGCCGGACGAGGGGCGGCCGTCAGCGAGCGACTGCGCAGTTGGGTCATTGCGCATCCACGCGATGGCAGCGCCTGGGCCCTGCTCGCCCAGGCGCTGCACCAGCAGGGTCGGACGCTGGCGGCCGTGCGGGCTGAAGCTGAAGGGCGGGCGGCCGAACTGGACTACCAGGGTGCAGTCGACCGAATCACGGCCGCGCAAGATCTGCTGCGCAGCGGACGCACTGACAGCGATGCGGCCAACTGGCATATCGAGGCCTCCATCGTTGATGCCCGAGTCCGGCAGCTGCAAGCGCTGCTGCGCGAACACATGCTGCAGGAGCGCAGCAACCGCTAGGCGAGCCCGGCCGATCGCCGCGAAAGCCCGGCCGCGACACCGCAGGGCTCCTGCAAGCTGCACAATCGGCTCCCATGATTTGTCTTGCTGATATTGAAACCGCGGCCCGACGCATCGAGGGCCAGATTCTGTCTACACCTTGCCTGGCCTCGCGCACGCTCTCGCAGATCACTGGCTGTGAGGTGTTCCTGAAATTTGAAAATTTGCAATACACCGCATCCTTCAAGGAACGCGGCGCCAACAACAAGCTCAGCTCGCTGAGCGCCGAAGAACGCCGGCGCGGGGTGGTGGCGATGAGCGCTGGCAATCATGCGCAGGGAGTGGCCTACCATGCGCAACGCCTGGGTCTGCGCGCGGTAATTGTGATGCCGCGCTTTACGCCCGCAGTGAAGATTGAGCGCACCCAGGGCTTTGGGGCCGAGGTCATCGTGCACGGCGAGACTCTGGAGGAGGCGCGGTCACACGCGCTGGCCTTGGCACACGAGCAGGGCTTGGTGCTGGTCCATCCTTATGACGACGAGGCCGTCATCTGCGGCCAGGGCACGGTTGCGCTGGAGATGCTGCAGGCCCAGCCCGACCTCGATACGCTGGTGGTGGCTGTCGGCGGCGGAGGGCTGCTTGCCGGCATGGCCACTGCGGCCAAGGCGCTGCGGCCTGGCCTCAAGGTGGTGGGCGTGCAAGTGCGGCAGTTTCCCGCCATGGTCAATGCCCTGACCGGCAGTCAGCACCCACAAGGCAAGAGCACGCTGGCCGAGGGCATCGCCGTGGGGGCGCCGGGCCGGATCACGCAGGCGATCCTGGCGCGCACCGTTGACCAGTGGCTGCTGGTGGACGAAGGCGATATTGAGCAGGCCATCGTCATGCTGCTGGAAATTGAAAAAACCCTGGTCGAAGGCGCCGGCGCGGCCGGCCTGGCCGCGGTGCTCAGGAACAGGGAAGATTTTGCGGGTCGCAAGGTCGGACTGGTGCTCTGCGGTGGCAACATCGACCCGCTGGTGCTGGCCTCCATCATCGAGCGCGGCATGGTGCGCGCGGGACGGCTGGCCCGGCTCAAGGTCAGCGCGCGCGATGTGCCCGGATCACTGGCCCAGATCACTCACACGGTGGCGCAGGCCGGAGCCAACGTCGATGAGGTGCACCACCAACGCGCGTTTTCAATGCAGTCGGTGCAAAACGTCGACATCGAAATGGTGGTGCAGACCCGCGGTCCCGCGCACATCGAGCAGGTGATCTCAGCCTTGCGCGCAGCCGGTTTTCAGGCGCAGATGCAGGGCTGAGACCCGCCACGACCGGATCGGCGGGGGGTGCGGCGCCCACCCAGCCGACTCCGGCCTCAGGCGACCTGTCTTTGCGGGGAGCGCGCCAACTCGCGGAAGGCCTGCAGCCGTGCCTGCCACTGCTGCTGCGCCGCCTGCAAATTGCGCTCCTTGACATGGCCAAAGCCCTTGATCTGTTCGGGCACCGCCGCCACCTCAATGGCCGCCGACAAGCTGCCTGCACTCAGGCCGGCCATCAATTCTTCAAGGGTGTCCATGTACTGACCGATCAGCGCACGCTCACCGCGACGCTCCTGCGTGTATCCGAACACATCGAAGGCGGTTCCGCGCAGGCCCTTCATGCGAGCCAGCATCGAAAACGCGCCGCGCACCCAATGGCCATAGCGCGACTTGATGAGATGGCCCTTGGCATCCTTGCGCGAAAGCAGCGGCGGAGCCAGATGATGTACCAGCTTGAAAGAGCCTTCAAACAGGGTGTCTATCTTCTGCCGGAAAGCCGCATCGGTGTGCAGGCGGGCGACCTCGTACTCGTCCTTGTAGGCCATGAGCTTGAACAGGTTGCGTGCCACCGTCTCGGCCAGCTCGGTGCGGGAAGACACCGCAAGTTCGGCTTGACGTACACGCTCAAGCACGGCGCTGTATCGCTGGGCGTAAGCGGCGTTTTGATAACCGGTCAAAAACTCCACGCGGCGCTGCACCAGATCATCGAGACTCTGCCGACGAGCCGGCATACTGATGATCTGGGCACTGGCGAACTGGCGCTGCACACTGGCCGGGTCGTGAGCGGCACGACGTCCCCAGGTGAAAGCTGCCTTGTTCTGGTCAACAGCCACCGCATTGAGTTCGATAGCGCGCATGAGGGCCTGCAGTCCCAGAGGAATCCAGCCTTTTTGCCAGGCAAAGCCCATGAGCATCGGGTTGGCGTACAGGCTGTCGCCCATCAACTTGACGGCCGCGGTGTCGGCATCAAACGAGGCCAGCGCCGTCTCTCCGACGATCTGCGCGATCTGGCTTTGGCAGGCGCCGCCCGGGCTGTGCCAATTGCCGTCCTTCACAAAACCCGCCGTCGGCGCGGTGTGGCCGTTGAGAGCCACCCGGGTCCGCTCGGCCCTCATGCGCAGCACGGTTTCCTTGTGCGCACCGACGATGGGATCGCAAGCGAGGATCAGATCGGCTGCGGCTGTGCTCACCCGAGTGGTGGCGATCTGTTCGGCACGCTCGGCAATCAGGATGTGGCTCCAGGTGCTGCCACCTTTTTGCGCCAGTCCAGCCGCGTCCTGGGTGACAACGCCCTTGCCCTCCAAGTGCGCGGCCATGCCCAGTAGTTGACCGATGGTGATCACGCCCGTGCCGCCGACCCCAGCCACCACCAAGCCCCAGACCGGGTCGCTGCGTCCCTGCAGGGACAGTGGCTGCGGTTCGGGCAGGGCCCCCAGCCGCGCGTCGTCGTAGGGGCTCGGCCGGCCGGCGTGGGCCTTGCGCCGTAGCTGCCCGCCCTCGACGGTGACAAAACTCGGACAAAAGCCCCTGACACAACTCATGTCCTTGTTGCAAGTGCTCTGATTGATCTGCCGCTTGCGGCCGAATTCGGTTTCCAGCGGCTCGACCGACAGGCAGT
The DNA here is from genome assembly GCA_964501235.1 of uncultured Polaromonas sp. Lineage (GTDB taxonomy): Bacteria > Pseudomonadota > Gammaproteobacteria > Burkholderiales > Burkholderiaceae_C > Polaromonas. Next base: position 61 of record CAZCSD010000105.1, on the reverse strand, counting down.
TGGACTGCACGCTGCAGTCGCCGCAACCTTCGCAGACCAGCTCGTTGATGATCACTCGGCG
>CAZCSD010000104.1:0-5298 GCA_964501235.1 uncultured Polaromonas sp. | reverse complement strand
CCTGGAACGCTGGGTCCTGCACGGCCGGTGGCACCAGGAACTTTCCAGTGTGGTCGAGCACCAATGGCACGTCCAGGCCAAGCAGCAGGGGCAGGCGTTGCACGAACTCGCGGCCATCAAACTGCAGGTTCAGGTGCCAGCCAAAAGCCTTGACGCGTTCAGCCATGGGCGCCAAGGCGTCCCACCCGAGCAAACCGCCGGCCAGCATCATCAGGCGAACGCCGCGCATGCCCGCTTGGTGCAACTGCGACAGCTGCCCCTGACTCACCGTGGTCGGGACCATGGCCACGCCGCGCGCACGGCCGGGCAAGGCGGCCAACGCCGCCAAAGTGCATCGGTTATCAAAGCCGTAGCCCGTCGGCTGCACCACGACCACGCGGGACAATCCCAGCAGCTCCTGCTCCCGCTGGTAAGCGCAAATGGGTGCGTGCGGCGGTTTGAAGGTGGCGGTGGGAGCCAGCGCAAATGCGTCGTCGTAGGCATGGATGTGACAGTCGCACGCCCCGGCTGGCGGCACGAAGTCGCGGCGCATCATCGGGCGGCTCGGCCAGCCAGACGGCGGGCATGCTGCGGGTTGACCGCCCCAGGCGGCACGCGACCTTCAAGGATGTGCACGGTCTGGGCCACTGTCTCGAGCGCCTGATGAGCGATGGCCTGGGGCGTGAGCCCACCCACATGGGGGGTGGCGATCACCTTGGGATGCCGCGCCAGGGCAGGTGAGGGCATCTGGTCGGCTTCGCGCCCCACGTCCAGCGCAGCGCCAGCAATGCGGCCTTGTTCAAGGGCCTGCAGCAGGGCCTGGTCATCGACCAACTGGCCGCGCGCCGCATTGATGAAATACGCCGAGGGCTTCATGCGAGCCAGCGCCCGGGCATCGATCAGGTTCTCGGTGGCCGGCGTGGCCGGGGCAAGGCACACCACATGGTCCGCGCAGGCCAGCAGCTGCATCAGTTCCATGGATTCGATGGCCTCATCTTGGGGCACCACGTGGGGGTCATGGATGCACACCCGCATGCCGAAAGCCTGAGCCAGGGCCGCCACCCGTCGGCCAATCTCGCCGTAGCCGATGATGCCCACGCAAGCCCCTCGCAGCTCGAGGCCCATGCGGGGCTGTACGGCACGCCCCTGCCAGTAAGAGGCGGTATCGGCCGTGATGTGCCGGCTCAGGCTGATCATCACACCGATCACCCACTCTGCCACCGCCGGACCGAAGCCAGCGCTGGCCCGGGTGACCAACACGCCGTGGTGGCTCGCAGCTTGCACATCGATCGTGCGGATGTCCATGGCACAGCGCACCGCGGCAACCAGATCGGGCACGGCCGCGAAAAAATCCGCATCGAGCGGGGTCTGCCGGTAGGCAATGAGGACGTCGCAGCCCCGGGCGGCCTCGATCAGTTCGGCCGTCGACCAGTCGTGTGCATCGGGGTTCAGTCTGACGCTGGCCACCTGCCTCAATTGCTCCAGCGCCTGCTCGCCGAAATACGTGGCCAGACGCTCCCTCGGATGGGTGAGCAGCACCACCGGCAAGCTCATGCGGACCTCACAAGCCCATGGCGCGCGGCAGCCAAAGCGAGATCTGCGGCACGTAGGTGACCATCATCAGCACCAGCAGCAGGATCACAAAGAAAGGCTTCATCGCAATGACCACCTGCTCGATCCTGAGCTTGGCCACCGCACTGCCGACAAACAGCACGGCCCCCACCGGCGGGGTGATCAGGCCGATGCCCAGGTTGACCATCATGATCATGCCGAAATGCACCGGGTCCACACCAATGGTCTTGATGACCGGCATCAGGATGGGCGTGAGGATCAGGATCAGCGGTGCCATGTCCATCAGGGTGCCCAGCACCAGAAGCATGAGGTTGATGCAGGCCAGGATCACCCAGGGCTCAGAGCTGAGCGCCGTGAACACGGCGGTGATCTTCATGGGGATCTGCATCAGGGTCATGATGTAGCCAAAGCTCGCCGCAAAGCCGATCAGGATCATGACGATGGTCACGGTCTTGACGGTGCGGTGCATCAGCTTGGGCAGGTCGCGCCACTTGTAGTCGCGGTAGATGAACATGGTCACGAAGAATGCCCAGACCACGGCAATCGATGCGGACTCGGTGGCCGTGAATACGCCGCTGAGAATACCGCCCAGGATGATGCCCATGGTGGCCAAACCCCACATGGCCTCGCCACAGATCTTGAGCGCCTCGCGCAAGGGGATGACGCGGCCCTTGGGGTAGTTCTCGCGGCGTGCCACGTACAGGCAATAGATCGCCAGGCTCAGACCCAGGAGCAGCCCCGGAAACACGCCGGCCATGAACAATGCCGCCACCGAGACCGAGCCACCCGCGGCCATCGAATAGATGACGGCGTTGTGGCTGGGCGGGATCAGGATGGCCTGCACCGAGCCGCTGACCGTCACAGCGGTGGAGAAGGGCCGCGGATAGCCCTTTTTCTCCATCTCCGGGATCAGCACCGAGCCGATGGAGGCCGTGTCGGCCACGGAAGAGCCAGAGATGGCGCCGAAGAAAGTAGACGCCAAGATATTCACCAGCGACAGCCCGCCGCGCACGAAGCCGATGAGCACACCAGCAAAGGCCACGAGACGGCGCGACATGCCGCCCTCGGCCATGATGGCGCCGGCCAGCACGAAGCAAGGGATCGCCAGGAGAGAGAACTTGTTCACACCGCTGGCCATCTGGATCATCACCGCGTCGAGCGGCAGGTCGATCCACATGGCGCCGATCAGGGCCGACAGGCCCAGCGCGTACGCCACAGGCATGCCCAAGAGCATCAAGAGGATGAAGCTGCCAATCAGTATCAAGCCATCCATGATCAGTTCGCCTCCACCGAATGCGAACCTTCATGGTCGAAGACCACCACTGCCCGCTGGTGCGCCGGCCCCCAGATCAAGAGTTCCACCACGAAGAGCAGCGTGATGAAAGACCCCAGGGGCAGGGGAAGGTAGGTCCAGCCGACCGGTAGCCAGGGCAGATCGGCCAGCGTCTGACCCATGGTGCCCTGAACGAGCTTGGCGCCCCAGACCATCACGAAGATGCAAATGCCCGCCATCAAAAAGTGCACCAAGGACGCGCAGAGCTTTTGAACACCAGGCGGCAGGCGATCGGTGAGTATGCCCACTGCGATGTGCGCGCCTGCGCGGTAGCTGGCCGCGGCGCCCATGAAGGTGAAGGTGACCATGAGCAGAACGGCCACAGGTTCGGGCCAGTTCGAGCCCGTGCCCAGCACGTAACGTGTGAACACACCCCAGGGGATGATCAGACTCATCAAGGCAATGGACAGGCCTGAAATCCAGATGCACAACAGGTACAGGCGGTCAAAGAGAACCTGCATACTCGAAATCCGTTCGATCAAACAAAAGCCAGGGTGCGTTCACGCTGTATTGAGCGCAAACGCACCCGCTCGCTCCCAGGTCGGCTGCCTGCCGCCTCGGACACTTTCTCAGCGAACCGCTTCGATCCTTTTGATCAGCTCTGCATACTGGCTGCCGTACTTGGCGCGCACCGGAGCCGTAGCGTCATAGAAGGGCTTTTTGTCGATGGTGCGGAACTGGATGCCGGCAGCCTGCAGCTTGCCCGAATACTCGGCCACGCTCTTGTCCCACAGGGCACGCTGCTCCATCTGCGCCTCGCGGGCAAACTTCATCAAGCTGGCCTGATCGTCCCGACTCATTTTGTCCCAGGCGACCTTGGACATCACGAAGATCTCGGGAATGATCAGGTGCGTGGTCTGGGTGTAGAACTTCACGCCGGTTGAGTAGTGGTTGGCCGTGAACAGGGTGGGCGGATTGTTTTCCGCGCCGTCGACCACGCCGGTCTGCAGAGCGCTGTAGGTGTCGTTGTGGCCCATGGTGATGCCGTTGCCGCCCATGGCATTCATGGTTTCCACGAACAGGGGGTTGCCCATCACGCGGATCTTCAGTCCCTTGAGGTCGGCCGGTGACTTGATCTCCTTCTTGGTGTAGAGGCTGCGCGAACCGCTGTCCATCCAGCCCAGCGCCACCAGCCGGGCCGGGCTGTTGGTGATCTTGTCCAGGATCTCCTTGCCCACAGGACCGTCGATCACGGCGCGCATGTGCGCTTCATCACGGAACACGAAGGGCATGTTGAACACATTGACATCCGGCACCACCGGACCCAGGATGCCCAAAGAGATGCGGGCAATCTGGATCGCGCCGATCTGGGTCTGCTCGACCACTTCCTTTTCAGAGCCCAGCACGCCGCCGGCGAACATCTGCAGCTTGTAGCGGCCGGAGGTTGCTGCCTCCAGTTTCTTGCCCAAATTCTCGATGGCCACCACGTTCGGATAGCCGGCGGGGTGCACATCAGAGGCCTTGAGCACGGTCTGGGCCGAGGCCGGAGCGACGAAGGACAGGGCCAGCACGGCGGCAGCGGTGGAAGAAAGCAATTGACGGCGAAGAGTCATGAATGTCTCCTGTGAGGATGGAACCGGCCTATAGGCCGTGACAAAATTGTAGCGCCGAGTCATCGGTTGTCGTACAATTAACGCCTTATTATCCACGATCCTTTCGCCCAAACTGCTAGGGATTTCCCATGGATTCAAGCACCCACACCCTGCGAAAGCCCGGCGGCCTGGCCATTCAACTGGTGACGGCCGTGACGGAGCAGATCCGCAGCGGCCAACTCAAGGCGGGAGACAAGTTGCCCACCGAGGCGGCCATCATGAAGGATTTCGGCGTGAGCCGCACCGTGGTGCGCGAAGCCATCTCCAGACTTCAGGCCAGCGGCCGGGTGGACACGCGTCATGGCGTGGGCACCTTCGTGCTGCCCAAAAGCGAACACCCCTCTTTTCGCATCGATGCCGAGCACATGGGCACGCTGCGCGAAGTGATCGCGCTGCTGGAATTTCGAATCAGCATCGAGACCGAGGCTGCTGCGCTGGCTGCGGTGCGGCGTACCAGCGCCGATCTGGGGGAGATGCGAAATGCCCTGGATGGCTTCAACATCGCCCTGGAAGAGGGCGCTGACGCGGTGGCCGCCGACCAGCAGTTCCACCAATCCATTGCCCGCGCAACGCAAAACCACCACTTCCCCGACCTGATGCATTCGCTGGGCGCTGGCGTGATTCCGCGCGCCCGCATCAGGGGCATGCTGTCGACGAGCCCAGAACGCCAAAACTACCTCAGGCGCGTCAACCAGGAGCACGAAAGCATCTACAACGCAATCGCCGCCCAGGACGTGGAGGCCGCCCGCGCCGCCATGCGCACCCACCTCTCCAACAGCCGGGATCGGCTCAGGCGCAGCGATCCCAGCACCGCCTGAGCGC
>CAZCSD010000103.1:0-5394 GCA_964501235.1 uncultured Polaromonas sp. | reverse complement strand
CGACGTGGTGCGTCATCCTTTGGTCGCGCGCATCGTCGATGCCTACGACAGCCAGGGCATGAGCGCACGCGAGCGCGCATCGGCCAAGGGAAAATAAAAGCCATGGCCCTCAAACAACTGCGTCTTTCACTGCAGTTTGGCGACATTGCCGACGCCCGCCGGCACCGCCTTGTCCTGGCAAGACACTTCGTCACCCGATGCATACGGCATGCGCTCACTGGCGATGCCGAGATAACGGTGCGCATCGTCGATGAACAAGAAGGTCGCACACTCAACGAGGGCTATCGCCGCAAAGACGGACCGACCAATGTGCTGACCTTCAACTACGCGTCAGCGCCCCGGGTTCTGGCCGATCTGGTCTTGTGCGCACCCCTGGTGGCCAAACAAGCTCGGGAACAAGGCAAGACCCTGGCCGCGCATTACGCCCACCTGCTGGTGCATGGCACCTTGCACGCCCAGGGCTGGGACCACGAGACGGGTCTGTTGCAGGCGCAGGCCATGGAAGCGCGCGAAATCGAAATCCTGGCCGGCCTGGGATTTAAAAACCCCTACGGCAAGGCCCCAGCCAGGCACCCAGGTCGGGCGCTGTTGCGCACCGCGCACTGACAGCCACCCCGAGCCCGCTCAAGAACGCTTGCGCGTGCCGACCAGCAAGACCGAGCCGCTCTTTTTTTCGTAGCCGATGGTAAATGGCAGCGGCTCCATGGCCGACTGCTCTTGGAAGTACCTGCTCAGCCGCCGACCAGACGCGCTGTCATGCCAGAGCGGATGGGGCGCGTTGAATTTGCCATAACTGCGAATCTCGAACGCCCGCCGGAAAAGCTCGATGTCCAAACCGGTTTCGTCCTGGACGAGGTGTCCTGACCCCTCCACGATGATGTCTGCCAACGCTGAAAAGTAGGATTTCTGGAGCAAGTGGGAGGCCGACTTGATCAAGACCGCCCCATCCATTTGAGACTTCATGAAGGCATGAAAGGGCTTACCGGGCTGCAGGCCATTGTTGGACAGGTCCATGCGGACATAGTCGATCTTGACCTCACGTCCGCCTGCAAGACTGACCGTAAACCGCAGCCCGTCGGGCTTGACTGCTGGCAAAGCCGAATGGACTGCAGCGGCGCCATCGGCACCCAGAACCAGATAATCGATGCGACTGACCTTGGCATCGCTCAAAGCGATGCTGTACATCATCAGCTTGATGAATCTTGGCTTGACCGAATTCTTTCCCTCCAGATCGTTGGTCCTGAAATAGCCGTAGCGCGCAAAGTACGACATGGTTTCGCACTCTTTGGCGGCCTGGGCGCCCGTCCCGGGCCGGCTGCCCGAATACTCCGGCCATTGATCCGCGACCATCACCAAATGCTCAACCGCAGGAAACAAAGCCATGGCCGTGACCACGTCGGCGCCGGAAAACGGATAAACCACTTTCTTTGCCCCCAGCGCAGCCAGGTGCTGGCCGGCCCAGGCCTTCATGGGACTGGAAAACCGGTTCTGGTAATCGGCCGCCAATTTGGAAAAAGACGGACACTCCACCGCTGTCAACCCAAACTGTTCAAGCAGAGGGTTGGAGTTGCCAACCACGGCAGTGTTGGAGGCGGGCACCGGTTTGCTCGCGCCCGACTGGGTCTGCGCGCTGGCCTGACCCAGGAAAAATGCGGCGCTAAACGCCACGGCCAGGGAAATACAACGTGAAAGAGGCATCATCGAATCCGAGAAAATGGCAGGCCGACAAAACCCAGACAGGTCTTGCCGGCCTAAATGCCGCTTTAGGAAAGACCCGAATGATAAGGCACCACCGAGTGGCACGAACATCGCCGCGCCCCCCCACAGCCAGCCCTGATTCAAAAAGCACTAGCCCGCTCGCTTAGATACAGCCAAGCAGGTTCATGCCGCGGTGTTCGATGTCAGTGAAGGCGCTCGCATGGATCAACCGGTCCTGCGGTGCCTTCAGTGCGGTGCAGCGACAAATGCGCAAGGAGCCACCGGTCACCCAAGGCGGCCTGGTATTTGCCTGGGGTTTGCTCAACAGGCCTTATCATCGGGCTTTTGCCCATGAGCGTCGCTGGCCGGTCAACCGCCTTCCAAGCGCGCCGGGCCTGCACTTTTTCGCATTCAGTGCAGCCCTTCTGAACCGAAGCCCCAAGGCATTTCCCCGAACACAGCCCATGAAGTTCCGTTTGCCCCTGCTGCTCAGCGTGTTGATCGGTCTAACGGTCAACGGCCAGGTCCACGGTGGCACGGCGGTCAAAACGCCTCAAAAGGCCGAAGCGGGTAGCAAAGCGCAGAAGGGCAAGCAGGTCAAAAAAGCAGGGCAACGCAACCGGGTCATCGAGCAGCAGTTGCGCTCGCCCCCAGCGGCCACGCTGGCATCTGGGCACGAGACGGTGCTGGAGGCCGGATGCGCGGATCCGGAAACGATGGCGCAGATCGGGGCTCGGCTGCAGATGCAGACAAGCCTCGGCGGTGAAGATCAGCCCATGAATCTTGCCGCCGTGCAGTGGTTGCCCTGTCGTCACTACGCCGCCGCAGTGACGCGTCCGCTGGTGCGCAACACCATGGCTGTGCTGACACCCGCGCGCTCACAGCCTGGTATCGACGCAGTGATTTACTCCAGGGCCGCAAGCGAAGACGCCCCCTTGCAAACGCGATGGCATCTGGACTTCGAGGCGCAAAAATTGCGCCAAATCTCCACAGCGAGTCTGCGCGCCGACGGCGTGGATTTGCAGGAAATCGTCTTGCAGCTGCAATGGGAAGTGGATTTGATCGCCAAGCTCATGATCAGCTCACTGAAGATCGAACCGTCCGCACATCATTTGCGCATCACACTGAGCCCGGATACAGACGGCAGCGGTGAAAAAATTTACGCGATCGAGTTGATCGAGTCGGCCACTTCCAGGCGGGTCGAGGCGGCCATTTGGCTGGAACGAAAAGGCGTTCCGGGCGCGTATTTCAGCCTCCAGGGGATCGAGTACGAGCGCCTGCTTTGGCAGTCACCGGTTCAAAACGCACGCATCTCACGCGGCGTGGGGCCGAGCGTGACCACGGTCCGCCGGCGCGTGGCGGTCGTGTCGCGCAAATCCAAGAAGCCACAAATGGCCATTCGCACGTTCCGGGTCAGGGGCCAACACATCGGCATCGACTTTGCTGCCCCAACGGGCACCCCGGTGGTGGCCGTGGCCGACGGCGAGGTCATTCACTCGGGCTTCAACGGCGGCTATGGCAATCTGATCATCGTCGACCACGGCGATGGGCACCATACCTATTACGCCCATCTGTCGGCTTACTCGGCAGATATTCGGCCCGGCGTTCAGGTGCGCCGCGGTGAGGAAATCGGTCTGGTTGGATCGACAGGCTTTTCAACCGGCCCGCACCTGCATTTCGAGATCCGCAAGCAAGGTCAGTACATCGATCCGGCCTCACGATCCAGCCGACTGCGCTTCTGGACTCTGGCTGAACAGGAGCAGTCCGATCTGGTGGCCCGGCTGATCCACCTGCAACTCGGTCCCGCACAAATGCCTGCCGTGATCGAGGCCAACCGAAACGCCATCGACAACTGAAGGCCCTGGGCTTAAAGGCGCGTCACAAGAGGTCTCTGGGATCGTCGAAGTGGGCCTCGACGTCACTGGGCAGCAGCTGTATGGTTGCGCGCAGGCCGGGCACCGCACTCATGAGGGCCTGCTCCACGCTGGTGCGCAGCGCCGCGGCCCGGCCCAGGGTCCAGCTGGCGGGCATGTGCATGTGCAGGTCCACAAATCGGCGCTGGCCGGCCTTGCGCGTGTTGATATGGTCAAAGCGGATGATCACCGCTTCGCCCCTCGTGTGCGCGAAGCCCTCAAGCACCTGGTCTATGGTCTGGCGCACCTCGGGCTCGAGCGAACCGTCCATCAGACCCTCGGAAGACTGCTTGATCAGATGCACCCCCTCCCTGAGAATATTGAGCGCCACCCCCATGGCCACCAAGGCGTCTAGCCAAAGCCAGCCGGTGACGCCAACCAAGGCAATGCCCAGCACCACGCCTGCGGACGTCCAGACATCGGTCACCAAGTGACGGGCATCGGCCTGCAGCGCCATCGAGCGGTGCTTACGGGCCGAGCGAAGCATCACCCAGGCCAGCAGACCGTTTAGGCCTGAGCTGAGCACAGACAGGCCCAAGCCCAGCCCCACCGACTCCAGAGGCTGCGGATCGAGCAGTTGATGACCGGCGGTCCAGAAAATGCCCAGCGCCGCCGCAATGATCAGGGTCCCCTCAAAGCCCGAGGAGAAATACTCGGCCTTGTGATGTCCGTAGGGGTGCTCCTCATCAGCCGGACGCTCGGCAATCGTGACCATGGTCAGGCCAAACACTGCGCTGGCCAGGTTGACCAGCGATTCGATGGCATCGGAGAGCAGGCCCACCGAGCCGGTGAGCCACCACGCCCAGGTTTTCAGTGTGATGGTAACCAGGGCCACCGCCACGGACACCATGAGCAGGCGCCGGGGAGTGAACCAAAGCGATGCGTCAGTCATCACCGCATGTTAACGACCCGCCACGGCACAGCATCACACGCTGGCCCAAGGCTCAATCAGCGGTCAGCCGAGCGTGACGCGAGCAAACTTGCGCTTGCCCACCTGCAAAACGCAGGTGCCCGCCTCAATCTTGAGCCCCTTGTCAGCGACCACCGCGCCGTCGATGCGCACGCCGCCGCCTTCAATCAGGCGATAGGCTTCGCTGCTCGAGGGTGCAAGACCGGCGGCCTTGAGGAGTGCGGCTATGCCCATCGGCGCACCCGACAGCCTGACTTCGGCAATCTCGTCTGGAATTCCACCCTTGCTGCGGTTGATGAAATCCTGCTCGGCCGCCTGGGCGGCAGCGGCGCTGTGAAAGCGGGTCGTGATCTCCTTGGCCAGCATGACCTTGGCGTCTTTGGGGTTGCGCCCACCTTCAACCTCTTTTTTCAGCGCCTCGATCTCGGCCATCGACTTGAACGACAGCAGGGTGTACCAGCGCCACATCAGGGTGTCGGAAATCGACAGCACCTTGGCAAACATGGTGTTGGCCTCTTCGGTGATCCCTATGTAGTTGTTCTTGGACTTGGACATCTTGTCCACGCCATCCAGGCCTTCGAGCAACGGCATGGTCAGGATGCACTGGGGCTCCTGACCGTACTCGGCCTGCAGGTGCCGCCCCATCAGCAAATTGAATTTCTGATCGGTGCCACCGAGCTCGAGGTCGGATTTCAAAGCCACCGAGTCATAGCCCTGCATCAGCGGGTAAAGGAACTCGTGCACCGAAATGGGGGTGCCCGCTTTGAATCGGTCGTGAAAGTCATTGCGCTCCATCATGCGCGCCACGGTGTAACGCGAAGCCAACTGGATCATGCCCATGGCACCCAAAGGAAGCGACCACTCACTGTTGTA
>CAZCSD010000102.1:0-5665 GCA_964501235.1 uncultured Polaromonas sp. | reverse complement strand
GTGGTTGGCAGCGGCTTTTTCTGGCTCGTCACCGCACTGAGCGCCCTGACCGTCTGGATGCTGCTCGGTACCTGGCGTCACACCCGGCGCCGCATGCAGGCTCAAGAGGCCCTGGTGGCCGAGACCAACTTCCGGCGCGCCATGGAAAACTCTATGCTCACCGGCATGCGCGCACTCGATCTGCAGGGACGCATCACCTACGTCAACCCCGCCTTCTGCCAAATGACCGGATGGAGCGAACCCGAGCTGGTTGGACGCACCGCGCCCTTTCCATACTGGCCGGAGCAAGACATCGACTGGCTGATGGCGCGACTGGAGGAGGAACTGGCCGGACGCTCCTCGCCCGGAGGCTTTGAGGTGCGGGTCAAGCGTAAGGACGGGTCCATCTTCGATGCCCGCATGTACGTTTCGCCGCTCATCGATGCGCGTGGCCAGCAGGCCGGATGGATGACCTCGATGACCGACATCACCGAGCCCAAGCGTATTCGAGAAGAGTTGTCGCATTCCTACGAGCGTTTTACCACCGTGCTCGAAGGACTCGATGCCGCCATCTCGGTGGCTCCGCTCGACAGCACCGAACTGCTGTTTGCCAACCGGCTCTACCGGGCCTGGTTTGGCGGCGATGTAGCGGGCCATCTGCAATTGGTCACCCAAGCCGGCGTGCCGGCAGCGACGGCCTCGGAGGAACTGCTCGACGCGGTCGACTCCCTGGTCGGCCTGCCCGCTCAGCCGCTAACAGCAGCGCCCGCAGAAAATGCCGAGATCTTCATGCCCGACCTGGGCAAATGGCTGGAGGTTCGTACGCGCTACCTCAGCTGGGTCGACGGACGCCTGGCCCAGATGATGATCGCCACTGACATCACACCGCGGCGCCATGCGGAGGAACAAGCGGCACTGCAGGCCGAACGCGCTCAGTCGGCCAGCCGACTGATCACCATGGGCGAAATGGCCTCATCGGTGGCACACGAACTTAACCAGCCCCTGACCGCCATTAGCAACTACTGCAAGGGCATGGTCTCACGCATCGAGAGGGGCAACATCGACACCGGCGATCTGGTGGGGGCGTTGGAAAAAACCGCACGCCAGGCACAACGCGCGGGTCAGATCATTCATCGCATCCGATCCTTCGTCAAGCGCAGCGAGCCCAACCGCAGTCCTTCAGAGGTGAGCACCCTCGTGAACAACGCGATGGAGCTGGCCGACATTGAGTTGCGCCGACACCATGTACGTCTGTCCCACTACATAGCGCCGGGTCTGCCCAAGCTGATGGTCGATCCCATCCTTATCGAGCAAGTGCTGATCAATCTGCTGAAGAATTCGGCCGAGTCTATTGAGCAGGCACGCCGACCCAATGCGCGCCGTCGGGTCGAACTGCGGGTGACCCGTCAGGACACAACGGGTCAGGATGTATTTGTCGAATTCGCCGTACTGGACTCCGGCCGCGGCCTGTCGCCAGAAAACAGCAAGCGGCTGTTCGAAGCCTTCTACTCCACCAAGCCCGAGGGCATGGGAATCGGACTCAAACTGTGCCGCAGCATCATCGAATCCCATGAGGGTAGGCTGGAAGCGGAGAACCTCTACAATGGCGAGGAGGTGACGGGCTGCAGATTTACCTTCTGGTTGCCGGCTGTCACCGAGTCCGCTGGGATACAAGAGCCAAGCCAGACATCAGAGATGGTAAAGGCCGAACGCCCGCCTATCAGTTCGTGAATGCACCAAGGACAGGGTTCGCATGAGCTTAATTCCAAAAAAGGGCACGGTCTACGTTGTCGATGACGACGAGGGCGTCCGTGACTCGCTCCAATGGCTGCTCGAGGGCAAGGACTACCGGGTCCGTTGCTACGACTCGGCAGAGACCTTCCTGAGCCGCTACGACCCGCGCGAAGTGGCCTGCCTGATCGTCGATATCCGAATGGGCGGCATGAGCGGCCTGGAATTGCAGGACCGTCTGATTGAACGACGTAGCCCTCTTCCCGTGGTTTTCATCACGGGCCACGGTGATGTCCCCATGGCCGTGAGCACTATGAAGAAAGGGGCCATGGACTTTATTCAAAAGCCCTTTCAGGAAGAGGCTCTGCTCAGCCTGGTCGAACGCATGCTTGAGCAAGCCCGCAGTAGTTTTCACGAGCATCAAAACAGCGCCAGCCGCGAAGCGCTGTTGGCCAAGTTAACCTCTCGTGAGGCCCAGGTCCTCGAACGCATCGTGGCCGGACGACTCAACAAGCAGATCGCCGATGACCTGGGCATCAGCATCAAGACGGTGGAGGCACACCGCGCCAACATCATGGAAAAGCTCAATGCCAACACGGTGGCCGATCTTCTCAAGATCGCTCTGGGCTCCTCGACGGCTGCCAAAGCCTGACCGGGACAACTTCATCTTGTGCGCCCGCCACGAGCGGGCGTTTTTCTTCAACCTCTAAAGACGATCTCTGATGACCGCACAACTCATAGACGGCAATGCCCTGGCCAAACAACTGCGTAGCGAAGTGGCCCTGAGGGTACAGACTCTCAAGCAAAAAGGCCTTACGCCGGGCCTGGCCGTAATCCTCGTGGGTGACGACGCGGCCAGCCAGGTCTATGTGCGCAATAAGGTCAAGGCCTGCGAGGAAGCCGGACTGCACTCGGTTCTTGAAAGGTACGGCGCTGATCTGAGCCAAGCGCAACTGCTGACCCGGGTGCAGGCCCTCAATGAAGATCCCGGCATCCACGGCATTTTGGTGCAACTGCCCCTGCCGGCACATATCGATGCGCAAAAAGTGATCGAAGCCATCAGCCCCGCCAAGGATGTGGATGGTTTTCATATCGCTAGTGCCGGCGCGCTGATGACCGGCATGCCCGGTTTCTGGCCCTGCACGCCGCACGGTTGCATGAAGATGCTCGAATCCATCGGCTATGAGCTGCGGGGCAAACATGCGGTGGTTATCGGGCGCAGCAATATCGTAGGCAAGCCCATGGCCCTGATGCTGCTGCAAAAAGATGCCACCGTCACGATCTGCCACTCGCGCACGCAGGACCTCAAGGCACACACCCGATCGGCCGATCTCATCGTTGCCGCCGTCGGCCGCGCCCGCATGCTCACCGCTGAGATGGTCAAGCCCGGTGCGGTGGTGATCGATGTAGGCATGAACCGGGATGCCGATGGCCGGCTTTGCGGTGATGTCGATTTCCCGCAGGTCAGTCAGGTGGCCTCTTTCATCACACCCGTGCCCGGCGGCGTCGGACCCATGACCATCACCATGCTGTTGGTCAACACGCTGGAATCGGCCGAGCGCAGCCTGACCTGAGGCCGCACCCGAACCGCCCAACAAAAATTCAGTCTGGCGGTCCGCCCGATTCACCCCCCTCGGATCGGGCTAAGCGCCAGAGGACGGCGCTGGCGCACAGCCACTGCACCAGCATCAGGCCGCTGCCCAGCGTGTGCCAGAGACGCAAAGCTTGCGCATCGCCCCGGGCAGCCACAATGCGGGGAGCCAGTGCCCATTCGACGAGGAGCGCGCTGAGAAGCCCCGCGACGACCCAGCGCGTCAGCGCGCGCCCCTGGGCCTGCATGTCCTGATCCTCGATTCGGTTGAAGGCCATCAGGATGACCAAGCCGCAGGACATGCCGATCCAGGTTTGAGCGGTGAACAGCTGTGCTGCCATACGGCCCGCCATTGAAGCCGAAGGCAGGTTCAGAAACAACAGGGGAACAACAACGGCGCACAGTGCGCTCAAGCTCCCCCACCATAGGGCAGCCGAAAGAGTCGCCCAGCGCCTGCGCTGATGCGCTCGCATGGGCTAGAGGTAACGCACCGCCACGATGTCGTAGCGCTTGATGCCGCCCGGTGCCTGCACCTCGGCGATATCGCCCTCTTCCTTGCCGATCAGCGCCCGCGCAATGGGCGAGCCCACATTGATCAGGCCGAGCTTAAGGTCTGCCTCGTCCTCACCCACAATCTGATAAGTCACCCGCTCGCCGCTACCCTCGTCTTCAAGGTCGACCGTCGAGCCGAAAACCACCTTCCCGCCGGCTTGCACCTCGGCTGGATCGATCACCTGGGCCGCCGCCAGCTTGCCCTCGATCTCGGCAATTCGCCCTTCGACAAATCCCTGCCGGTCTTTGGCCGCGTCGTATTCCGCGTTTTCGCTCAAGTCACCTTGGGCACGCGCCTCAGCAATAGCCGCAATGACCGCCGGACGCTCAACGGTTTTGAGCCGGTGCAGCTCTTCCTTGAGCTTCTCAGCACCGCGCCGGGTGATCGGAAAGGTGGACATGCTCTGTCTCCAGGGGAAAAAAGCAAACCGCCACCAGTTGCCCGGGGGCGGTGCTACGAATAAGAGGCAGGCAGTGTACCCCATGCCAATGGCCGAGCTCGTCCCGGGGAATTGCACCCCAGGCCAACTCTGGCCGGGCTGCCTACGACAGGCTTTAGGCGGCCTGAAGCTGGCCGTGCAAGTCCTGCAGCGAGAGCACCGACAGATCTTGCAGATGCTCCATGCCCTCCACCGCCGCTTCGGCCCCGGCGATGGTGGTGAAGGTGGTCACCCGCGCGGCAAGAGCAGACGTGCGGATCTGCCTGGAATCGGCAATCGCGTTGCGGCGCTCCTCGACCGTATTGATGACCATGACAATCTCGTTGTTCTTGATCATGTCCACCACATGGGGTCTGCCTTCCGTCACTTTGTTGACCACCGTGCAGGCAATTCCGGCAGTTGCAATGGCCGCTGCCGTGCCCTTGGTGGCCACGAGATCAAAGCCCCTGGCCTTCAGAGCCCGGGCCACCTCGACTGCCCGGGGCTTGTCGGCATTTTTGACCGTGAGAAACACGCGACCTGAGGTCGGCAATCGGGTACCGGCACCGAGCTGCGACTTGACGAAGGCCTCGCCGAAGGTCTTGCCTACGCCCATGACCTCGCCGGTGGACTTCATCTCAGGGCCAAGGATGGTGTCCACACCCGGAAACTTGACGAAGGGGAACACGGCCTCCTTGACGCTGAAATACGGCGGCGTGACTTCATGGGCAACACCCTGCTGCGCCAAAGTCTGCCCGACCATGCAACGAGCGGCCACCTTGGCCAGCTGGATACCGGTGGCCTTACTGACAAAAGGCACGGTGCGCGAGGCACGAGGATTGACCTCGAGCACATAAATCACATCACGGCCATCCACAGTCTGAATGGCAAACTGCACGTTCATCAGACCCACCACATGGAGGGCCTGGGCCATAGCGGCCGTCTGACGCTTGATCTCATCGACTGTGGTGGCAGCCAGGGAGTACGGCGGCAACGAGCAGGCCGAATCCCCCGAATGAACGCCCGCCTGCTCGATATGCTCCATGACGCCACCGATAAAGGTGCGCCCGGTCGGATCTCGCAGGCAGTCCACATCGCACTCGATCGCATCGCTGAGAAAGCGGTCGAGGAGCACCGGAGAATCGTTGCTGACCTTCACCGCCTCGCGCATGTACCGCTCGAGATCGCGCTGCTCATGCACGATTTCCATGGCACGGCCACCCAGCACGTAGCTGGGCCGCACCACCAGGGGGTAGCCCAGTTCACCGGCCTTCTCCAGCGCTTGCGCCTCCGTGCGCGCGGTCGCATTGGGCGGCTGGCGCAGCCCCAGGGTGTGCAGCAGCTTCTGGAAGCGCTCGCGGTCCTCGGCGGCGTCGATCATGTCGGGCGAGGT
>CAZCSD010000101.1:0-5891 GCA_964501235.1 uncultured Polaromonas sp. | reverse complement strand
CTGGAAGAAACGGCTCACCCCTTCAAGCCCACGGCCCTGGTGGGGGTCTACCTCTCGCGATTTGAGCGCGAGCGGCCGGGGCAGGCGTCGGAGGACATCACCTACCTTCGCTTTGCCTTCTGCGGCGAATTGGGGCAGCGACAGCCCCATCGCAACTTGGATGAAGGCATTGTCCGCACGGTCTGGATGAGCCCCGAAGAAATTCGCGCCACCCAAGCGCGCCACCGAAGCCCGTTGGTACTGCGGTGCATACAAGACCATCTGGCCGGCCGCCGCTACGCGCTGGATTTGCTGAGCACCGATCCGAGCGTCTACCGGCCAGACCCCCTCAATCAGGTTTGATCTGGGCGCGGACAACAATATCGCTCCAGATTTTTTGCTCCCGGGCGATGAATTCTGCGTACTCCGACGATGGCCCCCCGCCACCGATCGCGTTGTCAGTTGCAAAGCGTTCGGTCACCGCATTGGAACGCAGCGCCTTTTGAGACTCCTCTTGAAGCCGTTTGATGATATCGGGCGGCGTACCGGCCGGCACATGAATGCCGTACCACTGCGAGGTCTCAAAATCTTTGTGCCCCATCTCAGCCACTGTAGGCACATCGGGCATCGCGGCGATGCGCTGCCGGGTGCCGACCGCAATCGCACGCAGCTTGCCCGAGCGAATATGTGCGCCCAGCGCAGGCAAACCGGCCGAAGAGGCCTGAGTACGGCCCGCGAGCAGATCGGTCAGTTGAGGCCCGGTCCCGCGGTAAGGAATGTGCGTGATGAACATCCCCGTAACGAGTTTGAGATATTCCATGGCCAGATGACCGGCGCTCGCATTGCCTGCTGAGCCATAGTTGAGCCGTCCCGGATTGCGCTTGACGTGATCGACGAACTCCTTGAAGCTCTTGGCCGGAACATCGGGGTGAATCACAAAAACATTGGGAACCTTGGCCAGTAAAGTGACCGGCGTGAAGTCTTTGTTGACATCGTAGGGCTGATTGCGAAGCATGTACGGATTGACAGCCAGGGTACCGACATGGGTCAGAATGAGGGTGTGCCCGTCGGGTGTGGATTTTTGCGCCTCCTGCATCGCAGTGACGCCTGCGCCGCCCGGTTTGTTCTCGACGAAGACGCTCTGACCCAGTTGTTTGGTCAACTCGGCTGCTACAGACCGAGCCACAATTTCCGATGTGCCCCCGGGCGCAAAGGGGACAATAAATCGCACCGGTTTGCTGGGCCAAGTCGACTGCGCTCTGGCCGCGGGCAAACCCAGGGTGGCAATGGCCGCCCCCGTCATCAATTGGCGCCGCGAAATCGCTCGGTTCAAAGACATAAGCCCGCGCTCCTTCCTATTCTGCTCAGTCGGCCAGGAACTTCAAGTCAAAACTGATAGCGGCGCAAACCCCCATCGACGGGAATCACGGCGCCAGAGATATAAGCGGCCAAGGGCGAGGACAAAAAGACCACCAAGTGGGCCAACTCCTCCGGTTCGCCATAACGGCCCACCGGTATCTCATGTTCGGACTGCCATTCCCGATACTCGGGAGTGTAGTTGCGAAAAATCTGTTCGGAATGAATGCGGCCGGGTGGGATGCAATTGACCGTGATGCCGTGTTTGCCCACCATGCGCGAAAGCCCCTTGGCCCAGGAATGCATCCCGGCTTTGGCACAGAAAGCCCCGTTGATGTGTTCAGGTTCGCTCTTGCCCGTGATATTGATAATCCGTCCCCAGCGGTTGTCGATCATTTGATCAATCAAGGCGTCGGCCAGCTGACGGGGCCGGTGAAAATTCAGGGTGATGGCTTCCTGCCAGGCCTCTTCGCCCACATGAAGCTCCTTGAAGCTTCGCGACCCGCCGGCATTGTTGATCAGGATATCCACGCGCCCCAAGGCTTGCAGGGCCGCAGCGGCCAAGCGCGGCGAGGCGTCATCGTCATAAAGATTGGACTCAATCACAACGGGCTGCTGACCGCCGTCGGCCACAATTTCCCGCGCCAACTCTTGCAAGAGACCGGTGCGGCGAGCGGCGATGGCAACGCGCACCCCCTCGGCGGCCAGCCCTTTGGCAATAGCCCGGCCAATACCCACGCTGGCGCCTGTGATCAAGGCGGTCTTGTCATGCAGTTGCAAATCCATGCGAAATCTCCTGGGATATCAATCGCTGCCCAGCGTCAATCGACTGGGTTGGCGCTTTTCGATGGCGTACTTGAGCAGGGCCGCCCCGCGAAAGACGCCGTGTGCAAACTTACCGTAGGGCAAGGTCAAGAACAAGGCCATGACGACGCCCAAGTGAACCGCCAACAACAAGGCCATGGCACGGGTGTCGCGCCCGACCAGCAAGGCCAGGCCGGTGAGGCTGGTAAGGAGCAACAGAAAAATGAATGCACGGTCCATAGGTCGCTGTGCGGCATCGCCCTGCAGTTCGTGTCGCCGCAAGTTCAGCTTAAGCAGCCCCAGCGGCCCAATGATCAAGCCCAGGCCACCGAGGGTTCCCAGAATCACCGGCAAGCTGGTCACGGGATACGGCGCGGGCCAGGCCAGCACGTAGTGATAAAACGTGGCCACAGATGTCGAGGCAAAACACAGCATGAACCCCCAAAAAGTCAGGTGGTGATATCGGCGCCGGGCGTGGGTGAATCGATCATCAGCCTCATTGCAGCCCTCGCCGTGACCGCCATCGAGGTACTTCAGCGACAGCGCTGCGTAAGCGGCCTCCGCTGCGGCACCTCGTGCAGGCACTTCCTGCAAGGGCCGCACATCGGTCCAGAACCTTCGAACACCCAACACCAGAGCGAGCAGGGCAAAACCAAAGGAGCCCCCGAACAAAATCACCAGCGTGTTGTGCGGAAACACCGCATAGAAATTGCCCTCCAGCGGCTCGTGCCAAAGCCCGCCCCGGCTGGCTGCAGCCAGAAGCAAAAAGAAAGTCAGCGCAGCACTGAGGGCCAAGGCCACCACCACGCCATTGCGACGATACAGCGCGCCCAGGGCGGCAGGCCAAGCGTACTCGGTATAAGTCTGCCCACGAACCCGGGCCATGGCCTGCGGTACGGCCACCGCAAATTCGTGGGGCGGCGCATACTGACAAGCATGCAGGCAAGCGCCGCAGTTGTGGCAGAGATTGGCCAGGTAATGAATATCGTGGCGGCCAAACTCCAACCGGCGGGTCATGGCAGGAAAGACTGCACAAAAGCCCTCGCAGTAGCGGCAGGCGTTGCAGATTTGCATTTGACGGGCGACCTCGACTTCGGCCGCAGTCAAGGCGACGGGATGACCCTCGGCCAAGTCGTGCGCCCCCCGAATCAAACTTTCAAGTGATTGCATCACCGACCTTCCTGCCTGCCGATATCGCCGCCTGTGCGCCGGCGGCTCGACCCGAAATAGTGCCTATGGTCATACCCACGCCGGCGGTATAGCCCTGTCCAAGGATGTTGCCGGCCATCATTTCGCCGGCTACGAACAGGTTCTCGCTAGGTCGTCCCCCAAAGTGCACCTGGGCCTGCGCATTGGTCTTGAGGCTCAGGTAGGTGAAGGTTATGCCCGGCCTCAGGGTGTAACCGTAATAGGGCGGAGCATCCAAAGTCCGCGCCCAGTGCGTTTTCGGAGGGGTCAGACCCTCGGTGTGGCAATCATCGAGAACGGTGTGATCAAACTGACCGGGGCGACACGCTGCGTTGTAAGCCTGCAGGGTACTCATGAACGTGTCTTCAGGCAGTCCCAGCGCCCGCGCCAGTTCGGGCAGGCTATCGGCTCGCTGGCCAGGAAATACCGGCGGCATAAACCGCCCCACGGCCTTGCTGTCAATGATGCAGTGAGCGATCTGACCGGGCTGCTGAGCCACCAATCGGCCCCAGATGGCATAACGCTTGGGCCAAAAATCCTCGCCTTCATCGTAAAAGCGCCGCCCCTCGCGGTTGACCATCACACCGAGAGAAACCGCATCGACCCGGGTGCAAATGCCGCCATCGTAGAGCGGCGCGCGCGCGTCTATGGCCACGCAATGCGACTGTGAGGGGTCCCCCAGGCAATCAGCGCCCTGCTCGATCATGAACTTGAGCAAAGTACCCTGGTTGTAACGCGTGCCGCGAATCAAAAAATTGTCGGCAGGCCACTCACCCAGCTCATTTTGACCCCAGGCCTCGCGCAGCCACTGCCGGTTGGACTCAAAGCCACCGGCAGCCAGAACGCAACTGCGCGCCTCGATACGCTCTCCTCCCAGCCGGGCCGCCACAAAGCGGCCCTCCTGCAACTCCAGGGCATCCACCGGGGCCTCGTAGCGCACCTGCACCCCCAACTGCTCGCAACTTCGGTAGTACGCATTGACCAATGCCTTGCCGCCGCCCATGAAAAAAGCATTGGTGCGAGACAAGTGCAGCGTACCGGCCAGGGAAGGCTGGAATCGCACCCCGTGCTTGCGCATCCACCCCCGGCAACGGTTAGAGGCGCGAATCGTCAGCCGTGCCAGATGTTCATCCGTACGCCCACCCGTGACCTTGAGCAGATCCTGCCAAAACTCCTCTTCGGTGTAGGCGTCAACCAAGACATCCTGGGGCTCATCATGCATGCACCTCAAATTGCGAGTGTGAACAGAATTGCCCCCGCGCCACTGCCTTGGGGCCGCCTCCAGCATCAGCACACTGGCTCCAGCCTCCCGGGCCGTCAGCGCAGCGCACAAAGCGGCATTGCCGCCCCCAATCACCAAGACATCGAGCATTTACGAACTGTAGAGAGACAGGGCGAAAGGAGCAAGCTTGCTTTTATCATGAGGCCATCACAAATCGTGATAGCCTGTCCCGGCCGCCCTTTACCGGCTGAGGATCCGCGCACCCACCCACCGACCGGCAGCAACAGCCTGCCGGGCACAGTCGGCAAGCACCACCCTGGCGGCCAGCGCAGCAGGTGAGAGCTCGTCATCGGACAAGCTGCACAGGCTGTTGTGCCGACGCACCTGCGCGTCGGCTATCTCCGAAATCAGAAAACGCTCTTGTGCATCGGGAAAGCGCCCCAGCGCAGCGCCTGGCTGCAGCGTGCACCCCAAACCCGCCTCGACCGCGTCCATGAGAAGACACAGCGAATCGATTTCCGAGACCACGTCAGGCGCTATGCGAGCCCGTACAAAGGCAGCATCAAGCACGCTGCGCAGGCCATGAGGCCCCGTGGGCAATATAAGCGGCGCACCTTTGAGCGCAGCCAGACGGATGCGGGGCCCGGCAGGGTGCCTGGGGCTTTGGCGCGATTGGATGAGGTAGAGTTTTTCAGACAACAGCGGCATCACACTCCAACGCCGCCCTGGCTCGGTGTTGAACAACATCGCCAGGTCCAACTGCCGCGCATTGAGCATATTGGCCAAATGGCCCGACAAACTCTCGACCATGTGCAGCCGCACATCCGGATAGCGATCGCGCATGGCTCGAATGAGCGGCAGCCCCAACACACCCATGGTGGTCGGCGCCATGCCCACACTCACCGATCCTGTAAGACGCCATTGCTGAGCGGCCCGAACGGCCTGCTCGGCGTGGCGCAGCGTCAGCTGCGCCTGTCTGAAAAGGGCCAGACCCGCCTCGGTGGGTTCTACGCCCTTGGAACTGCGCTGCAAAAGCCGGGTTGAAAGCTCGCTTTCAAGCCGGCTGACCTGCTGACTCAGGGCCGATTGCACCATCTGCAAGCTCTCTGCAGCACGGCTGAAACTGCCGTGCTCCACAACCTGTACAAAGTAGCGTAGCTGTTTGAGTTCCATGCGATCAAATGTCTGTCAGAAGGCAACGATGATCTCACGAGAATCCCGCAAATAGCAGCGGATCCTTGGCGCAGGCAAGGTGCCTCTGGAGGCGGACGCCGCCCTGCTCCGGCGCTCCAAACACTCAAGGCCGCGGCCGCAAAACCATGGCGTCGCGGCCGATCTCCAC
>CAZCSD010000100.1:0-5963 GCA_964501235.1 uncultured Polaromonas sp. | reverse complement strand
GCCAAATTTGACCACGCCCGGTAAGGCCTCAGACCACAGGATTCCCCTTAGTCGGGCGGTATGTCGCAAGCGCCGACTACCGCTGAGGTCAGTTCTGCACCCGTTCATCCGCCCCCAGTCTCTTTGTCTCTTCGGGCAAGACGATTCTAAAAAGCAAAGCCACTTCTGGTTTTCTGATAACTCAGAAGCCATCAGAAATACGTACGACCGGATAGGATGTTCTGAATTTGATGTTTAAAGATTCTGACTCTGTCAGTTCGAGGTACCCTCTTAGACTTCCTTGTCAGGTGGACAGTTCAAAACTAGAGACATCCTGTCTAAACGCCCTTGGCCTGAATGCCGCTGGTGGCACATCCCCGAGGGACTCGTGGGGCCGATACTCGTTGTAATCCATTAACCAGTCATCGGCCGCAGCCTGTACTTCCGATATCGAGTTGAACAGGTTTGCGTCCAACACCTCCACCCGGAAACTCCTGTTGAACCGTTCGATGAACGCATTCTGATTGGGCTTGCCGGGCTGGATGAACAGCCTGCGGCGTGCCGTAGACCTCGATCAACTGCTCCATCACCCTGACCAGTCTTCCCGGTGGAATAGATGTTCCACACTCGGTCGGGTCGCCTGATCGCCTGAAGGGCCAGCACCACGAAGACCTACCGTTGACGACGATGCAAACACCGTCTGGGCGGCGGGCCGCGCCTGTGACCAAAGGCGCCAAAGGTGCCGGACAGAAATACGCGCGTGGGGCAGGCGCTGTTCACCGCTTGCCGATGGGGCTCAGCTCCCAGACGATCCGACCAAGGGCCGCGCATGCCAGGCCAGCAGACCCAGTACCACCGGTAGGCTCACCGCAGCCACCCAGGGATTGGCAAACACCAGCGACAGCGAAAAGACGTTGAGCAGTACAAAGGCGAGCTTGCCCACGGGCCGGGCCACGTAACCGGTGTACGCCGCGCCCAGGCCCATCACTGCAACGACCGCACAGACGGCGGCGAGCATAAATCCCGACCAGGTAAAGCCCACCAGCAAAAGCACTGGCGAATAGACGAACGCAAACGGTACCAGCGCCTTACCCATCGACAGACGAAACGCGGTCAGGCCAGTCGACATGGGCTCGCTTCGCGCAATACCCGCAGCGGCAAAAGCGGCCAAGGCCACGGGCGGTGTGACGTCGGCAAGCACCCCGTAATAGAAAACAAAGAAATGCGTTGCCAGCTGCGGAACCCCCAATTGCGCCAAAGCAGGGGCCACGATCGCGGCCAGGATGATGTACGTGGGTGTCGTGGGCACGCCCGAGCCCATGATGATGCATGCGGCGGCAGTGAACATCAGGCCAAACAAGATGGTGACCTCTTTGAGTTCAAACCACTGAAACACGTCCAGCGCCATGACCGCCTGAGCCGCCACGCCCGAGACATCGAGCACCCAGGCCGAGAACTTGAACCCCATTCCGGTCAGCGTGGTGATGCCCAGGACAAAGCCCACGCAGGCGCAGGCTGCACCAATTCCCAGTGCCGACTTGGCCCCCATCTCGAAGCCCTGCACCAAGGCGCGTGGCCCCACGGCCATACCGCTCATATTCTGGCCCAGGGGACCGAGCAGGCGCGGAATCCAGGAGCAAGCCACCGTAAGGGTAATGCCCCAGAAAGCCGCCAGGAAGGGCGTGTACTGCATCAACAGCAAGGTCACCATCACCACCAGCGGGATGAACAGATGCCAGGAACTCACCAGCACCTTGCCAATCGATGGAATCTCCGAGGCAGGCATGCCCATGAGCTTCAGGCGCTTGGATTCCAGATGCACCATGAACAAGATCGCAAAGTAATGCAAGGCCGCAGGCACCAGCGCCACCAGGATCAGGTCGTTGTAGGGGATGCCCAGGGTCTCGGCCATGATGAAGGCCGCCGCGCCCATGATCGGCGGCGTGATCTGCCCGCCACATGAGGCCGAGGCTTCCACCGCACCGGCAAAGCGCGGCGAGAATCCGACCTTCTTCATCATCGGAATCGTCATCACGCCTGTGGTCACGGTGTTGGCAATCGCCGAGCCCGAGATCATTCCAAACAGGCCCGAGGACACAACGCTCACCTTGGCCGGCCCACCCGAGAAGCGACCGGCCGCGATGGTGGCCAGGTTCACGAACAGCTGACCCAACCCGGTCAGCTGCGCCATGATCCCGAATAAAACGAAGTGGAAGACGAATGTCGCTACCACCCCCACCGGGATGCCGTAGATGCCTTCGGTGCCCTTGTACAAGTGCGCCACGATGCGTCCGATGCTGTAGCCGCGGTGGGCCAGGCCCCCGGGAAGCATGGGCCCAAGCAATCCATACAGGATCGTGACAATCGCAAGCAGCGGCAAGAAGATGCCCATGGTTCGGCGCGTGGCCTCGATCACCATCGCAATCGCGATCACTCCCATCATCAGGTCGATCGGCGTGTGCTGACCCGGACGCTGGATGTAGATCGATTCAAAAAACACCAACAGGTAAAGCGAAAAGCTCGCGGCCAGAATGGCAAAAACCCAGTCACGCCAGGGAATGCTGTGGTTGCTGCCGTCATACGCCTTAAATGGCAACGACAGGCCGGCAATGGCCAGCAGAACGGCGACGAACGCCGCCTTGGCCCCCAGACCGACAGGCTCGGACAGGTTGTTCAAAAGGCTCAAGCCCATGAACAGGTAAAAGCCCGCCAGACCCAGCGACACTGTCCATTCCCAGTGACCGCTCAGGCGGCGCTGACGCGGGAACACCAGAAAGCACAGCCCGAGCACCACGGTCAGGTGAATCGCGCGGTGAGCGATCTCGTTGTGCAGACCAAAGCCTGCGGTGTAGTAATGCCAGGCAGACAGACCCGCTGCCAGCACCAGCACGATGCCCGCACTCAGGCCAGCCAGCCGCCGGAAATTGGACTCTGGATCGAACTGCTCGATCAGGCGATCGACTTCTGCTTGTGTCGCACTCATGGTGTGGACTTGGCCTTGGTTGGTGCAGGACAGTCCTGCACTTGCATGTTGATGGATTGGGTGCTCAATGAACCGAGCAGAACATCCGCCTGGTGAGCGACTCGCAGCCGCATGCGCTGCGCTGGCAGGGGTCGGACCACCAGGGGATCGACTTTTCGCTGCAAGTACAAACGCCAGCGCGCGCCTTCGCGAACCAGCACCTCGCCCTCCCCGGCCGCAGCGGGCAGGCCATAACCCTCGCCCTCAAAGCTTTCCTGAACCAACTGGGCAAACCAACCGCTCGGGCCGGCGCGCCAAGCGTAGTGGTCGACCACGGCAGTTCCCAGCACCGAGTGCGTGAATTCGATCTGCATCGCTGGCGCGAGTGGGTCAAGGGGCAGGCGCAGCAGGGCCCTGCCGCTGCGGTGTTCGGACAACACCAACTCGCAGGCGCCCGCCGCCAGTGAAAACGACAGCGTCAGCGCCACCATGGCGCCAAGCTGCCAGGGCCTCACCTGACCAGGCCTTTTTCCTTGAAGTAACGCGCGGCGCCAGGGTGCAGAGGCACGCCCGCCACCGAGGTTGCCGTGGCCAGGGAGATGTTCTTGCCCTGCACGTGAACCTGACCCATGATGGCGGTGTTCTCATACAGCGCCTTGGTCACTTCGTAGGCGACGCCCTCGGGCACGCCGTCGTGCGCGGCCCAGATCGCCATCACCGCCAGCGTGGGAACCGCAGCGGTCTGACCTCTGTAGGTGTTGGCCGGCAACTGCACCTGGGTGTAATAGGGCTGCTCCTTGAGCAAGGCCGCCACTTCAGGGCCCGCCAGCGGGATCACCTTAAGCGCATGGCTTTGGGCAAAGTCGGTGACGGCAGCCACAGGCACACCGGCGGTGATCAGGGTGGCGTGCAAGTTGCCATCCTTGATCTTGTCGACGGCTTGTGTGAACGACGAGCTGTCTTCCTTGACCTCGTTGCGGTTGATTCCGTTGACACGCAGCAAATCAGTGACCAGCTGGTACTGGCCTGACCCTGGCGCACCCGAGGAGATGCTCTTGCCCTTGAGGTCCTTGACGCTGTTGATTCCCGAGTCGGCGCGCGTGATCAGTTGCACGGTCTCGGGGTACAAGGCGCCCAGGGCGCGCAGGCTCTTGATCGGGGCGTTGGCAAACTGGTTCTTGCCGTTGTAAGCCGCGTCCAGGATGTCCGCTGCCACAAAGGCCGATTCGATGTCCTTGGTTCCCAGCAACTTGGCGTTGCCCACCGATGCGCCCGCCGCTTCGGCGGTGGCGGTGATCTTGCGGCCATCCACGCTGGCCTTGTTGGAAATCAATTGGGCCAGCATGCCGCCCAGGGGGTAGTAAGTGCCGCCCGTGCCACCGGTGGCGATACCAAAAAACACCCGCTGCTGGGCGATCGCGGCGCCACCAGGCACGGCGGCCGATCCAACGAGGGCCAATGCGAGTCTGCGATTGAGTTTCATCACGTCATTCCTTGCGGATAGTTGGTAGATCAAAGTACCTCGATCTTGTCGGCCCTGGAAGGCAGGCAAGATCGCCAAAGCCCCGACAGTGTGTTGCCGTTTGCCCAAGGACACGAGGCTGGCTGCGAGAATAACAGGAAGCATCGACAATACAAAGAAGCCCGTTGACTCCGGGTCGATCAAAAAGTATTCATTCGCTATCAACCCGTTGCTCTCGGGACCGGACCAATTAAGGAGTACCTCTTGGGTGCATGGGATGTGATCGTGATCGGTGCCGGCGTGGTGGGCACCTCGGTGGCCTGGAACCTGGCGGCCCTGGGCTGTCGGCGCGTCCTCGTGCTCGAACGCGGGCAGATCGGATCGGGCACCACGTCGCAATCGAGCGGCATCTTGCGCACCCACTACTCGGTGCCACAAAACATCGAGCTCGCGCAGCGTTCGTGGTCCGTCTTCGAGCGCTTCGCCGAGCACCTCGAGGATGAAGACGCCTCGGCGGGTCTGGTGCGCTGCGGCTACCTGATCGCCGCACCGCAAGGCCCCAAGCTCGAGCCTCTGCGCGCGGCGCTGGCGTCCCAGCAAGCGCGCGGGATCGAGGTAAAACTCCTGTCCGCACAAGACGCCGCTCAGTACTTGCCGATCGCCCGGTTCGACGACGCGGCGCTGATAGGCTTTGAACCTGATGCCGGCTTCGCCGACGCCTATCTGGTCGCCACCAGCTATGCCCGCGCGGCTCGCCGCCTGGGCGTGCAGTTTCGCGAAGGGGTGAGCGTTGAGGACCTGTGGGTTCGAGACGATCGGGTGCAAGGCGTGCGCACCGCCCAGGGTCTGGAGACGGCGCCCTGCGTCATCAGCACCCAAAACATCTGGACCCACGAACTGGCGCAGTGGACCGGCATCCGGGTACCACTGATCGCTGAACGCCATCGCGTGATCGCCTTGCAGGGGCCGCAGGACTACACCTACCGCATGCCCGTGTACAAAGATCTGGGCTCACCCGGCATGCTGTATTGCCGCAGCTATGGAGGGCGCCAGATGCTCGTGAGCGAAGGCACTGCCGGACAGACGCTGGCGACGCCCGACAACGAGCAGGGCGATGTCCCGATGGAGTATGTCGCGCAAGTGGGCGAGCAAGTGGCGCAGCGCTTTGAGTCCTTTGCCCAGGCCGGTCTGGCCTCTGCCTGGACGGGGGTCTATGACGTCACACCCGACTGGAACCCGGTGCTCGGGTCGATCCCCGAGGTGGCGGGCTTGGTCGTGGGCTTTGGCTTTTCCGGTCACGGCTTCAAGCTCTCGCCAGCGGTCGGCCGGGTACTGGCGCAACAAGCGCTGGGGCTGCCCACCGACACCGACCTGGCTCCCTATGCCCTGGCGCGCTTTCGAAACGGACAGTTGCTGCAAGGTCGCTATGGACAGGGCGCGGTCTCTTGAACTGTTCACAGAGACGCCAAATTGACCGCCCCTGCCGCCTTTGACCATGCGGTTAAGGCGCAAACAGATCACCATCGGCTGGGGAAAATCCGGCCCAAATAGCGGCTGTTT
>CAZCSD010000099.1:0-5997 GCA_964501235.1 uncultured Polaromonas sp. | reverse complement strand
TTACGACCTTTGGGTTATGAGCCCAACGAGCTACCAGGCTGCTCCACCGCGCGTCTGAATTTATATTCTAAACGCAATCGACGATCCGCAAGCGCGAACCAACGATTTGTTGCAAAAAAGCGTGTAGTTGATCAGGCCCAGGCTTATTCGGCCTTGGCCTCATCGGCCGCCTGCGTCGGCTCGGGGCGGTCGACCAGTTCCACCAGCGCCATCGGGGCGTTGTCGCCAACACGGAATCCCATCTTGAGGATGCGCGTGTAGCCGCCGGGGCGGGTTTTGTAGCGGGGGCCCAATTCGGCAAAGAGCTTGACCACCATGTCGCGGTCGCGCAGCCGATCAAAGGCAAGCCGCTTGTTGGCCAACGTCGGCTCTTTGGCCAGGGTGATCATGGGCTCGACCACACGGCGCAGTTCCTTGGCCTTGGGGACGGTCGTCTTGATGGCCTCGTGCTCGATGAGCGAGTTCATCATGTTACGCAGCATGGCCAACCTGTGGCTGCTGGTGCGGTTGAGTTTGCGAAGTCCGTGTCCGTGACGCATGTGCTTGTCCTTTCCAATTTTTTTACTGCGGACAGCCGTATCAGGTACTGTCCGTGCACTGCCTTCTTACAGAAGGCGCGATCCTCAGCGCTTATCGAGTCCGGCCGGGGGCCAGGCTTCCAGACGCATACCCAGGGTCAGGCCGCGAGAGGCGAGCACTTCCTTGATCTCGTTGAGCGACTTGCGACCCAGATTCGGGGTCTTGAGCAGCTCGTTTTCGGTGCGCTGAATCAGGTCACCGATGTAATAGATATTCTCGGCTTTCAGGCAATTGGCCGAGCGCACTGTCAGCTCCAACTCATCGACCGGGCGCAGCAAAATCGGATCAAATTGCTGCGAGCTGCGCTGTACCGGCGCGTCGAACGCGGCCAGTTCACTGCCCTCAAGCTGGGCAAACACGGCCAACTGCTCGACCAGGATCTTGGCCGAGGCGCGCACAGCGTCTTCCGCGGTAACAGCGCCGTTGGTCTCAATTTCGATCACCAGCTTGTCCAGATCGGTGCGCTGCTCCACGCGGGCGCTCTCAACCGTATAGCTGACGCGGCGCACCGGCGAGAACGAAGCATCGAGCACGATGCGACCGATGGACTTGGTCGCGTCATCGCCAAAGCGGCGCAAGGTGCCGGGGACATAGCCACGACCACTTTCGACCTTGATCTGCATGTCGATCTTGCCCGACTGTGCCAGGTTGAGAATGACATGATCCGGATTAATGATCTCCACATCGTGCGGAGTCTGGATGTCGCCAGCGGTGACCGGGCCTTCGCCGTCCTTGCGCAGGCTCAAGGTGACTTCATCGCGATTGTGGAGCTTGAACACCACGCCCTTGAGATTGAGCAGGATGTTAACCACATCCTCTTGCACACCATCAATGGACGAGTACTCGTGCAGCACCCCAGCAATGGTCACCTCGGTGGCCGCATGGCCGACCATGGAAGACAGGAGCACGCGACGCAGCGCGTTGCCTAAAGTGTGACCATAACCACGCTCGAAAGGCTCGAGCGTGACTTTCGCGCGGTTGGGGCCCAACTGCTCGACATTGATGGTCTTGGGTTTCAACAGATTGGTTTGCATGCAATCTTCCTCTCAATACCCTCGGCTCGTTACACCGATAAGGCCGGCTGAAGAACCCGGAGCTCGCACTGAGGCGGCCCGGGAATGAAAATGTTTAACGCGAGTACAACTCGACGATAAGCGACTCGTTGATATCAGAGCCGAATTCGTCGCGATCGGGCGTTTTCTTGAAGGTGCCCTCGGCTTTATCCGCACTGACCTCCACCCAGCCGGGCAGACCGACTTGCTGCGCCAGTTGCAGAGCTTCGACCACCCTGTTTTGCTTCTTGGACTTCTCGCGCACGGCAATGACGTCGCCAGCCTTGACCAGGTAGGACGGAATGTTGACGCTCTGCCCGTTGACGGTGATCGCCTTGTGCGAAACAAGCTGGCGAGCCTCCGCGCGCGTGGAACCAAAGCCCATGCGATAGACCACGTTATCGAGGCGGCTTTCGAGCAAGGACAGCAGGTTGGCGCCGGTATTGCCTTTGCGACGATCGGCCTCCTCAAAGTAGCGGCGGAACTGCCGCTCGAGGACACCATACATGCGCTTGACCTTCTGCTTCTCGCGCAGCTGCAGACCGAAATCCGAGGTGCGGGCCCCGGAGGTGCGGCCATGCTGCCCCGGCTTGGAGTCGAACTTGGCCTTGTCGGCGATGGCGCGGCGGGCGCTCTTGAGAAAGAGGTCAGTGCCTTCGCGGCGGGATAGTTTGGCCTTGGGGCCCAGGGTACGTGCCACTTGAGTTTTCCTTCAATCAACTGCTGCGCCTCTGGGGTGCAGGAGCCGGCGAACAAGGTGTTGGCCGGCGGTGGGCTTGGTTTAAAACAAAAAGGAGCCGACGCCACCGAGGTGGCAAGCCGGCCTACCTTGGCTTAGATACGGCGACGCTTTTGCGGGCGGCAGCCGTTGTGAGGCACCGGGGTCACATCGGAAATCGAATTGATCCGGATGCCGAGCGCGCCGAGCGCGCGCACCGACGACTCACGACCCGGGCCAGGACCCTTGATCTCGACGTCAATGTTCTTAATGCCCTGCTCGATCGCAGCACGGCCGGCCACCTCAGAGGCCACCTGAGCCGCGAAGGGAGTCGACTTGCGCGATCCTTTGAAGCCCTGGCCGCCGGAGGAGGCCCAGGACAAGGCGTTGCCCTGCCGATCGGTGATGGTGATGATGGTGTTGTTGAAGGAGGCGTGAATATGGGCGATGCCATCGGCCACATTCTTGCGGACCTTCTTGCGAACGCGCTGGGCGGCGTTGGAGACGGGTGCTTTTGCCATGGAGTGCTTTCTTTATTTCTTCAGAGCCGCTGCGCCCTTGCGCGGTCCCTTGCGGGTACGCGCATTGGTACGGGTGCGCTGGCCGCGCAGGGGCAGGCCGCGACGATGACGGAAGCCGCGGTAGCAACCGATGTCCATCAGGCGCTTGATGTTCATCGTTGTTTCACGACGCAAGTCACCCTCGATGGTGTAGAGACCGATCTGATCGCGGATCTTCTCCAGATCAGCATCGGTGAGGTCTTTGACCTTCTTGCTGTAAGCAATGCCGCAGGCTTCGCAGATCTTGCGTGCGCGGGTGCGACCAATGCCGAAGATAGCCGTCAGGCCGATTTCGGCATGCTGATGCGGCGGAATATTGATACCAGCGATACGAGCCATAGCGTCCTCTTCTAATTCCTCAAATCAACCCTGGCGCTGCTTGTGGCGCGGATCGGTGCAGATGACACGCACCACGCCCTTGCGACGGATGATCTTGCAGTTACGGCAGATTTTCTTGACCGAAGCTGAAACTCTCACTTTTTTCTCCTAGACACCGGCCACACCCCGGGGGCCGGCCTCAACAATCAAAACTGACCCGCCCGTCTCAAGGACTGGTCTTGAAATTGGCCTTCTTAAGCAGCGATTCGTACTGTTGCGACATCAGATAGTTTTGCACCTGGGCCATGAAATCCATGGTCACCACCACAATGATCAACAGCGATGTACCGCCAAAGTAGAAAGGCACGTTGTACTTGAGGATCAAAAACTCGGGCAGCAGACACACAAAGGTGATGTACACCGCGCCAGCCAAGGTCAAACGCAGCAAGATCCGGTCAATGTAGCGCGCGGTCTGATCCCCCGGCCGGATGCCGGGCACGAAGGCCCCGCTCTTCTTGAGGTTGTCGGCCGTTTCACGGCTGTTGAAAACCAGGGCCGTGTAGAAGAAACAGAAGAAGATGATGGCCGTCGCGTAAAGCAGCACATAAATGGGCTGGCCGGGCGCCAGAGTGGCGGCCAAATCGCGCAGCCAGGCCATGCTCTCGCCCGTGGAGAACCAGCCGACCACCGTAGCCGGCAACAAAATGATGGACGAGGCGAAGATGGGCGGAATCACGCCAGCCATGTTGAGCTTGAGCGGCAGGTGCGAAGACTGACCGCCGTAAACCTTGTTGCCAACCTGCCGCCGGGCATAGTTGACCAGAATTTTGCGCTGACCACGCTCGACAAACACCACGAAGTAAGTAACCACGCCCACCAGCACGACGATGATCAGGGCGATCAGGATACTCATGGCCCCGGTGCGCACCAGCTCAAGCAGCCCCCCCATCGCACTGGGCAGTCCGGCGGCAATACCTGCAAAGATAAGAATAGAAATGCCGTTACCCAGGCCGCGCTCGGTGATCTGCTCGCCCAGCCACATCAGGAACATGGTGCCCGCAGTCAAGCTGACCACTGCCGTCAAACGAAAGCCAAACCCCGGGGCCAGCACCAGCCCCGGCGAACTCTCCAGCGCTACCGCAATACCGATCGACTGGAAGATGGCCAGCGCGAGCGTGCCGTAGCGGGTGTACTGGGTGATCTTGCGCCGGCCGGCCTCGCCCTCTTTCTTGAGCTGCTCGAATGTCGGTACGACATAAGTGAGCAGTTGCATGATGATGGAGGCCGAGATGTAGGGCATGATGCCCAAGGCAAAAATGGTGAACCGCTCGAGCGCACCACCGGAGAACATGTTGAACAGGTTCAGAATGCCACCCTGCTGGCCGAACAGCTGTTGCAACTGGGCCGAGTCGATGCCCGGCACCGGGATGTGGGCCCCTATGCGATAGACGACAAGAGCCAGCAACAGAAAGATCAGGCGCGCGCGCAGATCTCCGTACTTGCCGGTTTTTGCCAGAACTGAAGTCGAAGTGGCCACGCTGTCGAGTTATGCAGATTTAGAAGGATCAGGCGATAGAGCCGCCAGCGGCCTCGATGGCCGCCTTAGCCCCTGCGGTGGCACCGATACCCTGCAACTTGACCGCCTTGGTCAGGGCCCCAGACTTGATGACCTTGACGGCGCGGGTGAGTTGCCCGACCAGGCCGGCGCTCTTGAGGGCGTTCATGTCCACCTCAGGCAAGCCGAGCTTGTCCAGGGCGGCCAGGGTGACCTCAGCATTGAAACGCAGCGACTGCGACTTGAAGCCCCGCTTGGGCAAACGGCGCTGCAGCGGCATCTGACCGCCTTCGAAGCCGACCTTGTGATAGCCGCCCGCGCGCGACTTCTGGCCCTTGTGTCCACGGCCGGCGGTCTTGCCAAGACCCGAACCGATGCCGCGACCGACACGACGGCGCTCACGCTTGGCACCGTCGGCAGGCTTGATGGAGTTAAGTTGCATGGTAGGCCGCCTCTTACAGAATCTTGACCAGGTAAGCGATCTTGTTGATCATGCCGCGCACTGCCGGCGTGTCCTCGAGTTCGCTGATGCTGTTGACACGACGCAGGCCGAGACCGCGCACCGTGTCGCGATGGGACTGCTTGGTGCCAATGGGGCTGCGAACCAGCTGGACCTTGAGTTTATGGGTGGTGGTCATGGTGGGTCTCCTCAGGCGAGGATTTCTTCAACGCTCTTGCCGCGCTTGGCTGCAATTTCGGCCGGTGTGGTGGACTTGTTGAGGGCGTCCATGGTGGCGCGCACCATGTTGTAGGGGTTGCTCGAACCGTGGCTCTTGGCCACGATGTCGGTAATGCCCATGACTTCAAAAATGGCGCGCATCGGGCCGCCGGCAATGATGCCGGTGCCCTTGGGGGCTGGAGCCATCATGACCGTGGAGGCGCCGTGACGGCCCTCAACCATATGATGGATGGTGCCGCTGCGCAGAGACACCTTCACCATATTGCGGCGCGCCTCTTCCATGGCTTTCTGCACGGCCGAAGGCACCTCTTTGGACTTGCCCTTGCCCATGCCGACGCGGCCATCGCCGTCGCCGACCACGGTCAGTGCAGCAAAGCCCAGGATGCGGCCGCCCTTGACCACTTTGGTGACGCGATTGACCGCAATCATCTTCTCCTTGAGGCCATCCTCGGGAGCGTCGTTTTGCGATTTAGCTTGAAACTTGGCCATATCTGGAATCCTGCTTAAAACTGCAAGCCCGCTTCACGGGCGGCCTC
>CAZCSD010000098.1:0-6059 GCA_964501235.1 uncultured Polaromonas sp. | reverse complement strand
GTGTCGTCGCCTTGTGCATCGTTCTCGACGATGCGTTGCAGTCCAGAGAGCTTGGAGCCATCGTCCAGGCTGATCAGGGTCACGCCCTGCGTGGCCCGTCCGAGTTCGCGGATTTCGCCCACCCGGGTTCGTACCAGGACACCGCGATCGGTAATCAGCATGATCTCGTCCTCGCTGTGCACCAAGGTGGCAGCCACCACCTTGCCATTGCGCTCGCTTTGTTGGATGGCGATCATGCCCTTGGTGCCCCGGCCGTGTCGGGTGTATTCGGTGATCGAGGTACGCTTGCCAAAGCCGTTTTCGGTGGCGGTGAGCACGCTCTGCTGCTCATCCTCAGCCACCAGCATGGCGATCACGCTTTGCCCCTCCTCGAGCATCATGCCGCGAACGCCGCGCGCATTGCGCCCCATGGGCCGAACGTCGTTTTCATCGAAGCGCACCGCCTTGCCGCCGTCGGAAAACAGCATCACATCGTGCTGGCCATCGGTGAGGGCGGCGCCGATCAGGAAGTCGCCTTCGTCGAGGTCCACGGCGATGATGCCGGCCTTGCGCGGGTTGGAAAACTCATCGAGCGCGGTTTTCTTGACCGTACCCATGGACGTGGCCATGAACACATAGTGATCGGCCGGGAAGCTTCGGAATTCACCCGTGAGCGGCAGCACCACGGTGATTTTTTCGCCCTCGGCCAGCGGGAACATATTGACGATGGGTCGGCCCCGCGACCCGCGCGAGCCAGCCGGCACCTCCCAGACCTTGAGCCAGTACAGCCGCCCCCGGTTGGAAAAGCACAGGATGTAGTCGTGCGTGTTGGCGATGAAGAGCTGGTCGACCCAGTCGTCCTCTTTGGTGGCGGTGGCCTGCTTGCCGCGGCCGCCGCGCTTTTGCGCCCGGTATTCTGAAAGCGGCTGGCTCTTGATGTAGCCCTGGTGCGAGAGCGTGACCACCATGTCGGTCGGGGCGATCAGGTCTTCGGTCGACAGATCCACCGAACTGTGCTCGATTTGGCTGCGCCGCAGCCCCAATTTGGTTTGGCCAAATTCCTGGCGGATCGCCTTGAGCTCATCGCCGATCAGGCTCGAGACGCGCTCGGGCTTGGCCAGGATGTCGAGCAGGTCGTCGATCTCGGCCATAACCTCCTTGTACTCGGCCACGATCTTGTCTTGCTCCAGGCCCGTGAGGCGCTGCAGGCGCATCTGCAGGATCTCCTGCGCTTGCGTGTCCGAGAGCTTGTACAGACCGTCGCCCCCCATGCCAAACTCGCGCGGCAGGCTGTCGGGGCGGTAGTCGTCGGCATTGACCAGCGCCCCGTCGGCGCGGGCGCGGGTGAGCATTTGACGCACCAGGGCGCTGTCCCAGGCGCGGGCCATCAGCTCGGCCTTGGCCACCGGCGGCGTGGCCGATTCACGGATGATGCGAATGAACTCGTCAATATTGGCCAGCGCCACCGCCAGGCCCTCGAGCACGTGGCCGCGCTCGCGCGCCTTGCGCAGGTTAAAGACGGTTCGCCGCGTCACCACCTCGCGTCGGTGCGAGAGGAAGACCGCGATCAGATCTTTGAGGTTGCACAGCTTGGGTTGCCCGTCGACCAGGGCCACCATATTCACACCAAAGGTGTCTTGCAGCTGGGTCTGCTTGTACAGGTTGTTGAGTACCACCTCGGGCACTTCGCCGCGCTTGAGCTCGATCACCAGACGCATGCCCGACTTGTCGGACTCGTCCTGGATGTGGCTGATGCCCTCGAGCTTTTTCTCGTGAACCAGCTCGGCCATGCGCTCCTGCAGCGTTTTTTTATTGACCTGATAAGGCAGCTCATCGACGATGATGGCCTGGCGCTGGCCCTTGTCGATGTCCTCGAAGTGGCACTTGGCACGCATGACGATGCGACCACGCCCGGTGCGGTAGCCCTCGCGCACGCCGTTGATGCCGTAGATGATGCCGGCGGTCGGGAAATCAGGCGCGGGGATGATCTCGATCAGGTCGTCCACCGTGGCCTGGGGGTGAGCCAGCAGGTGCAGACAGGCGTCGACCACTTCGTTGAGGTTGTGCGGCGGGATGTTGGTGGCCATGCCCACGGCAATGCCGCCCGAGCCGTTGACCAGCAGATTGGGCAGCCGGGTAGGCAAGACCAGCGGTTCTTTTTCAGAGCCATCGTAGTTGGGCCCGAAGTCCACGGTTTCTTTGTCCAGGTCGGCCAGCAGTTCATGGGCAATCTTGTCCAGGCGGATTTCGGTATAGCGCATGGCCGCTGCGTTGTCGCCGTCGACCGAGCCAAAGTTGCCCTGACCGTCGACCAGCATGTGCCGCATGGAAAAGTCCTGCGCCATTCGAACGATGGTGTCGTAGACCGACTGGTCGCCGTGGGGGTGGTATTTACCAATCACGTCACCCACGATACGCGCCGATTTTTTGTAGGGCCGGTTCCAGTCGTTGTTGAGCTCGTGCATGGCATACAGCACGCGCCGATGCACCGGTTTGAGGCCATCTCGCGCATCGGGCAGGGCGCGTCCCACGATCACGCTCATCGCGTAGTCGAGGTAGCTGCGTCGCATCTCCTCTTCCAGACTGATGGGGAGCGTTTCTTTGGCAAATGGAGTCATGGGGCTGTTTCGGGTCGAGGCAAGCGGGGCAGGGCGGGCCGGGTTACGGGCCGGTTTCGGCTGGCCTTGTCCCGCTTTGAGTTGGGCTGGTGCGGCCGCCGAGATGTTTGCGCAAAAAGTGGGCATTCTACGGCTGCGCCTCGCCCGCTCCGCGATACGAGGCCTGCCCCCGGCTATGGGGGCGGCTGTGGCTGCAATGCAACATCTGTCGGTCCCCAATCGGCGCCGCGGGAGCAGGGCGGTTTTGGAGGGCCTGAACCCCTATGGCACAATCGGGCGATCCCGGGGTACATTCCATCCCGGGACCGTTTTATTCACGCCGCCCGGCTGCGGCTCTCTAGAGGAAGACCATGAAGAAACTCAACAAAGTGGCAATGTTGTTCGCCTCGGCAGTGGTGGCCAGCGCCGCAGGTGCTCAGACCATCGACAACTGGAGAAACGGAACCGGCGATCTCGTCTGGAAGAACGGCAACAACGAACTGTGCTGGCGCAACGCCAACTGGACGCCGGCCACCGCTGCGCGCGGTTGCGATGGCGCAATCGTGGCTCAGCCCGCACCGGCACCGGCACCCGCCCCTGCCGCAGCCCCCGCTCCCCGCCCTGCGGCCGCACCGCCTGCACCGCCTGCACCTGCTGCTGCTCCGGCACCGGCACCGGCACCGGCACCGGCACCGGCACCGGCAGCCGCCCCGGCCGCCCGCCCCGCCGCCGCCGCCGCGCCGGCTGCACCCGCCCAAGCTGCCACCAAGGTCACCTACGCTGCTGATTCCTTCTTCGACTTCGACAAGGCCGTGGTCAAACCCGAGGCCCGCGCCAAGCTCGACGATCTGGTCGGCAAGGTCAAGGGGATCAGCCTTGAGGTGGTAATTGCTGTGGGCCATACCGACGCCGTGGGTGCCGATGCTTACAACCAGAAGCTGTCGGTGCGTCGCGCCGAGGCTGTAAAAGCCTACCTGGTGAGCAAAGGCATCGAGAAAAACCGCATCTACACCGAAGGCAAGGGTGAGAAGTCGCCCGTGGCCGACAACAAGACCGCCGAAGGCCGCGCCAAAAACCGCCGCGTGGAGATCGAGGTGGTGGGTACCCGTCCCAACCGTTGATCGCTAGCGCTCCCTGAAAAACCGGCCCTTGTGGCCGGTTTTTTTATGCCCTTGCGCATGGCCCGCGGGGGTGCGTCTGCGCAAACTCTTGGCCGGACCCGGATCTGCAGGAGCGCCGCCCTTCGATGTGACAGTGCCTTTGCCAGAGTCCAAGCAGCCACCATGCCCGGCGCTGATAATCCGTCCATGCCAACCACAGACAACGTCGACCCGGCCGAATTGGCCAAGTTTTCCGACCTGGCCCACCGTTGGTGGGACACCGAGAGCGAATTTCGTCCCCTGCATCAGATCAATCCGCTGCGCTTGAACTGGATGGCCGACATCGTCCCTCTCGAGGGCAAAAGAGTGCTCGATGTGGGATGCGGCGGCGGCATCCTGGCCGATGCCATGGCCCGCCGCGGCGCCGATGTGCTGGGCATTGATCTGGCAACCAAAGCCCTGCGCGTGGCGCAACTGCACGCCCTGGAGGCGCAGACCCCGCGGGTGCAGTATCGGGAGATCAGTGCCGAAGCCTTGGCCGCTGAGCAGCCCGCCTCATTTGATATGGTCACCTGCATGGAGATGCTCGAGCATGTGCCCGACCCGTCCTCGGTGGTGCGTGCCTGTGCGCAGCTGGTTAAGCCCGGAGGGCATGTGTTCTGCTCCACCCTCAACCGCAATCCCAAGAGTTTTTTGTTTGCCATCGTCGGGGCCGAATATGTGCTTAACCTGCTGCCCAAAGGTACGCACGAATACGCCAAGTTCATCAAGCCCAGCGAGCTGGCCCAGTACGCCCGGCAGGCTGGGCTTGAACTGCAGCACACCAGGGGCTTACAGTACAACCCCTTGACCCGGCGCTACTGGCTCAATAGCGACACGAGCGTCAACTACATGCTCGGCTTTCAGAAGGCCTGACCATGTTCGACGATGCGCGCGCCGTGCTCTTTGATCTGGACGGCACCCTGATCGACAGCGCCCCCGATCTCGGTGCTGCGGCCGACAAGATGCGCACCGACCGCGGCCTGCCTTCGCTGCCGCTGGCGAACTACCGCCCCATGGCCGGCGCGGGTGCGCGCGGCATGATCGGCGTGGCCTTTGGGTATGGCGCGGACCATCCTGATTACGAGGCGCTCAAACAGGAATTCTTGGCCAACTACGAGGCCTGTATGACCGAGCGCACCCGTGCCTTTGACGGGGTGGCTGAACTCCTTGATGCGCTGGCACAGCTGGGCCTGGACTGGGGCGTGGTCACCAACAAGGTGGAGCGCTTTGCTCTGCCGCTGACCCAGCACATGACGCTGTTTGCCAGCGCACGGGCTGTGGTCGGCGGGGACACGACGCCGCATGCCAAGCCGCACCCCGCCCCCCTGCTCGAAGCCGCGCGCAGGCTGGACTTGCCTCCGGCGCACTGCATCTATGTGGGGGACGATGAACGCGACATCCTGGCCGGTCATGCCGCTGGCATGCGCACCGTGGCCGCCCGCTACGGCTACCTTGGACTCAAGGGCGACACGCTCAGTTGGGGGGCGCATGCACACATTGATACACCGCTGGAGCTCCTCAAATGGCTGCCCCGGCCTTAAAATGACGACTTGGGGCTGCATTGGTTTCGACGTGGGTTCGGACGCGGTGTGGTGCATGTCGAGCTTGGTGTGCTCGTAAATCCTGCCAAAACAAACTAACTGCAAACGACGAACGTTTCGCACTCGCAGCTTAATTGCCTGTGAGCTTTGCAACAGTCTGCTGATGGGCTGGGCAAGGGGTGAGGGCGCAAGCCCGAGCTCCCGGCTGCAAAGTTAATCCACATCAGCTGGCCGCCACCCGGGTGCCTTGGGTGGAGGCGAGACTCAAGGGCACTGGCTTTGCAGGTAGCGTGCGACTGCGCGACCTGTGAGGTGAGATCCAAAACAGACCGCTAAACATGTAGATCTGCCCGAACAAGGCTTGCGGACGCGGGTTCAAATCCCGCCAGCTCCACCATTACACGATTTAAAGGCCGCCTAGGAAGTATCCGAAGCGGCCTTTTTCTATTGAAAATCAATAACTTGTAGCCTCTCGGATTCTTGGTTAAGCCAAGGAAGGCTTTTGAAAACCAGGACAAAACCGGGGAACATATCGGGGAACAACTTCCAATTTGACAGCTTAGACCGGGGAACAGCCATGCTGACCGATACCAAGTCCAGCAGTCTGCCTTGGGACGCGGGTTCAATGGTGAAACGCGGAATTAGCTCGGGGCTGCAGACATCGCGGCAGGACGGTTCAAATCCTTTGACACCCAAGCATCGCTTCGTGACCACCTCAGGTCCGTCGCCAACAAGGCGACTGCACCTGCATGAGCGTGGTCTGGAAAGTCCGCCTGGCTGCGCAGGCGGAGTTGGATTTT
>CAZCSD010000097.1:0-6073 GCA_964501235.1 uncultured Polaromonas sp. | reverse complement strand
TTTTTCATGTCGCACCCCGATCACGAAATCTTGTCCAATACTTCTGACAACCCGCACTTCGAAGATATTCTGGCCCGCGGACTGGACAGTCCCAGTCGGCGCATGATCTTGCGCGGAGGGGTAGGCTTGGCCGGTCTGGCCCTGTTGCCCGGTTGTGCCAGCCTGGCCACTGCGCCGGCCCCGGTTCAGACTTTGGGCTTTGCCTCGCTCGAAAAGAGCCTGCTCGACGATGTCGTGCTGCCGCCGGGTTACCGCTACACCGTGCTGCACGCGACCGGTGACAGCCTTGATCCCAAGCTGCCCGCCTATTCCAACGCTGGCGCAGAGACCGATGACTGGTCCAGCCGCATCGGTGATCACCATGACGCCTTGGACATCTTTTTCATCGACGAGCGCGGCCGCTACACCGAGAAGGACACCGGCCGCGCGGTGCTGGTGGTCAATCACGAGAGCTCGGCCGATGCGCACTTCATGCACCCGGCAGGCCAGACGTCCAACGGCGTGAGTGGCAAAAAATTCACCCAGTTCGGCGACTGGGACCTGGGGGCCAGGCCTGAGTTGGAGGCGCTCAAGGAAATCAACCACCATGGCGTCTCGGTGGTGGAAATTGAGCGCGGCCCTCAGGGATGGCGCATGAAAGCCGGTTCTCCGCTCAATCGCCGGGTAACACCGCAGACGCCGGTTCGAATCGCGGGCCCCCGTACCCACATCAACGACATCTGGGCCCAAATGGTCACCCGTTGGGAGCCTGCCGGCTCCATGGCCCGCGGCACCCTCAACAACTGCGGTCACGGCAAGACCCCCTGGGGCACTTATCTGGCGTGCGAAGAGAACTGGGCCTTCTATTTCCAGATGGGCGCAGGCGCGCCGGCCGTGCCGGCGCGCGAGGCGGCGGCGCGTCGTCGATATGGTCTGCCGGTTGCCCCCCCGGCCGCCGGCCAGACGCGAGGCAACAGCCAGGGTTGGCACACCGTCTCTGCCACCGACGACCGCTTTGCGCGCTGGAATTTGGCGGCCGTGGGCGCCAATGCCGAGCGCGATTTCCGCAACGAGGCCAACACCTTCGGCTACAACGTGGAAATTGATCCGCTCAATCCATCGGCCACCCCGGTCAAGCGCATTGCGATGGGTCGTATGGCCCACGAGGGAGCCATTTGCAGCCTGCCCAAGGCTGGTCAGCCCCTGGCCTTCTACATGGGCTGCGATGCCCGCAATGAATACATCTACAAGTTTGTCAGCGCGGCCGTCTGGGACCCCAAGGATGTGGGTGGCGGCATTGTGGTGGGCGACAAATACCTCAATGAAGGCAAGCTCTATGCTGCCCGCTTCGATGCCGATGGACGCGGCCAGTGGATCGAGCTGGATATCAAAGACCCTCGCATCGCCAGCTATGCCGCTTTTAAGTTTGCCAATCAGGCTGAAATCTATGTCCACTCTCGGCATGCCGCCGATGCGGTGGGCGCAACCAAGATGGACCGGCCCGAATGGGCGGCGGTCAACCCCAAGAACGGCGAGGTCTACATCACCCTGACCAACAACAGCGCAGCCAATCGCACCCCGGGACGGGTCGATGCAGCCAACCCGCGTGCCTACATGGATGTCGATGGCAAACGAGGGGCTGGCAATCCCAATGGGCACATCATCCGCTTTAAGGAGGACGGGGACCAGGCCTCAGCGACCGGCTTTCGCTGGGACATCTTCCTGTTCGGGGCTGAGGAGGATGCAGGCGATGCCAATCTATCCGGGCTGACTGCACGCAACAGTTTCTCCTCACCCGATGGCCTGTGGTTCAGCCCCACCACCGGCATCTGCTGGATACAGACCGACGACGGGGCCATGACCGACGAGACCCACTGCATGATGCTCGCCGCGCTTCCCGGGCAGGTCGGTGACGGCTCCAAGGTGACGGTCAGGAACCGCATGGTGGTCAACGGCGTGGAGCAAACCGGCACGCAAGAAACTTTTGTTGGGGCAACCCTGGGCGAGGCGCGCTTGCGGCGCTTCCTGATTGGCCCCAAGGGCAGCGAGATCACCGGCGTGACCGAGGCGCCTGGCGGGCGGGCGCTGTTTGTGAACATCCAGCACCCGGGCGAAGACAGCAAGAGCGTGAGCGCCCCCGACAGCCAATGGCCGGGCAACAAGGGCTACGGCCGGCCGGGTCGTCCGCGCTCGGCCACCATCGTCATCACCCGCACGGACGGGGGGGTCATCGGCGCCTGATACGGTGGCGCGGCCTGGACCGCGCCACCGTCTACGGCCTACGGAGCTTGTCCAGCGGCCTCCTGGGGCCCTTGGATGGGCACCAGGATCTCGTTGCGCCGGAACATCGGTAGCGTCCAGGGGGGTCGTATCGGGCCAGTTGGGGCAGGCCGATGACTTTGAGGTTTTGCGCCTCGGCCCACTGCAAAGCTTCGCGGGTCTCGGCTTGCACCCGGGACTCGGTGGTAAACCCGGAAAAGCGACGCACTGCGAACCACTGGCTGGGTACCTCGCGCAGCTGCACCGCCGGATTACGGGGCTTGGCAATGGTGGCCAAGGTGTACTGACTGGGCATGACAAACTGGATGCGCCACCGGTCGATGGAGCCGGTCTGTCTCTCGGCAACGACAGGGGCGGTCATGGCAATGCGCTCCGACTGGGGCTCGACCGTCACCGGGGCCGTCATCGCGATCTTGCTGGAGTTCTGCGAGCCTGGGGTCTGGTTGTTGCCAAAGATGAAGTCGGCCAACAGCCGAAAGCCAACGCGGGAGGCTTCGTCCCGATCGCCGGTGACCCAGGTTTGGGCAATCAGCAGGGGCGGGTAGCGCCTGATCTCAAAGTCGCCCTGAGCGGTCACGACCTGGTGAGGGGGTTCTTCAACCGCCATGGCAGGAACGCATATCCATGCGCTCAGCGCTAAAGCGGCCTTGAGTGCGATCCGCCGCAGGTCCTGCGGCCAGCGGAATGGGTGAAGGGGCGCGGTAGGAACATCGGACATCCGCTCATGCTAACCCTAAGCGCCGATTCGCACCGCCTGCTCGCGACGCCGGGCGGAGCTGTCGCCAAACAGTTCGGCCACGCGCTGACGCAGCCAGCGGTGGCCCGGATCTCGGTGTAGTCGGG
This sequence comes from uncultured Polaromonas sp., assembly GCA_964501235.1. Taxonomy (GTDB): domain Bacteria; phylum Pseudomonadota; class Gammaproteobacteria; order Burkholderiales; family Burkholderiaceae_C; genus Polaromonas. The sequence goes on along the minus strand of CAZCSD010000097.1, from coordinate 2,971 downwards.
CATGCCAGAACTGATGAATACTGCTCGGGGCCACCGCCACGGGGAGGTCGCGCTTGACCAGGCCATACGGCCCCACGATCCGGTCGGCAAAGCGCTCAGGTACGGTGGCGATGAGCTCGGCGTTCTTGAGAACATCGCCCAGGGCCACATAGTGCGGGACAGTCAGGCGGAAGTGGCGCTTGAGTTTTTTGCGCTCCAGGGCCAGATCGACCCGGCCATGACCGGTGCCCGCAGCGACCACCCGCACATGTTCGGCCTGCGAAAAGCTCGCCACGGTCAGCCGTCCCGGCGCTGCCAGCCGATGAGACTTTCGCATCAGGCAAATGTATTTTTGCTCGAACAGGCTTTGCTGAAAAAACCCCGCTTGCAGTTGTGGCAACAGCCCCAGAGCAAGGTCGATGCGGCCGGCAGCCATGTCTTCCTTGAGCGAGCCTTGAGCCACGCTGACCACCTGCAGCGTTACGCTGGGTGCCCCGTGTCGCAGTGCGTCGATCAGCACCGGCAAAAAATACATCTCGCCCACGTCGGTCATTGCGATAGTGAAACTGCGTTTGCTTTGCAGGGGATCAAAGGCGGCCCCTACCTGCAAGGCCTGCTGCAGACTGTCGAGGGCCTGCGCGACCGGCCCGGCCAGTTGCAGGGCATAGGCCGTGGGCGCCATCCCGGCTTGAGTGCGCAGAAATAGCTCGTCCCCCAGGCTCTCGCGCAGTCTGCGCAAGGCGCTGCTGACGGCCGGTTGACTCATCCCCAGTACACGCGCGACCGCCGAAACCCGTTTGTGCAGCAGCAGGTGATGAAAAACCACCCACAGATTGAGGTCGATGCGTGTGAAGTCCATCATTATTTGATTTGCGAATAGCGATTATGAAGTGATTTCGGTTTACTTTATGGCCAAGGATCTGCATGATGCGGTACGGTTTTCTGTGGAGATGCCATGCGCGAGCAACCCCTGACCTGGGAAAAGGGCGACACCAGTCGTATTCCCTTTGCGGTCTACACCGATGACGGCCAGCACCAAAAAGAGTTGCAGCGGTTTTTCTACCAGAGCCACTGGAGCTATGTCGGTTTGGAGGCTGAGATCGCCAATCCGGGCGACTTCAAGCGCACCGTGATCGGCGAGCGATCGGTCATCATGACCCGCGCTCTCGACGGTCAGATTCATGTGGTGGAGAACATTTGTGCCCACCGCGGTATGGCCTTTTGCCGCGAGCGGCACGGTAATCGCAAAGAATTGGTCTGCCCCTACCACCAGTGGAGCTACGGGTTAGACGGCACGCTGCAGGGGGTGCCCTTTCGACGCGGCGTACGGCAGGACGGCAAGGTCAATGGCGGCATGCCTGACGACTTTGATCCGCGCGATCACGGCCTCAATCGCTTGAAGGTCGCCACCCGAGGCGGCGTGGTCTTTGCCTCATTCGACCACCAGGTTGAATCGCTCGAGAACTTTATGGGGCCCACCATCCTGGGTTACTTTGACCGGCTGTTCAATGGTCGCAAGCTCAAGATCCTGGGCTACAACCGTCAGCGCATACCGGGCAACTGGAAGCTGATGCAGGAGAACATCAAGGACCCTTATCACCCGGGGCTCTTGCATACCTGGTTTGTCACCTTCGGCCTCTGGCGCGCAGATAACAAGAGCCAACTTTGTATGGATGCGCACCATCGGCATGCGGCCATGATCTCCACCCGGGGCAGCGCCGGCCAGGCCCGCGGCGACAAAGCACAGGTGACCCAGGTTGGCAGCTTCAAGGACAGCATGACGCTGCACGATCCGAGCTTTCTGGACATCGTACCGGAGCCCTGGTGGGGCGGACCCACCGCGGTCATGATGACGCTCTTTCCCAGCGTTATCTTTCAGCAGCAGGTCAACAGCGTTTCGACCCGGCACATTCAGCCCGACGGCCGTGGCGCCTTTGATTTCGTCTGGACCCACTTCGGCTTTGAAGATGATTCCCAGGAGATGACCGAGCGCCGGCTGCGGCAGGCCAATTTGTTTGGTCCGGCCGGTTTTGTGTCGGCCGACGATGGCGAGGTGATTGAGTTTTCGCAAGAAGCCTTTGAAACCCGGCAGCAGCACCGTGCGCTGGCCGAACTCGGCGGACGCGAGGTGGGCGACACCGATCACATGGTCACTGAGACCCTGATCCGTGGCATGTACGCCTACTGGCGCAAGGTGATGGAGTTGCAATGAGTGTCGACACCCAGACCTGGCTGGAACTGCAACAGCTCTATGCCGACTATGCCCTGGCCCTCGATGCGGGCCAGTGGGATCGGTGGCCCGATTTTTTTACCGATCCTTGCCTCTACAAGCTTCAGTCGCGCGAAAACCATGAGCGCGGCTTTCCCCTGGCCACCCTGTCTCTGACAAGCAAGGGGATGCTGCTCGATCGCGTCTACGGCATTTCGCAGACCATCTTTCATGACCCCTACTACCAGCGCCATGTGGTGGGTGCTGCCGTGGTGCGCAAGGTCGAGATGGGTCTGATCCACAGCGAGGCCAACTATGCGGTTTTTCGCACCAAGTACGACAAAGAAAGCACCGTTTTCAATGTGGGGCGCTATATCGACCAGGTTGCACGCACGGCCGACGGGCTCCGGTTTGCCCAGCGCCTGTGCGTTTTTGACAGTGAGATGATCCCCAACTCCATCATTTACCCGATATGACCCCGATCAACTGGACCGATGTGGCCGCCGAGGCCGATCTTTTCGAGGGCGCGGGCGTGGCCGTGCATACAGCCGGCCATGAGATTGCCCTTTTCAAGACCGAAGACGGCATCTTCGCCCTGGACAACCAATGCACCCATGGCATGGCCAAGCTCTGCGATGGGTTCGTCGACGGTTACCGGGTCGAATGTCCTTTTCACCAGGCCTTGTTCGACCTGCGTGATGGGTCGGTTTCCTGCGGCCCGGCCACCGAGCCCGTCCGCGCCTGGCCGGTCAAGGTTGAGGGCGGGCGGGTGCTGCTTCGACT
>CAZCSD010000096.1:0-6345 GCA_964501235.1 uncultured Polaromonas sp. | reverse complement strand
CCGAGAAACAGCGGCCGCATCAGTTCAACCGCCGCGGTCAGCGGCAAGAACTCTGAGAGGCCTTGCAAGAAGGGCGGCAGCTGCTCGCGCGGGAAGAACACGCCGCTCAGGAAGGTGGTGGGGGTCAGATAAAGCGTGAAGTAGTAGGTAAAGAAGTCATAGCCTTTGGCCAAGGCATTGAAGATGAGCGCGATACTGGCAAATACCATGCCGGTGAGCGCCAGCAGCGGCAAGGCCAGCAGCAGGTAGGGGCTGTGGCTGACCGACAGGGCCAGCATCACCCCCAGAATGACCATGGTGGTGAACAGGGACTTGAAGGCGGCCCAGAGCATCTCGGCCATCACCACATCGTCTAGATCGACCGGGGCGTTCATGATGCCGTCCCAGGTGCGCTGGACCTGCATGCGCGAGAAGGCTGAGTACAGCGCCTCGAAGCTGGCGGCGTTCATGGCGCTCATGCAGATAGATCCTGAGGCCAGAAACACCAGATAGGGCAGGGCCTGGCCGTCGGCCAGTTGCACCTGACCCACCAGCGCCCCCAGCCCAAAACCGAAGGCCACCAGGGTGATCAGCGGTTCGGCGATATTGCCCACCAGACTGGGCAGCATCAGCTTGCGCCAGACCAGCAGGTTGCGCCGAAACACCGGGATCCAGCGCAGGCTCAGTTGCGGCCCGCGCCAGATCGAGGGCGGTGGGGCGCCGGCCGGCCGCATCAGGCCTCCTCCCGGATCTGCCGTCCGGTGAGCTTGAGAAAAAGGTCTTCCAGATTGGCGGGCCGTTGCAGGGTGCGCAACTGGGCTTGGCCCGAGAGCGCTTGCAGTAAAGGCTGTGCGTTGCGGGTGTAGAAGAACACGGTCTCCCCGCTGACCTCGGTGCGCGAGGCCAGGGCCCGCAGCGGCGACTCATACAGGGCCAGCGCGCCGGCTCCGTAGGCCTCGACCACCTCGGGCTCGAGTTCGCTGGCGATGAGTTCTCGTGGCTTGCCTTCGCACATCTTGCGGCCGTGATCAATGACGATCAGGCGATCGCACAGGCGTTCGGCCTCGTCCATGAAGTGCGTGGTCAGCAGGATGGATTTGCCTTGCTGTACCAGTTGTTGCAGGCGTTCCCACATCAGGTGGCGCGCCTGCGGATCCAGACCGGTGGTTGGCTCGTCGAGCAACAGCAGATCGGGGTCGTTGACCAGCGCGCGCGCCAGCGACAGGCGTCTCTTCATTCCGCCCGACAGTTCACCGATGCGCGCTTGTGCCTTGTGGGTCAGGGCTGCGAACTCCAGCAGTTTGGGAATGCGCGGCAAGATGTCAGCATCGCGCAGGCCGAAATAGCGGCCAAAGACCAGCAGGTTTTCGGCGCAGGAAAAATCGGGGTCCAGGCTGTCGAACTGGCTGACGATGCCCATGCGGGCCTTGATGGCCAGCTGGTCCTGCGGCATGCGCAGCGCGGTCGGGCCGTTAAGCATGTCGATTTGACCCTCATCCGGATGGATCAGGCCCAGGCACATGCGCACGGTGGTGGTCTTGCCGGCGCCGTTGGGCCCGATCAGGCCCAGGCACTGTCCGGGCTCGATATTGAAGGACAGGCGGTCTACGACAGTCTGATCGCCGTAGCGTTTGCTCAGCTGTCGGACCGAAAAGAGCGGGGGGCGCGGCACGCTCTGCGTCGCTTTAAGGGCGGGTCAGGCGCCGAGAGGCGATTTCCAGCAGGCCGTCAAAGATGAGGGTCTCGACCAGTTCGAAGGGCAACTGCATGCTGGGCACCATCTTCCAGCCGGCACCGCCGGTCATGATGCACGCCGGCATCTGGCCGCAGCGTTTGATCACGTTTTCGACCATGCGCTCGATGGCCCCGGCGATGGCGAAGGTGCCGCCGCTGGTCAAGGCGTCGCTGGTGTTGGTGGGGAAGTCGCGCACCTCGCCGGTGGGCACATGCAGACCGGCCGTGCCCGATTCCAGGGCGCGCAACATGATGCCGTGACCGGGCAGGATCAGCCCGCCCAAAAAACGCCCCTGGGCGTCAATGGCCTCCACGGTGACAGCGGTGCCGACCATGGCCACCACGCAAGGGGCCTGCTGTCCCCGCGCCAGCAGGCGGTGGCGCGCCCCGATCATGGCCACCCAGCGGTCGGAGCCGAGCCGGGCCGGATGGTCGTAGCCGTTGCTCACGCCGGCCTCCTCGGCGCTGGCGACGACCCAACTGGGCATCACTTCCCAGTGCTCCATCTGGTCCATGATGCGCCGCTTGACCGGGTCGCCGGCAACGATGCAGCCCAGGATCTGTTGCGGAGGTGTCAGTGACTGCCACTCCTGTTCGGCCAGCTTCTCGATGTTCTCCAGAAAGGCTGCGCCCTGGGCCAGCAAACGGGCGCCAGGGCGAGGCGCTTCATAAACCGCCCATTTAAGTCGGGTATTGCCCACGTCCAGGGCTAAAAAAGTCATGTTCGCGCGATCGATCAGCAAGCTCTAGAGGGAATATTGCCCTTCAAACCAACTGAGATTTTGCACCAGTCCTACCATCGCGCCCGGATCGAGCCGCTGTCCTGGGTTGCAGCCGCCCCCGCCTTGCTCGTGGAAGTTTCAGCGCTGTGGGCGTGGCTACGTAGTAACCCTCTCATTAAGGGCTGCGGTAGGTCCTGACAATCCTGTCTGTCAACTTATTCTCCAGGAGACCTTTCATGACCCAGACCACCACCGGCCGTCGCGGCCTGCTCAAGGGCGCCGCTGTTGCTGCGGGTGCCCTGTCGGCGCCGATGATCGCCACGGCCCAGACCACCACCCTCCGCTTCCAGAGCACCTGGCCGGCCAAGGACATCTTTCACGAGTTCGCCAACGACTTTGCCAAAAAGGTCAACGACATGGCCAGCGGCCGTTTGCGGATCGAGGTGCTGCCTGCCGGTGCGGTGGTTCCTGCTTTTCAGCTGCTCGATGCGGTCAACAAGGGCACGCTCGACGGCGGCCACGGTGTCGTGGCCTACCACTACGGCAAGAACACCGCGCTGGCCTTGTGGGGTTCGGGCCCGGCCTTCGGCATGGACCCCAACATGGTGCTGTCCTGGCACTACTACGGCGGTGGCAAGGCGCTGCTGGAGGAAATCTACAAGAGCCTGAACATCGATGTGGTGTCCTACCTGTACGGCCCCATGCCCACTCAGCCCCTGGGCTGGTTCAAGAAGCCGATCGCCAATGTGGCTCAGCTCAAGGGTCTGAAGTACCGGACGGTGGGCTTGGCCGTCGACGTGTTCAAGGAACTGGGCGCAGCGGTCAATCCGCTGCCTGGCGGTGAGATCGTGCCTGCGCTTGATCGCGGTCTACTCGATGCGGCTGAATTCAACAACGCCTCGTCCGACCGGGTGCTCGGCTTCCCCGATGTGGCCAAGAACTGCATGTTGCAGAGCTTCCATCAGTCGGGCGAGCAGTTCGAGATCCTGTTCAACAAGGCCAAGCTCGAGGCTCTGCCGGCCGAACTCAGAGCCACCATTGACTACGCGGTACAAGCCTCGAGCGCCGACTTCAGCTGGAAGGCCATCGACCGCAACTCCAAGGACTACATCGAGCTCAAGACCAAGGACAAGGTCAATTTCTACAAGACGCCTGATGCCATCCTGCGCGCCCAACTCGACGCCTGGGACAAGGTCACTGCTGCGAAGTCGACTGAGAATCCCTTGTTCAAGAAGGTGATGGATTCGCAGCGCGCCTTTGCCCAGCGGGTGGGTTCCTGGCACAACGACTACACCGTCGATTTCAAGATGGCCTGGAATCGTTACTTCAGGCAGCCGGCCGCCCCAGCCAAGGCGGCGCCAGCCAAGAAGTCCTGATCTGACGGGGTCTCGACCTGGCCGCCGGTAGTTCCGGCGGCCTTTTCCGTTTTTTGAATCCGATTGAGGGCCCGGGCTGTAACTGGGCGTGGACCATGAAGAACATTCTGCTCGCGGTGGACCGGGCATCAACCTGGATCGGTCAGGCCTTTGCCTGGCTGATCATCGTTTTGACCTGCCTGATTTCCTGGGAGGTCTATTCGCGCTACATCATCAACAACCCCCACGATTGGGCGCTCGATGCGCAGCTGATGATGTATGGCACCCTGTTCATGCTGGCCGGCGCCTACACCCTGTCCAAAAACGGCCACGTCCGCGGTGATGTGCTTTACGGATTTTTCATGCCCCGCACCCAGGCCTGGATTGATCTGGTTCTCTATGGGCTCTTTTTTCTGCCCGGCATTGTGGCTCTGACCTGGGCCGGCTGGACGTTTGCCAATGAATCGCTGGCCATCCGCGAGAGCACCTTTTCAGCCACGCCTCTGCCCCTGTATCCCTTCAAGTTCATGATTCCGCTGGCCGGGTTCATGCTGCTGTTGCAGGGCCTTGTGGAAATTGTGCGCTGCGTTCAGTGCATCCGCGACGGTCAGTGGCCCTCGCGCGAGCAGGACGTCGAGGAGGTCGATGTTGACAAGCTCAAGGAGATGGTCAAGGCCGAGGATGTCAACGCCATCTCGCCCGGGGGTGCGCGATGATCCGGTTGCGCAAAGAGTTGTGGTTCGGCTTTATCCTGATGGGGTTGATCATCGCCGGCACGGCGGTGATGCTTCTGGCTGCTGATCAGCTGAGCACGGGCCACTTGGGGCTGATGATGTTGGCGCTGGTGGTGGTGGCCATCATGCTGGGTTTTCCGACGGCCTTTACCCTGATGGGGATGGGCATGATCTTTACCTGGCTGGCTTACGAGCGAGATACGGGCAAGACGCTGACGCTGATGGTGCAGTCGGCTTTCAAGGTGATGGGCAATGATGTGCTCATTTCCATTCCGCTTTTCGTGTTCATGGGCTACCTGGTCGAGCGGGCCAACCTGATCGACAAGCTGTTTCGCAGTTTGCATTTGGCTTTGGCGCGCGTACCCGGCTCGCTGGCGGTGGCCACGCTTTTTACCTGTGCGGTGTTTGCCACGGCCACCGGGATTGTGGGCGCGGTGGTTACGCTCATGGGCCTCTTGGCCTTGCCGCAGATGCTCAAGGGCGGTTACGACGTTCGGGTTTCGGCCGGCGCCATCACCGCTGGCGGTTGCCTGGGCATTCTGATTCCGCCTTCGGTGATGCTCATTGTCTATGGCGCTACCGCCGGCGTGTCCGTGGTGCAGTTGTATGCCGGGGCCTTTTTCCCCGGCTTGATGCTGGCCGGTCTCTACATCCTCTACGTTATCTTGCTGGCCAAGATCAAGCCCGACCTGATGCCGCCTTTGTCGGCCGAGCAGCGCTTTGTGCCCCTGCCGCCCGCGCTGGACCGCGTTGCCCGGGAGGCTTCGCCGATGGTGCTGCCGGGCCTGCTGCGGGCAGGCTCGGTGGTACAGGGTCAGGCCGCCTATTTGCGCAAGCAGTGGCTGGTGACTTTGCTGCCCTTGTTGTTCTTCCTGCTGGCAGCCGGCTGGTCCTGGCACGTGCATACCAAACCTGCTGAGCTTGAGGGGGCGACCAGGAGTTCCGCCGAGGTGGTCGAGCCGGCCGGCTCTCAGGCCCCCGAGAAAGCGCAGGCTGACGAAGCGAGCGGTTTGAAGGAGCCCTCCGGTTCCGGTGTCAAAGAGCCGCCGGGCGCTGACTCGGGTGTGAAAGAGCCCCCGGGTGCCGATGCCGGCGTGAAAGAACCGCCGGGCGCCGATTCGGGTGTCAAGGAGCCGCCTGGGGCGGATGTCGGGGTGAAGGAGCCCCCGGGTGCCGGCGGGGTCAGAGAACCGCCGGGCGCAGATTCGGGCGTTAAAGAGCCCCCCGGTGCGACGCAGGAGCCGGTGGCCGCCGCTCAAGGTGTGCAGGAGCCCGGTGCATCGGCCCCTGCGGCGCAGCCCGTGGCCAGTGCTGAACGTTCCGAGCCGACGCGCGGATTCTGGATCGGTCTGGGCGTTGGCGCCCTGGCCTTGATCGGCTTTTATGCCCTGCTGACCTTCCAGCGTCTTGAGATCTTCAAGATGCTCTTGCAGAGCTTCTTCCCCTTGGTGGTGCTCATCCTTTCGGTGCTCGGCTCCATCGTGCTCGGACTGGCCACACCGACCGAGGCGGCGGCTGTCGGGGCCTTTGGTGGCTACCTGCTGGCTTCCGTTTATGCGGTGATCAACAAGCGCAAGGAGGGCCGAAACCGGGTGTTCCTGGCCTGGTTGGTGCTTTGGGCTCCTGCTCTGGTTTCGGTAGCCTGGTTCATCCTGCGCGTCGAAGGCATGGCTTTGCCGGAGGTGCCGCCTGCTCTCGGGGTGGTCAGCGCCCTGGGCGTGCTGGCCTGGGCCCTGCTGGCATACCGGCAGGCGGGACTGCAGTCGGAAGTCAAGGAGTCGGTCTTCCTGACCGCCAAGACCAGTGCCATGGTGTGCTGGC
>CAZCSD010000095.1:0-6740 GCA_964501235.1 uncultured Polaromonas sp. | reverse complement strand
GCGCCAGCGCAGGCTGCACCCGCGGCACCGGCGCGCAAAGTTCTCATCAAGGACGCCTCCCGGCTGCTCAACATCGGCGCCACCGTACGCAGCGGCAATTACTGGGACTTCAGCACCTTCATCACCCCGGTCGAAGAGTTCTATGTCCGCAACCATTACCCCACGCCGATCGCTGAGGCCAAGCCCGTTCTTGACCCCAAGCAGTGGCGCATGAAAATCCACGGCAACGGGCTAGAGCGCAGCCTAGAGATCAGCTACGACGATCTGCTGAAAATGCCCTCTCGCACCATCATCGCCACGATGGAGTGCCACGGCAATGGACGCAGCCTGTTTTGGGAGCAGCAAAACCAGATGCAGGTGGCCGGTGGCAACTGGGTGCTAGGCGCGGTGGGCCAGGCAGAGTGGCAGTACGTGCCGCTGTCGCACATCTTTGGCCTGCTGGGGCTGAAGAAGGACGCCAAGTCCGCCCTCTTCTGGTCGGGCGTGGACGGCGGCGACATGGGGCGACCAATACCAGTGGCCGACATTGTCTCGCGGGCCGATGACATCGGCATCTGCTACAAAATGAATGGCAACGCGCTGACGCCAGACCACGGTGCGCCCGTGCGGCTGGTGGTGCCGGGCTGGGGCGGGACGGCATCGATCAAGTGGCTCACCGAGATGCGGGTGGACACGCACCAGCACTGGTGCCGGCTCAACACCCGCGGCGAGGTCTACATTGGTCCGGACTACGCGGCGCCTGCGGTCAGCGCTACCGATGAGTTCATCGGCGGGATCACGGCAGCCGACGTCAAGGGCCCGATGGTCACGTGGATGCCCATCAAGACCCTCATCACCGTGCCGCTGGTGCTGGAAAAGAGCCCGTCGATCCCGGCCAACTACCCGCTCAAGCGCGGCGAGTTGCCGCGAATGACTGCCGGCCGTCAGCTCGTGCGTGGCTATGCGTGGGCCCCGCAGTACGGCATCCGCGATGTCGAGTACCGCATCGACGGTGGCCCCTGGCAGAGGGCCCACATCCAGGGCCCGAACCTAGGGCGCTACACCTGGGTGCGCTTTGACTTCCACTGGGACGCACGGCCCGGCGACCACGTTATCGAGACGCGTGGTGTCGACATGGCAGGAAACATGCAGGCCGAGACTGTTCCCTTCAATCAGCTGGGCATGGCCAACGGCGCGATTCCGAAGTTCCGTATTCGGGTCGCATGAGCGCGCTCAAGACGAAGGCGGCGGCCGCGGCCGCCGCGCTGGCCTGCGCGACCGCCTTGGCCCAGGACGTCCCCGCGCCGCCAGCCAGCGCCAGCGCGCAGGTGTTCTCGGGTGCTCAGCTGTACCAGCAGCACTGCGCCTTGTGCCACGGAGCCAAGGGCCGCGACGCAAGCGTGTTTCCACGCCCCATCTGGGGGCCGGGGCATGACATCGGCAAGTTCGGCACAGCCAAGGGGCTTTTTGAATATCTGCAGATGCTCATGCCCTTTGACAACCCCGCCAAAATTGACGACGACGCCAAGACGGCGATCGTGGCCTACATACTGGTCCGCAACGGCGACATGAAGGCAGGCATGGCGATACCCCGAGGCGGCAATCAAACTGGCATCAAGTAACGCGGGCCCCAGTGTCCCCAGCACAGCGTTTGGGCAGGGCGCGGCTTCGAACCATGCCGCCCGTTGTATGACGGCCGCCCGACGCCCCAGTAAAACCGCTGCAGAAACAGGCAAGTGGCCTCCTCCAAATCCGCGTGCTCTAGCCACTGAGCCATGCCGCGAACGACCTGCGTGAAGACATAAGACCCGGTTTGACATCACTCGTGCCTCGGTCACGAGAGCAAAAGCCTGCGACTGGTCACCGGCATCGCCACAAACCGCGTTCAATTGGTACGGCTTAGCCATCGACTTTCGAACTCGCTCAGTCAAGTGGTTCTGAGCAGAACAGCGTCTCAATCGCGCTGAAGCCCCTGTATGAAGGGGCTTTCTTCAAGCTCTGGTCAGGAGGTGACCGAGAAAAAGTCAATCAGATCAACAGCTTGTCGGCTGCTGTTGAAAGATTGACTATTTGAAGAAACTTTGCATGGCGGGGCAGAGGAGATTGTTTAACTAACTCGCTCAGCTTTCAGAGCCCGTCATCAGCCTCATTCACACTTCACATTGGGGCGATAGACCTGGTTCAGAAGTGTTCCGCTGCTACCGCCTACCGCGTCTCCGCCACCCGTGACCCAGATCAGGCCATTTTGGAATGTGGCCCCAGTGACTCCGTGAATGGGCAGTGCCATGTCTGGCAACTTGGTCCACCGGTCGGTCCGCGGGTCGTAGTAGTCATGGTCAGGGAAGACACCAGCAGCCTCCTCACCCCCCCAGACGTGGATGCAACCGTAGGCGTTGGCGCTGTTGATGCCGCTACGTGGCTTGAGCATCGGGGCGCCGACCGTCCAGGTGCGGGTCTTAGGGTCGTAGATCTCGTGGGCGGCCGTCTTGTCGCTCTGGAACCCACCACCCAGACGTCCGCCGAACACATGCAAGCGCCCGTTGATGTTTTCAGCCGCAATGTGATTGCGCTGGCTGGGCAAGTTGGGCAAAGTCTCCCAGATGTCAGTCTTGGGATCGTAGGCTGCGAAGTCCTGCCCCCGTGGCGGGCGGCCGCTGACCACATAAATCTTCTCGCCGATCACAACGGCTGCACCAGCACTGCGTTTGGTGGGCATGCGCGCTTTACTGACCCATTTAGCATTGGCGCCTTGCCGAGTGTCGAGCGCATAAACCGTATCCACATACGCCGTGTTCGGGTCGGTTTGCCCGCCGAAAAGGTAGATCACCCCGTCATAGGCAGCAGCGATTCCGTGGTTGTTGACCTCCGGCAGATCCGGTCCTCGCGTCCAACTATCGGATGCGATGTCATAAATCTGCACCGTCTTGACGCTGACGCGCCCGCTCGGATAACCCCCGAGAACATACAACTTGCCAGCCCAATGGGCGACCGTAAATTCCGAATTGGGCTCGAGCATCGGGGCCTTTCGGCTCCATTCGCCAGGCCCTGGATTACCACCCGGGACCGCTGGTGCAGCCTTGTTTTGGGAGTGGACTGGGACAACCAGCCCAGCGTACAAAATCACCAGAAAGGCGCGGCGGATAAGTCTGAACAAGGTGTCGGGCATTTCTCATCTCCAGTCATTTCAGTGTTTGACGACGGGCTGCGACAAGATCCAGAGGCTCAACATAGTGTAGGCCACCATCAAAAACGCCATCGGGATTTGCAGACGCAGGGCCGTTCTCGCCTCGTGCCTTTGCAAGGCCTCCCGGTGGGCCAGCCACAGCGAAGCGATATGGCCGATGACAATTGACACCAGGGCAGTGAACCAAACGACGCCGGTGTCTATGGCCGTGGGGTCCAGGTAAAACCCACGGCCCCGCAGCAAATCCCAGCCCAGGTCCCAAGGGTCTGAAAGTAAAGGCCAAATCATTTGGCCTTGGACCAAGAGGTAGGTCATGTAATGGGCTAGGTGGTAGGCCACTGCGATCGGCACCAGGCTGAGGATATACCGCCTCGCGGTGTGGGCCGTCGATTCACCAGACATCTGAGCCATCACGGCGCATGTACTCAGATAGACCAGCGCAAACACCAGCGGCATCACTGCAAGACCCATGATTTTGATCAGGCTATCACTGAGGTAATACCCGACCCAATGCACCAACCCCATTTGATAAAAAAGCGCGCTCGCCTGCCCCATCAGGTCCTCCCAAAAGGGTGTCTCGCCAATCCCGTCAAAGGCGACCGTCGAGAGCATGAGGACAATGAAGGCTGTGGCTGAAACCGAGGGCAAGGCCCGCTGGCTTTCAAGAGCCAGCCCCGCACCGAAGGGACGCACGATCAAAACAGTTTTGCCCGCCTCCTGGTGCAAGTGCAGGGGGGCGAATCTGGCAAAGAGCCCAAAAAATCGTGCAAAGGGGTCGGCCTGTTCGCGCCAGGTCTCCCGGCCAAAACGGTACATGCCCATCCAGGTCAGTAGCGAGTAGCCCACCGCCACTGCCGCCAGCTTTTGTGGCACTGCGTTCTCGCTCCATGCCAGCTCAGCACAGGCGAACCCGAAAAATAAAAGGACGGCCGGCCACACACCCAGCCCGTCTGGCCAGGGCCGCGGGGGCGCACGAGGCAGCAAGGCCCCCAGGCTGCGCCAGGGGTCCAGCACGGCCCAGACATTGCCAACCAGGGCCACCACAAATGCAAGCCCGATCCACCAGATTACCCAGACCATCACTGGCAAAGGGTTGCTGTCCCAGTCACCTTGCGCGCCGAGAAAGCCCGCACTCAGCACCAGGAAGAAAAGGCCCAAGCCCAAAAACCTGAGAACCCCGGTCACGACGCGCACCAGCCGCTGGGGCAAGGTGACGCTGTACTGCGGCAGCGGCGCCCCGTGACGCACAACCAGTGCCATAACGACAAAGGACAGCGCCACCGCCAGACCCGCCCCTGCGACGAAATACGCCAGCGGCAGAGGCAACTCGTAGCGCTGCTGAAAGGCGTGGGCCCAGGCCGCCGGGCTGCTCGCGAGCAGCAGCATCGCCAGCAATTGCCCTGTAAGTTTGATCCTGCGGCCGCGCCGGGTGTTGCGGGGGACTGTAAGGGGACGAACATCCATGGCTAGGAGCCTCCGGAAAACCTGGGCGAGCAGCCTGGGGTGAGTGCGGACTGGGCACTGTGGCCCAAACAGAACGTTGATCAATCGCAAGTGGCCTGAACAATATGCACTACCGCTGGTTGAGAAGATTGGCGAATATCGACCCAGTCTGACCCCGGGTTGTCAGGGCATCTGAACGCCACGCGTGGCCAGCGTGATGCTGTAAAGCGAGGTGCTGGCCACGACGTACAGCACGTTGCGCCCGGGGCCGCCGAAGGTGAGGTTGCCCACTTTCTCCGGAACTGGGATGCGTCCAAGCAAGAAGCCATCGGGAGAAAGGATCTGCACGGCATCCTCGCTGCTGGTGTAGATCCAGCCCTGCGCGTCAAGTCGGAATCCGTCGGCCAGGCCTGGTCGGATGTCGGCGATCCGACGCATTCCAGACAGACGCATACCCCGGACGTCAAAGGCGAGGATGCAGTGATGGCCCGAGCCATCTTGGCGGCAGGCCGCCGATGTATCGCTGACGTACAGGATACTCTCGTCTGGCGAGAAGGCCAGTCCGTTGGGCTCTTCGACATCCACTGTTGCCGCATGCAGCATGCCGCTGGCCGGATCAAAGCAAAAGACGTGGTTAGCTGGCTGCTCCCGCTCGGAACGGTACCCCTCCCGGTCGCTCAGAATACCGTAGGGCGGGTCGGTGAACCAGATCGTTCCATCGCTTCGCACCACAAGATCGTTGGGTGAGTTCAAACGGCGGCCCTGGTAACGATCGACTACGATTTCGTCCGGTGACTGCGCGCAAATTCCATTTGGGCCCTTGCGCGTTCGAACAATAGCCCGCAGGCCGTGAGAGCAGTGCAGAAGGTCGCCATTGAGGTCGCGCACATGACCGTTCGTGAATTCGACATCTGATCGCCAAATCGTCATGCCGTCCTGAGGCGACCATCGCAGCATCCGGTTGTTCGGAATATCGCTCCAAAGCACTGCATCGTCCTCGTACATCCAGACGGGTCCCTCGCCCCAGATTGCACCCGTACAAAGTCGCTCGAGACGGGCGCCGCGTACAACCGGTTCGATTCGCGGATCGATGACTTCAATGGCTTCCATGGTCCAGGTCCTTCGCGGACAAGCGTCGAATACCCCATCCGATTGGCGCTCGACGGGCCCCGGGGAGCGCAGGATCCAGACCCCAGATCGCCTGGTAGGTGTCCACACACCGCCCACGCGATTGCAGGCGCCAGGCCCAGGCGAGCAAGCCGGCCCACCACAGCGCCAACATCAGCACCATCCAGCGGGGCGCATCGGCGATCTGCAGCCCCAGCACCAGGGTCACCCAAGCCGTCGCCAGGGCTGCAATACCGAGGAATTTGTGCACGCGCTCAAACAGGATCCGACGCGTTGTCATGTCGTAATGGTCACCGCGAAGGTCGAGTATGCGCCCGTCGCCCGTACGCCTGGGGTCTGTCGGCCCACCCTTGCTTCCACGGAGATGCGCGCCTGCGAGCTGCAGCAAGGCTGCCAGCACAACACACCATCCCATCCAGCCATGCGCATCACGGTTGGCGCCGGAGTAGCGCTCGCTACCCACCACCAAGGCCAGCCCTGCAGCCGTCAAGGCAAGGGCAAGGTAACCCAGGACCCGGTGGCCATGCCACCAGAATGGGTGATCGAGCACCCGGGGAAAGCCCTGACCGGGCATCACCTTGAAATAGCGCGCCAGCAGGACGGACAAAGGTATCGCAACGCCCCAGGCCAGCACCATGAGTCGCCCATGCCAAGCCAGGGGTGCGGGTAGCAGATGGTCCTGAGCTCCGCTCAGGGGCGTCATCCACCAGGCGAGGATCTCGCAAACCATAGGCTCAGGCGGGGCGTCCCAGCAACTTCACCGACTCGCCAGGAATAGGGGTGTAGCTGCTACCTCCGCGCGCCAGGATTTTCTGGATTCCCCCGTGGGCGGTTACCAGGGCCCGCTGGTCTCGCTTGGCCGCCAAGTCTGTGGCGACTGGATCGCAAATAGTCTCCAGTCTTTCGCGAAACCGCGCGAGTACAACCGCCATCGCGGGATCGGCGGCGAGGTCCTTCACTTCATCAGGGTCGGCCTCAAGGTCGAACAGTTCCGGCGCGAACCCTG
>CAZCSD010000094.1:0-6916 GCA_964501235.1 uncultured Polaromonas sp. | reverse complement strand
ACCTGCTCCGCCCAGGCTGCAAGTTTGCCGGCATCGGCCCGCAGCACCTGCTGCTTGACCGCCAGGATCTGCGAGGGGTGCATGGAGAAGGACCGCAGTCCCAAGCCAAGCAGCAAACGGGTCAGATTCACGTCGCCGGCCATCTCACCGCAGACGCTGACCGGTTTGCCCTGCGCACGGCCTTGCGCGATGGTCTCAGCCAACAAGCGCAGCACAGCAGGATGCAGCGGGTCATACAGATGGGCCACCGCCTCGTCGGCGCGGTCGATGGCCAGGGTGTACTGGATCAGATCGTTGGTGCCGATGGAGAGAAAGTCGAAATGGCGCAGGAAGGTCTGCACCATCAGGGCTGCCGCCGGCACCTCGATCATGGCGCCAAGCTTGACGGGCCCATAAGCCTGACCTCTGTTGTCGAGCTGAGCACGGGCATGATCGACCATCGACAAGGTCTGGCGTATCTCCCGCGCATGCGCCAGCATGGGAATGAGCAAATTCACCTGCCCGTGGGCGGCGGCACGCAAAATGGCCCGCAGCTGGGTGAGGAACATGGGCGGGTCGGCCAGACTCCAGCGGATGGCGCGTAGGCCCAAGGCCGGGTTGAGGTGATCATCGTGCCGGTGCGTTCGGTCCAAGGGCTTGTCGGCGCCGATATCGACTGTGCGAATGGTCACCGGCAGCCCCTGCATGCCCTCGACCGCCCGCACATACGCCAGGTACTGCTCCTGCTCATCGGGCAGCCGGCCACCACGACCCATGAAAAGGAATTCGCTGCGAAACAACCCAACGCCCACTGCCCCGGCGTGAACAGCGGCCATCGTGTCCTCCGGCATCTCGATATTGGCCAGCAACTCCACGGGCTGGCCGTCGAGCGTGAGGGCTGGCGTGTGACGCAATCGGCTGAGCCGCTCGCGCTCAAGCTCAAGCTGGCGCTGCTTGAATCCGTATTCGGCCAGGATGATGGGCGATGGGTCGACGATAAGAACACCGGCATCGCCGTCGATGATGACCCAGTCGTCCTGCTCGATCAGACTGCTCGCGCTGCGCGCCCCCACCACCGCCGGGATATCCATGCTGCGTGCCACGATAGCGGTGTGTGAAGTGCGTCCGCCCACATCGGTGGCAAAGCCCACAAACAAGCTTTGCTTGAATTGCAGCATGTCCGCTGGCGACAGATCGTGCGCAATGAGCACCAGCGGCACATCCAACGAATCGCCCAGCAACTGCCCTTGCTGGGCGCGAGGCTTGGCCGGCGAGGTCGGCCGCATCGGCGAGGCCGCACCCTTGAGGTAGCGAAGTACCCGCTCGACCACCTGCTCTAGGTCGGCCTTGCGCTCGCGCAAGTAGGGATCTTCCATCTCATCGAATTGGCGCGCCAAGGCCTCGTAATGCGTGGCGATGGCCCACTCGGCGTTGTAGTGACGCTCCACAATCCAGTGCTTGACGCCCGCCGACAACTGTTCATCCTGCAGCAGCATCAGGTGTACATCGAGAAGGGCTGCCAATTCCGGCGGCGCATCCTTGGGCAGGTCGCGCTGCAAGCGGGCAATCTCCTCGGCCACAGCATCCCGGGCCGCGCGGATACGCTGCACCTCCTGCTGCGCCTGGGCCGGATCGATGAAGTAGTGGGCAACATCGGCACGGCTGGAAGCCACCAGCACCGCACGCCCGATGGCGATACCGCGCGAGACAGCCAGGCCGTGGACGGTAAAACTCATTCACCCTCGCCAAATTTTTCGGCGAACAAGGCCCGCAGCGCGTCCATGGCCTCCTGCTCGCGCTCCCCCAGGGTCTCCAGTTCGACGGTGCTGCCGAGGCCGGCGGCAAGCATCATGACGCCCATGATGCTTTTGGCATTCACTCGCCGCTCGCCCCGACTGATCCAGACCTCGCAGGGGAAGCTGCCTGCCAACTTGGTGAGCTTGGCGGAAGCTCGGGCATGCAGCCCCAGCCTATTGCTGATGGTCACGCTGGTCTTGATCATGGTAGCGACGAGTCTGGTTCTGAGGAGCGGTGATGGCCACCTGCATCACGCCCTGGCTGGCGCCGGCCAGCGCGCGGGCGACCAGGGCATCGAGCGAGTCGTGACGGTAAGAGAGGGCACGCATGAGCATAGGCAGATTCAGGCCGGCGACCAATTTGCTGTTGACGCCATCGACCAGCTTCTGCGCCACATTGCAGGGCGTGGCACCGAAGATGTCGGTCATCACTAGACAGGTGGGGCACTCCAGTTGCTGCATCACGATGCGCGCCTGCGCCAGGGTTTCCTCGGGCGGAACGTTGGGCTGCACATCGATGGCAGCAAAACAGCGCGGCGGGACGCCAAACACGTGGGTCATGCATTGGCCCATGGCCGAGGCCAGCGGGGCATGGGCAATGACCAAAATGCCGTTCATGACCCCGAATTATCGGTCTTTGCGCGCAGATAAAAGACAAACGAGGCGATACAGCAACACAGGTAGATCGTAAAGGCGCCCTGAAAACTCTCCTGCTGCGTCCAACCACGGGCCAGCAAGGCATCGATCAGCAGTCCGATGCCCCATTGCATGGCAAAAATGCCCAAAAAGCAGACCAGGTTGTAAGCCGTCAGGGCGCGGCCCGCCACCGAAGGTGCGAAGGTCATGCTCAAGGCCGGCTGAGCCAGCGACACCACGCTGCCCAACACAATAAAGACCGACCAGAAGGGCCAGGCGGCGGCCGAGCCCAGGGCCGTGTTAATCGCCAGCATGGCCAGCATCAGGGGCACGCCCAGGGTGAGCAGGCGCTCGACCGTCCAGCCGCGCCGGGTCAGGCTGGGCATGGCCAAGCCCCAGATGGAAAAGGCAAGCAGGCTGGCCAGGTTGATGGAAAACAGACCCGCCGCGGCCTGTAGCGGACTGAGGCCGACCACGCGGGTCAGCCAAGGGCCGAGCCAAAGCGTCTGCAGGCCGATCAACCCCCCGTTGATAAAGAAGGAATAGGGCAACAGGCGCCTGAAGGCCGGACTGCGCCACACCTGGGCATAACCGCTAGGGCCACCCGGGTCCGGCGCATGGGCCACATGACCAGGGACCAGACGCACCAGGAGCGCGATGGTCAGTACCAACAGCAAAGCCAGAACCCAGAACAAAGGACGCCAACCCGTCACGGGCAGCAGCCACTGTACCGGCAAAGTGGCGGCGACCATGCCCAGAGAGCCCACCATGAGGATCCAAGAATTTGCGCGCAACATCTGGCCCGGCTCGTACCAACGACGAAATCCGGTCAGAGGCGCCATCAGGCAGGCGCTCAGACCTACGCCGAGCAAAACGCGGGCCGCCAGCAAACCGGTAAAACCCGTGGCCATGGAAAAAGCCAGGCAAGCCAACACAGCCACCGCCAGAAAGCCGATCAGCACCCGACGCGGTCCATATCGGTCCAACCACGATCCCAGCAGCAATTGGGTGCTGGCAAAGCCCAGAAAAAAACCGCCGCCCAGCAGGCCCAGATCAGCGGCCTGGAGATCGAATTCCTGAGTCAGGGTCGGTGAGAGGGTGGCGATCACCGTACGCACCACCGCCGAGAGGAAGTAGCCCAGGGCAAAAGCCAGGAACACCAGTACCGCAGCGCGGCCGCTCAAGAAACCCGGCGAGGCCGTGCTCGCGCCACCGCAGGCATTCATGACAGCTTGAGGCTCGCAAAAAAGGTTTCGGCCGCCTCAGGGGAGATGCGGGGGGCGTAGATGACCGCCTGAAAAATCCGGCTGCCGCGGACAAAAAACACGGCCTGCGCCTCCACAGCCTGGCCATCGGGATGGATGCCGCGCGCGATCACCCGTATGGCCGTCTCGGCGCCGGCCACCTGTATCGGGCGCAGGATCGGCTCAGTCGCCCGCATATGCGACAGAGTCAGGCTTTGCCATTGCAGCACAACAGCGGCTGAGCGCTCGGCCTGACCGAGTTCAGCCGCAGAGACGGCAAACATCGCGCCGGCGGCCTCACAACCCATCACAGCCAATGGCGTAGGCGGGCCGCCCAGGGGCACGGTCTTGGTGGCCCGGTCCGGCTTGCAGGGCAGCAGAACCAACAGGTCGCCGCCCTCGGCGCGCACCTCGCGCCAATTGAGGGCCGGACTGCACGCCAGCAGCAACAGGCACAGGCTCAAAACCCGGGTATGGCGAGGCAAGAAAGACACCTGCGCACTGTACAGGCATTCGGCCCCCAAGGCCGCCGAGGGGGAACCATCCCGCGCCTGCGCCACAATGCCCCCATGAACTCTCTGCAAGGCGTACGCGTACTCGATCTCTCCCGGGTCTTGGCCGGTCCTTGGTGCACCCAAACCCTGGCCGATCTGGGTGCTGATGTGATCAAGATCGAACGGCCCGAACAGGGCGATGACACCCGGGGGTGGGGCCCGCCCTTTCTGCACGACGATCAGGGTCGGGAGACCCAGGAGGCCGCCTACTACCTCGGGGCCAACCGGAACAAACGGTCGGTGACCTGCGACATCGCTCAAGCGCAGGGTCAAGCCCTGATCCGAGAGCTGGTCTGTCACTGCGATGTCTTCGTCGAGAATTTCAAAGTAGGCGACATGGTGCGATATGGGCTCGATGCACCGAGCCTGCTGGCCCTCAACCCCCGCCTGGTCTACTGCTCGATCACCGGCTTTGGCCAAAGCGGCCCCTATGCCGAGCGCGCCGGCTACGACTACGCTGTCCAGGGCATGGGCGGACTGATGAGCATCACCGGCGAGCGCGATGACCTCGGCGGCGGTCCGCAGAAGGTGGGGGTGGCGGTGGCCGATCTGATGACCGGCATGTACGCCACGGTGGCTATCCTGGCGGCGCTGCGCCACGCTGAGCGCACCGGGGAGGGTCAATACATCGACATGGCCCTGCTCGATACGCAGGTGGCCATGCTGGCCAACCTCGGGGCCAACTACCTGGTCAGCGGCAAAGTGCCCGGGCGCGCCGGCAATGCCCATCAGAACATCGTGCCCTACCAAGTCTTCGAGGTTGCACCCAGCGTAGAAGGAAGCCGCGACCACCTCATCCTGGCCGTGGGCAACGACGGCCAGTTTGCGCGTTTTTGTGAGGTGGCCGGAAAGCCCGAACTGGCCCGTGACCCCCGGTTTGCCAGCAACCGGCAGCGTGTGCTCAACCGCGCAGTCCTGGTCCCCTTGCTCGAGGCGCTGATGAAGACGCGAGGCAAATCCGAATGGCTGCGCGCGCTTGAAAATGCCAAGGTGCCCTGCGGAGCGATCAACAATCTGGCCGAAGTCTTTGCCGACCCGCAGGTCAACAGCCGCGGCATGGTCAGTCGCTGGCAGCATCCCCATCGGCACGATCTAACCCTGGTCTCAAGCCCCATGAAGCTAAGCCGTACTCCGGTACGCGATGCCTCGCACGAAGGTCTCGCGCCACCCTTGCTGGGGCAGCATACCGAGGAGGTACTGCGGTCGGTGCTGGCCTGCAGTCAAGCGCGCCTGGACGAGCTCAAAAGCCGCCGGGTGATCTAGAGACGACTCGTGCAAGAGGCGCGGCCGGTCGATACACTCGGTTCATGACCGATCCTTCTGGTGCAAACGCCTCGCGCCGCAGCCTGATGGCTGCGGGACTGGGATGGGCTGTCCTGGGCAGCGCCTGCTCTTCAGGCAAGGCCGCCCCGGACACGCGCTTCGTGCTGCTCGACGGCAGCCAGACCAGCACCCAGGCACTCAGGGGCAAGGTCTTCCTCATCAATTTCTGGGCTACCAGCTGCATCAGTTGCGTGGCTGAAATGCCCAAGCTGGTCGAGACGCATCAGCGCTTTCATGCGCGCGGCTTTGAAACGCTGGCGGTGGCCATGAGCTATGACCCGCCCGCTTATGTGGTCAACTTCAGCCAGAGTCGTCAATTGCCTTTCATGGTGGCGATCGATAACACCGGTGCGGTGGCCAAGGCGTGGGGAGATGTGCGCATCACGCCGACGACCTATCTGGTCAACAAACGCGGCGAGATCATCAAGCAGTATGTGGGTGAACCCGACTTCGCCGATCTAAACAGGCTGATCGATCAACTGCTGGCCCAGGCCTGAAGCGTTTGCGGTCAGGCTGGGCAAGGCCCGGTTTACTGGGCGCGGTAAGCGTCGTGGCAGGCCTTGCAACTACCGGCCGTGGCACCAAAAGCAGCCTTGATCGCCTCCAGGTTCCCGGTCTTGGCCGCAGCTGCCAATTTGGCCGTCTCGGCCACCGCTTTCTCGCCGGCTTCGCGGAACTTGGCCTGCTCAGTCCAAATTTCGGCCTTGGCTTTGGTGGGCGCACCCTTGTCGGTGCCCGGCCCGAAGCCGGCCCAAGGCAGCTTGGCCATAGCAGCCACCACTTCGGCGTTCTCGGCGGCGACCTTCGCATCGAAGGGAATGCGACCATTGGCCATGGCGCCCACGCGCTGGAAATGCTGGCCCATAATGAAAAGAGCACTTTGCCGATAGCGGATCGAATCTTCCGGCTTGGCAAATTGGGCCTGCGCGGGCAGACTCGCACAAGCGAGCAAGGCCACAGAAGCCACAGAGACGATAGTCTTCATAGGAAACCCTTCAGAGAAAACGAATGTCGTCGGGCCCTCGGGGCCCTGTCAACAGACAGTCTAACCAGCGCGGTCTTTTCTTGTAAGCTAATCGTTGAACCCGACAAGATCGCCGGGGTTTGAATTGAACAGATTTAACGCATCCGCTCATCCGAGGCCACGCATGAATCTCTACGCCAGCCACCTGCATCGCACGCGGATCTGGGACCTGCCCACCCGGCTTTTTCATGGGGCACTGGTGGTCTGTGTGGTGGGGTTGGTGATTACCGGCAATATAGGCGGCTCGGCCATGCTTTGGCATTTCCGCTTCGGTCAGGCGGTGCTGGCCCTGCTGATCTGGCGCGTCCTCTGGGGCATCGTAGGCGGGCGCTGGTCGCGGTTTGTGCACTTTCGGCTGCA
>CAZCSD010000093.1:0-7061 GCA_964501235.1 uncultured Polaromonas sp. | reverse complement strand
GCTTGTTGGTCAGGGCCACGCTCCAGGCCACCGCCGTTTCTGCCGTGTCGGCCGGACGCCAAACATCGAGGTTGGGGATCAGGCGCAGGCTGGCGGCGTGCTCGATGGACTGGTGCGTGGGGCCATCTTCGCCCAGGCCAATGGAGTCGTGCGTAAACACATGCACGACGCGGATTTTCATGAGCGCGGCCATGCGCAGGGCGTTGCGGCTGTAGTCGCTAAAGGTCAGGAACGTGCCGCCGTAAGGAATGTAGCCCCCATGCAGCGCCACGCCGTTCATGATGGCGGCCATGCCGAACTCACGCACCCCATAGTTGATATGGCGGCCCCCCACCCCAGCGTCGTTCTTCACGACGGCGCCGGCCGCATCAAATCGCAGGGGGGGCGTGGCCTTGGTGTTGGTGAGGTTAGAGCCGGTCAGATCGGCCGAGCCGCCGAGCATCTCGGGCAAGGCTGCCGTGAAAAATTCGAGCGCCAGCTGGCTGGCCTTGCGGCTCGCGACTGTCTCGGCTTTTTCGTGCGCGCTGCGCACCGCAGCCACCGCCACATCGGCAAAGTCTTTGGGCAGTTCACCGGCCATGCGGCGCTTGAACTCGGCCGCCAATTCTGGATGGGCGGCTTCATAAGCGGCCAGGCGCTGGTTCCACTGCGCCTGTTGCTGGGCACCGGCCTTGCGGGCATCCCACTGGTCATACACCTCTGGCGGAATTACAAAAGGCGGGTGGCTCCAGCCCAGGGCGGCGCGGGTGAGGGCGATTTCGTCGGCACCCAGAGGTTCGCCGTGGGCCTTGGCGGTATTGGCCCGGTTGGGTGAGCCCTTGCCGATGGAGGTTTTACAAATGACCAGGGTCGGCTTGTCCGTGCTCTTTTTGGCTTGCGCGATGGCTGCGTCCACCGCGGTCACATCGTGGCCATCGATCGGGCCGATCACCTCCCAGCCATAGGCAGCAAAGCGCTGGGCGGTGTTGTCGATGAACCAGGGCTGAACCTGCCCATCGATGGAGATGCCGTTGTCGTCATACAGGGCAATGAGTTTGCCCAGTTTCCAGGCGCCAGCCAGAGCGCAGGCCTCGTGCGAGATGCCCTCCATCAAGCAGCCATCGCCCAGAAACACATAGGTGTGGTGGTCGACGATGGCGTGGCCCGGGCGGTTGAATTGATCGGCCAGCAGTTTTTCGGCCAGGGCCATACCCACCGCATTGGTGATGCCCTGCCCCAGTGGGCCGGTTGTGGTTTCCACCCCGGGGGTGATGCCGTATTCCGGGTGGCCTGCGGTTTTGCTGTGCAGCTGCCTGAAGTTGCGCAACTCCTGCATCGGCAGGTCGTAGCCAGTCAGGTGCAGCAAGGCATAGATGAGCATGGAGCCGTGTCCGTTGGACAGCACAAAGCGATCTCGGTCGGCCCAGTGCGGGTCGGCCGGGTTGTGACGCAGATGCCGGCCCCAAAGGGCAACGGCCATGTCGGCCATGCCCATAGGCGCCCCGGGATGGCCCGAGTTGGCTTGTTGAACAGCATCCATGGCCAGGGCACGGATGGCGTGGCCCATGGTGGAAGAAATTGCCATAACGATGGGCTCCGGTGTCGCGAGGAAGAGAACCCACGATTTTACCGAGCCGGGCCTGGTCGGCCGCGTCCAGCCAGCCCGGGCTCAGCCGCCACCCCCACGCACTGCCGCGACCGACGGGGAAGGCCTAAAGAAGAATCTGTCCAAAATGATCGAGCGCTCGGTCGGGCCGACTCTCGCATACATCACGGCCGGCGTTGTAACCATAGCGCATCAGATAAATCTGCAGATTGGCACCACGGGCGGTTTGCGCATCGATGTCTGAGTCGCCGACAAACACGGCCTGGTCGGGCCGCAGCGCCCAGCGCTCCAGGCACCAGCGCACACCGGCAGGGTCGGGCTTGCGGGTAGGCAGGGTATCGCCGCAAACGATCAGATCCACAAGCTCTTGCAGGCCGAGCGCCTGCAGCAGCGGGCGGGTATGCCGGCCCTCCTTGTTGGTCACCACCGCCAGGCGGCCGCCTCGCTCACGCAGCGCCGTCAATGTTTCCAGCACCCCGGGATACAAAAGACTTCGGCTGCCCAGACCGGCCCGATAGTGATGATCGAAGCAGGCCAGGGCCTGCATCAGGCGGCGATCCTGCCGCGCCGAGCTCAGGTCAGCCCCCGTGGCATGGGCGAGCGCCCGCGCTACCAGGGCCTGGGTGCCGTGGCCGATCCAGCGCATGGCCAGCGCCTCCTCGACCGGCTCATGACCGAGCTCAGTCAGCGTTTGATTCAAGGCCTGGCTCAGTTCAGGCGCGGTGTGGGCCAGCGTCCCGTCCAGATCAAACAGCCAAGCCTTCCAGCGCAGGCTACTCATCGGGGCACCCCGGGCATCCTCTGGTATTCCGCGATGTAACTGGCTCGACTTTGCATTAATCTGACCCCTAAGGGTAAGCAGCATAACGTGGCCGCCCCCGACATTGCGCCTCAAAAAAATAATGGCCCATTCCGCCCCCCTTGCCCCCGCACAAGCGATGATTTTGGCCGCCGGTCGCGGCCAGCGCATGCGACCCCTGACCGACCGGACCCCCAAACCCCTGTTGCAGGTCCACGGCCAAGCACTGATCGACTGGCATGTGCGCGCCCTGGTTCGAAGTGGCTTCCAGCGACTGCTGGTTAACACGGCCTGGCTGGGCGAGCAGATGCCGCCGCACCTGAACCGTTTGGCGGGGGAATTGGGCTGCCGCATGGACTACTCGCACGAGGGGCAAGACTTTGGCGATGCGCTGGAGACGGCCGGTGGCATTGCGCGCGCTCTACCGCGGCTGGCGGAAGTGTTCTGGGTGGTCGCTGGCGATGTGTTTGTTCCGGACTTCGTTTTCAGCCCCGCCGCCATGCTGCGTTTTGCGCAAAGCCGGCACCTGGCGCATCTGTGGCTGGTGCCCAACCCCGACCACAACCCCGGGGGCGACTTTGGCCTGGCCGAGGGCCTGGCGCTCAATCTGCCTGCGGGAGACCCCGGACGGCGCTACACCTTCAGCACCATTGGCTTGTACCGGCACGAATGCTTCGCCGGCCTACCCGCCGGCAACCCCCTGGGCCAGAAGATCGCGCTGGCCCCCTTATTGCGGCAGGCCATGGACAATGGTCAAGTCAGCGCCGAATGTCTGCACGGTTCGTGGACCGATGTGGGCACCCCCGAGCGACTGGCGCAAATCAACGCATCCAGCTCCCCGGAAGAGTCTCACAGCAGAGGAATTTGAATGAGCACCCAAGGCCCCTCGAAAGCAGCTGCACCCTATGCGCGCCGTCGCGCTGCACTGGCCCGCGCCCTGCGCGCCGCCGGTGGCGGCATCGCGCTGCTGCCCACCGCACCCGAGGTGGGACGCAACCGCGACAGCCACTACCCCTACCGGCACGACAGCTACTTTTACTATCTGAGTGGCTTTGACGAGCCGCAGTCCTGGCTGGCCATCGACGCCAGCGGCCACACCACGCTGCTGTGCCGACCCCGCAACCTGGAGCGCGAAATCTGGGACGGCATACGCCTGGGCCCCAAAGCGGCGCCGGCCGCGCTAGGCGTGGACGCCGCGTACAGCGTCGAAAAGCTTGACGAGATCATGCCCAAGTTGCTGGCCCATCAACCGGCGGTGTGGTTCCCCTTTGCCACTCATGCCGGACTGGCTTCGCAGGTCGATGGCTGGCTGGGCCAGTTGCGCGCGCGGATACGGCTGGGGGTGGAGTGCCCGCGCAGCCAGCACGACCTGTGCAAGCTTCTCGATGAGATGCGCCTGATTAAAGACCGGCACGAGATCGGCATCATGCGGCGCGCCGGTCAGATTGCGGCGAAGGCCCATGTGCGAGCGATGCAAACCTCGGCCGCCATGCTGCGCGCCGGACTGGATGCGCGCGAATACCACCTCGATGCCGAACTGCTGCACGAATTTCGTCGCCACGGCTCGCAGTTTCCAGCCTACACCAGCATCGTCGCGGCAGGTGCCAACGCCTGCGTGCTCCACTACCGCGCCGGTGCCGCCCGACTCAAGGCTGGCGAGCTGTGCCTGATCGATGCCGGCTGCGAGCTCGACGGCTACGCCAGCGACATCACCCGCACCTTCCCGGCCGATGGCCGCTTTACGCCAGCGCAGCGTCAGCTCTATGACCTCGTGTTGGCCGCCCAGAAGGCCGCCATTGCCGCCACCCGGCCGGGTCGGCGCTTTCTGGACCCGCACCAGGCGGCCGTGCGTGTTCTGGCCCAAGGCATGCTCGACGTGGGCCTGCTCAACAAAAAACAGCATGGGCGCGCGGACGATGTCATCGAGTCGGGGGCCTACCGGCAGTTCTACATGCACCGCACCGGCCACTGGCTGGGCATGGATGTGCACGACTGCGGCGACTACACCGAGCCGGGCGCGCGCCCCCGCGAAGAGGTCGATGCCACCGGCGAGCGGGTAGTGCGCCGACCGAGCCGGGTCCTCAGGCCGGGCATGGTGCTGACCCTCGAGCCGGGGCTTTATGTGCGTCCGGCCAAAGGCGTGCCACGCGAGTTCTGGAACATCGGGATCCGCATCGAGGACGATGCCCTCGTCACCGCCGGAGGGTGCGAGTTGCTCACCCGTGGCGTGCCCGTGCAGGCCGATGAAATCGAAGCCCTGATGCGCGGCTAAACAGCGGCATGGCCTGGCACGAAAAAACCGCCTTCGAGGCGGCCCGGGCGCTACAGGACCGTAGCCTGAGCGCCGAGCATTATGTGGCCGCTTGCCTGGAGCAAATCGACGCGCGCGAATCCGATGTGCGGGCCTTCGCCCACCTCAATCGCCAAGGTGCCTTAAAACGCGCGCGCGAACTGGACCGCCAGGCGCTACAAGGCGCCATGCATGGGCTGACGCTGGGCATCAAAGACGTTTTTGATACGTTTGACATGCCCACCGAAGGCGGCTCGCGAGCTTTTGCGGGCCATCAGCCAGTGCAGGACGCCGCCGTACTGGCCACCCTGCGACGCGCAGGCGCGGTGATGCTGGGCAAGACAGTGACCACCGAGCTGGCCACTTTCCCGACCAACGGCACCCGCAATCCGCTCCATCTCGATCACACCCCGGGTGGATCGTCCTCGGGCTCAGCCGCGGCGGTGGCGGCCCAGATGGTGAGCTTTGCAACCGGGACCCAGACCATGGGCTCAACCATACGGCCCTGCGGTTATTGCGGAGTGACCGGCTACAAGCCCAGCTACAACCTCATGCCGCGACGCGGCGTCTGGCCCAACGCCGATTCCTGCGACACGGTCGGTCTGGTGGCGCGCGATGTGCGTGACGTGGCCTTCCTTGCTGCGGAAATGGCCCGCTATCCAGCACTGCGACTGCCAGAGGACCCCGCCCTGTTGGCCCGCGCACCCACCATCGGACTGTGCCGCACCTGGGAGTGGGAGCGCACCGACGAGGCGATGCGGGCCGCTTTTGAGGACAGCGGCCGCACGCTCAGCGCCGCCGGAGCGCGGGTGCGCGAGATCGTGCTGCCCGAGGCCTTCAAGGGCATGCTTGAGGCGCACACCACCGTGGTGCATTTTGAAATGAGTCGCGGTTTTGCCGATGTGCTGGAGCGCCAGTCGGGCCTGATTCGGCCGGCCCTGCTCGAGCGCACCCTCAAGGGCTTGGGTGTCGGAGGCGAGCCATACCAGCAAGCGCAAACCCTGGCTCGGCAATGCCGGCAGATGTTCCCCGATGTGCTGGGCGATTGCGATGCGCTTTTGGTGCCTGCAGCCACGGGCGAGGCCCCCAAGGGCCAGGACTACTCGGGCGACACCTCGATGAACCAGGTGTGGACCTTGATGCACGGCCCGGCGATTTCGGTCACGGGAGGCTACGGCCCTTGCGGGTTGCCCCTAGCCCTGCAAGTGGTGGGGCGCATCGATGATGATGCCCGTACGCTAAGGGCGGCCCACTGGGTGCATGTCTGCCTGCAGACCCGGCACGCGCGCTACTGATGGCCCGTGATTTGCACGTCTTTCAATCCCTCTTCCCTATCTGAAGGAAAACACCATGAAACTGCACCGTCGTGAGGCCCTGATGGGGCTCGGCGCACTGGCCTGCCTGCCCACTGCCTGGGCCCAGACCTATCCGACCCAGGCCCTCAAACTGATCATGCCCTTCACCCCGGGTACCTCGTCCGAGAATGCCTTGCGCGTGGTACTGGACCGACTCAGCGAGAACCTCAAGCAGGCGATTGTGGTGGACAACCGGCCGGGGGCCGGCTCAACCCTGGGCACCGAACAAGCCGCGCGCGCCCCGGCCGATGGACACACTCTGGTGGCCACCTACAACTCCTCGATCGCCCCCGGCTCGCTTCTGTACAGCAAACTGGGCTACGACCCGCTCAAGGACTTCAAACACATCGCGCTTGTGGGCGTGTTCCCTCAATACATGGTGGTGCGCACCGAGCACCCGGCCAAGACAGTGCAGGAGTTCCTGGCCCTGGTTAGGGCCAAGCCAGGCAGCGTCAACTACTCATCGGCTGGCGTGGGCACGTCGGGCTTCCTGGCCGGCGAAATGCTCAAGCAAGCTCTCAAGCTCGACATGGTGCATGTGGCCTACAAGGGCCCTTCACAGGCCATGACCGATCTGCTCGGCGGGCGGCTGGATATGGTCATGACCTCCAGCGCAGCCTCGCTGGTGGCGGCGGGCAAGCTGCGGATCCTGGCGACGACCAGCGAAAAGCGTTCGTCTTTCTACCCGGATGTGCCTGCACTGTCTGAAGTGGCGCCCAATGTACAGGCTGTCTCCTGGGTCGGTATTTCAGCGCCGGCGGCTACGCCAGCGGCTGTGACACAGCGTCTGGAGCGCGAGATTTTGTCCATCCTGGCCGAGCCCGCGATCAAGACACGCCTGGCCGACCCGATTTTCGGCATGGCGCTCACCCCGCTGGGATCGGAGAAGTTTGTGGAGTTCATCCAGAAGGAACTGCGGATCTGGGCGCCGGTGATCAAGGCCGGCAATATCCAGATCAGCTGACCTCCGGGCCCAGCTCAACCCACAACCGCAGACCCAAGAGGTCCGGGGTGTAAGTGGGGGCCGACTTC
>CAZCSD010000092.1:0-7069 GCA_964501235.1 uncultured Polaromonas sp. | reverse complement strand
CGCCAGACCACATAGCCCGCGATATCGGGGGTGACCACCGGTAAAAACACTGCCACCTTGAAGAACGTACGCCACTTGCCGACCCACACCGAGTGCAGCAGCAGGGCATACAGCAAAGACAACACGATCGTACTGACTACCGCCAACGTGGTGTAGTAGATCGTGCGCCGCAGAGAAGCCAGAAATACGGGATCCGCAAAGATCGATGCATAGTTGGCCAGTCCGACCCAGGTGGCATTGGGCTTGAGGGCGGTGGCCGACGCAGTCACAGAAGTCTGAATCGACAGGACAATGGGCCAGACGCCAAAGACCACTGTCAGGGCGGCAAAAGGCAAGACAAACAGCCAGAACACGCCGATGGGCGGCAGCGGGTCGGTTTTGAAGAGGCCAACGCCGGCCGCACGCACGGAAGAACTCATCGCAGCACGCCGCCGCCATCGGCATCAAAAAGATGCAGGCGGCTGGACTCCAGATAAATCTGCGTCTGCGTGCCAGGCCGGGGACTGTAGTGACTGGGGCAACGCGCCACGAGCTCGCCCTCGCCAACGCCGAAGGTCACCAAGGTTTCAGCTCCCAAAGGCTCGGTCAAAATGACCCGCGCTGTCAGGGCAAGCGTCGTCTGCCCCGGGTTTAAATGCACGTCCTCAGGGCGTACGCCCAGCACATGCCGCTTGGCTGCACCGGCGCGCTCGAGCCAAGAGGCGGGCATCTCAAGCAGGCAATCGGCCCCAAGCTGCAAGCCGCTTGGCTGCACCCGAGCGGCCAGCAAATTCATTGCGGGCGAACCGGTAAAGCTGGCCACAAAGAGCGCTGCCGGCGTGTCATAGACCTCGGTGGGTCGGCCATACTGCATAAGGCGCCCGGAGCTGAGAACGGCGATCCGGTCGGCCAGGGTCATCGCCTCGACCTGATCGTGCGTCACATAGATGATGGTGGCGCCCAGCCGCTGATGTAGCTTTTTGATCTCGGTGCGCATCTGCGCGCGCAGCTGCGCATCGAGATTGGACAGCGGCTCGTCAAAAAGAAAGACCTTGGGCTGGCGCACGATCGCGCGGCCTATGGCCACCCGCTGGCGTTGCCCGCCCGACAAAGCTGCGGGCTTGCGATCGAGCATGTGGTCGATCTGTAGCAAGCGGGCCGAGTCCATCACGCGCTTCCTGATCTCCTGCTCAGGGTGCTTGCGCAAGCGCAAGCCAAAGGCCATGTTCTCGTACAGAGTCTTGTGCGGATACAGCGCATAGTCCTGGAACACCATGGCAATATCGCGGTCCCGGGGCGGCAGGTCATTGACTCGCTGCCCATCGATCAGGATGTCTCCGCCTGAGATCGATTCGAGCCCAGCGATCATGCGCAAGAGCGTGCTCTTGCCACAACCAGATGGACCCACCAGTACCACAAACTCGCCGTGACCAACGCTCAAATCGACATCGTGAACAACAGTGTGCTTGCCGTCGTAGCTCTTGACAACGTGCTGAATTTGAACGCTGGCCACCCAAAGGCTCTCCTTTTTACTTTTTAGCTGACAACTTGGTCACCAGCGCCCGCATTTCATTGGCAGTCTCACTGATGAAAGCTTTCCAGTTGGTCGGTGGCTTGGCCAGCGCCGTGAGTAGCTTGCGGTGGTAGGCTGCTTCAAGCTCCGGGTAGAAGGCGTGAATAGCCTCCGGAAAATCATAGGCCACCAACGAATAGTTTGCCGTGGCGAAGTAGCGTTGGCGCTCCGACAGGGCAGCCAGATCCAGGTCTTTGCGCACACCCGAACCTACGTTGTCCAAAGATGCTTGCTGAGCCGGCTTGCTCAGCAAGAACTTGGCAAACTCGACTGCCAGCGCCTTGTTGGGGGAATTCTCGGGAACCGCCACTCCGCGCATGCCGCCGATAACCACCGAGTTCTTGCGCCCATCAAAGGCTGGCCAAGGACCCACCAAGAAGTCGCCCTTGAGAACCGTTGGGCCGTCCCATTTGCGCACATTCCAATCACCGACGCGGAACATGCCGGCCCGGCCACCCTCGATGACCTGGTACATCTCTGGAAAGGAGTGGTTGATCGTATCGGGTGACATGTAGCGGTATTCGGTGTAGGCTTTTAGCACCTCTTCGAGCACCTTGGCCCGCGCCGGCTCGTCGATAACAATCTTGCCCTGGGGATCGATCACGGTGTGACGCAAGCCCGAGCCAAACATGAAGAGGTCGAGCATGTGGATCAGATCGCGTGGTTTGGCCGCCTGCAGAGCCATGCCGAAGGTATCGGCCCGACCATTGCCATCGGGGTCGGCGTCCCTGAACTTGACCGCAATGCGCTGAACGTCGGCCCAGGTGGCGGGGAACTTTTCGCCGACCTTGTCCAACCAGCTCTTGCGCACGCCCAAGGCCATTTGAACGCGCTGGATCGGCAATATGATCATTTTGTTGCCGTGGGTGGCCACCCGCAAGTCGTCCTCAGACAAGAAGGCCTTGTCGCTAACTGAAGCAAGTACCGGCTTGAGGTCCATCAGCTTGTTGGTCTGATCGGCAACTCGAATCACGCGCTCGTAATTGTTGTAGATCAGATCCGGCGCAGTGTCGGTGTTGATGGAAGAAATCGCACGACCAAACCACTGCTCAGTGGGAAAACTTACCGACTTGACGGTCACACCAGGGCGCGTTTTGGCAAATTCAGCGCCCGCGGCCTGGAACCACTTGACGCCGTTGTCGCCCAGATCGTGCCAGATCACGAGTTCCTGCGCCGATGCTTGCCCAATCAGCAGGGCCGCTGCGGCTGAGCCGATGGCAGATAAAGCTTTGCGTATATTCATGGAGACCTCCTTGGGTAATAGGTTTGAAAAACTGGCGGGAAATGAAAGACAGGAAAGTTGCAGGGAAAACGTTTACCTTCAAGTCTATTCGCAGCCTCGATAATCAGCAAGCCGGAGTTAACCCTAAAACTGCTCGCCGCCATTGCCTGTGCCTTGCGAGCCGTCGACCGATGCCTGTGTCATGACACGAACCGCCCGCAGCAAACCGGCCGCTGATGCCCCACCCGCCCAGCGCGGATCAAGGCAAGCCGTCTCGATTTCGGCCGTTGCCCAGCGGGCCGGCGTCTCCATCGCCACGGTCTCGCGGGTCATCAACGGCGTGACCAACAAAGCCTCACCGACGACGGTTGCGAGGGTGCAAGAGGCCATCGCAGAGCTTGGCTACCGTCCCGTTGGCGCAGGCCGGGCGCTGCGCCGACGCGAAAGTCGTCTGGTGGCGGTGCTCGCGGCCAATCTGGCCAATCCGGCGATGGCGGCCATTGCTGCGGCGGCCGAACTCGCGCTACGCAATGCTGGCTATGTGATGGTGCTGTGCGACACCCACGACGAGCCCGACCTGCAAGACGAATACCTGCTCGAGATGCGGGCTCAATATGCCTGCGGTCTGGTGCTGCTTGGCGCTGTGGACAGCCCGGTGCTGCGCGAGTTCAACGCCTCGCAAGAGCAGCTCTTGATCTTCGTGAATCGGCGCAACCCGGTGCCCGGCGGCCGGGGGCGCTATGTGGGCATCGACCACGAACAGGCCGGCCGTGATGTGGCCAACTGGTTTGCCGACAGCCACATGCAATCGATCGCGCTGATTCACGCGCGCCTTGCCTCTTCTGCAACGGCCGGCCGTGTGCAGGGCTTTCGGGCACAACTGGCGGCCCGCGGCATAACAGTGCCCAGCGCCCACATTCAGACCCTGAAGTCTGCGGACCATCTGCAGATTGGCTACGCCGCCATGCAAAAAATCTTAGACACTTGCCTACCCGAGGCGGTTTTTTGCACCAGTGACTTGATTGCCTATGGCGCCTACCGGGCAGCCGCGCAGCGCGGCGCCTTGGCTGGCCGCGACTACGCCCTGGTGGGCTTTGACGACAGCCCTCTCAACCCCTGGATCGCCCCCTGGCTGAACGCGGTCCGCGTTCCTTACGACCAGTACGGTGCGGCTATCGCAAGGGTGCTGAGCGCACAGCCCAGCGATCAGCACGACATTGTGCTGGGCCACAAGCTGATCATTCGATCTTCAAACTCCTAGGAAAAACCTGGGCGAGCTTGTTTTGTGATGACGATAGCCACGTCGATGGCCGTCCTTAGGGCTTCATCGAGTCGCGCTCAGCCATGGCCGAGCGCCAACGCAACAGATGCGGATGGCGATCGTCAGGCTTGATCTTGACGATGCGCGCGAAATCAACCGCCACTACGGCCGTGATGTCGGCAATGCTCATTTGCCCGGCAGCCACAAAATCGCGGCCGGCCAGGCGTTCATTGAGTTCCACAAAAAACCGCTGCACCCTCAGCAAACCCCGCTCGGCCAACTGTGGAATTTGCGCGTAGTTGACTGGCCCCGGCAACGCCCGATCTGCCATAGCTGGCGAACTGTTACGCAGCGCCTCGGCGATGGGCATCAGTCCATCAAATTCCATGCGCCAGTTGAGGCTGGCAACCTCGGCCTTTTCCTGGGGCGTACGCCCCATCAGAGGCGGATCCGGAAAGCGCGCCTCCAGGTAGGCGGCAATGGCAGCGTTGTCGGTCAAGATCAGACCTTCTTCCGCCCGCAAAGCGGGCACGGTGCAGTACGGGTTGATCTGCCTGTAGTCAGCGCCCAGTTGCTCGCCCGCGCGCAGGTCAATCTGTACCGTCTCGTACGGTACTGCCTTTTCAGCCAGAAAAATCCGGGCGCGACGCGGATTGGGGGCAGTTGCGCAATCGTACAAAGTGATCATCGAGTCACCTGCAATTTGTCTTGTGTCCGATGCTCAAAATCGCTGGCATCATGCCTCTCGTGCAACTGGCTCTCCAGGGATCCACGCAACCGATTGACCATGCGTCCCCGCCGAACAGCCGGTCGCTCAAACAGCCTCTCGGCCCAGCGCAGAACATGGGTGTACTCCTGTACCTGCAAAAATTCGCCCGCCTCGTACATCTCGCCCCGGGCCATAGCGCCGTACCAGGGCCAGATGGCCATGTCGGCGATGGTGTATTCGTCACCGGCCACAAAAGCGCTTTGGGCCAAACGCTGATTGAGTACATCCATCTGTCGCTTGGTTTCCATGGCGTAGCGATCGATGGCGTACTCAATCTTCACCGGCGCATACGCGTAAAAGTGTCCAAAGCCGCCGCCCACGAAGGGCGCGCTACCCATCTGCCAGAACAGCCAGGACAGGCATTCGGCTCGCAAGGCCGGCTCGGCAGGCAGGAAGGCGCCAAATTTTTCGGCCAGGTACATCAGGATCGCCCCCGACTCAAACACCCGCACGGGCTTGGGCCCGGTGCAGTCGAGCAAAGCGGGGATCTTGGAATTGGGATTGACCTCCACAAAGCCGCTACC
Organism: uncultured Polaromonas sp.; assembly: GCA_964501235.1. Lineage (GTDB taxonomy): Bacteria > Pseudomonadota > Gammaproteobacteria > Burkholderiales > Burkholderiaceae_C > Polaromonas. Next base: position 1,741 of record CAZCSD010000092.1, on the reverse strand, counting down.
GAACTGCATTCCATCCTGAATGCGGATCAGCCAAGCATCGTATTCGGCGCCGGCGTGGCCAAGCGCCAGCAGTTCTTCCAGGAGGATAGTGACCTTGACTCCGTTGGGGGTGCCCAGCGAGTAAAGTTGCAAGGGGTGCTTGCCCAGAGGCAGCGCCTGCTCGTGCGTGGCCCCGGCAACCGGACGGTTGATCGCTGCAAAACGGCCACCATTGGCCTTGTCCCAAGTCCAGATGGGAGGGGGTATGTAGGGTTCTGAATGAGACATAGAGACCTGGCCTTCGAAGAAAAGAAATTGCGCTGGACGGCGGGTGGGAAAGCATACACGCTCACTCACGCTCAGTGATTCAACTGCCCCCAAGCCTTCTCCAGCCTTTTAATGCTTACCGGCTGCGGCGTGCGCAGTTCCTGCGCAAAAAAGCTCACACGCAGCTCCTCCAGCAACCATCGGAACTCCAACATTCGGGCGTCCTGCACGCCTTTGCGGTCGGCCACCAGGCGCCAGTAGCGCTGTTCCTGCGGGCGCAGTTCTGAGAGACGCTGGGCGTCCCGGGCGGCGTCGGCGCGGTACTTGTCCAGGCGCAGGGTGATGGCCTTGAGGTAGCGGGCAAAGTGCTGCAGTTGCGGCCAGGCGGTGGCGGCCAGGAAGTTCTTGGGGACCAGGCGCTGCAGTTGCTGGGTGGCATCAAGAGTGGCCTCGGGGGCGTTCTTGGTGTCCTTGATCTTGCGGGTGGCGGTGGCGTATTCGGCCAGGATGGTGCTGGCCAGGCGTGCCACCTCGTTGGCAATGAGCGTCAGTCGTCCCCTGCCTTCGTCCACGCGCTTCTTGAAAGCGGCCTCATGACTGGGCAGTGGATCTTGCAGAAAGGCGCGGTCCAGGGCGACGTCGATGATCTGGGCTCGCAACTCTTCGGCCGTACCCAAGGGTAGGTAGGCCACGGCCATTTTCTGCAGGTCGGGGATGTTTTTTTCCAGGTACTTGAGCGCATCCCTGATCTGCAGTGCAAAGAGGCGGGCCAGGCCCTTGCGGTGCCTGGAGGCAGCAACTTCGGGTTCGTCGAAGACCTCGATGGTGACGGCGTCGCCGGCGTCGACCAGGGCGGGAAAGCCGATGAGCGTTTGGCCGCCCTTGCGGATTTCCATGAGCTCGGGGAGTTCGCCGAAGGACCAGGTGGTGTGACGTGGGTCGGCGGGGGTTTGCGTGTTGGTGGGGGCTCTGGATGGCTTCGCTTCGCTCGCAATGACAGAGGGGGTGGTCGACGGGGGGGAGCTCTTAGCGGAGACCTGGCGAGAGGCTGGAGACGCGTCGCTCTGCCCTCGGCTCGCAGAGGGTGAAGTCAGCTTCAGACCGGCCAGGGCCTGGAAGGCGCCTCGGGCCTTGTTGCCCCATTCGGCTTTGAGGGCGCCGAGGTTGCGGCCCATGCCGAGCTGGCGACCGTGTTCGTCGACCACCCGCAAATTCATGAACAGATGCTCGCTGAGCATGTCGAGCTTGAAGTCGGCGCGCTTCACATCAAGGCTGGTTTCGTCGCGCACTTTTCTCAGCAGCACGTCGGTGAGCGATCCTGCGCCAAAGACTTCGGGCACAGAGAGCTCGCCGGCCAGGCGGGCGGCGCTTTCGGGCAGGGGCACGAAGCGGCTGCGGGGCTTTTGCGGCAGGCTCTTGAGCAGGGCCTGGATCTTGTCTTTGAGCATGCCGGGCACCAGCCATTCGCAGCGCTCTTCGCTCACCTGGTTGAGCA
>CAZCSD010000091.1:0-7224 GCA_964501235.1 uncultured Polaromonas sp. | reverse complement strand
CCTCCGGCCTCTACGTCCCGAACGTAGCGCTCTACCAGGCTAAGCTACACCCCGACAGCGGGACCGCATTCTAACAAGCGGGATTGCCCGCCCCGGCTCTAACGGCCGCCCGGCTGCAAACAGGCCGGTCCCCACAGACGACCCGCTGCCAGTCGCTAGGCACCTATAAAGTTGCGGCCGCGGGCGCCGGCCAGCGCATGGGCCACCATATCTTGCAGCTCCACTTGCGATACGCCGTAATCAGAAAACTGCGTCTTGACCCCAAACGACTCTATAAAACGGGTTAGACAGGCGGGCCCCTGGCTGGCCGGGACCCCCAGCGCCTGCTCCAGAACCCGATCGCGACCGGGATCGCGACCGACCGCGCGTTCCATCACAAAGGGCAGCGGAAAAGAGCACGCAATGCCATGCGGCAAGCCGTAACGCAAAGTCATGTCGTAGGACAGAGAATGGGCCAATGCGGTTTTTGTATTGGAGAAGGCCATGCCCGCTTTCAGGGCGGCTAGCGCCATCGCACTACGCGCTTGCAGATCCCCGAGGTTGTGCATCAGCCGGGGGAGCACCTGAAAAATATCTTGGACCGCGCTGATGGCAAAAGTATCTGAGACCGGATTGGCGTTGAGATTCCAGATCGCTTCGAGGGCATGCGACAGGGCATCGAGTCCGCTTTGCAGGGTGACGCCCGCCGGCAGGGACAGCATCAGCTGGGGGTCGATCAAGGCATGGCTGGGCCAGGTTTGCGGCAGATGCAGGGAATACTTGCGCTGGGCATTGCGGTCCCATACCGTGGCCCAGGGTGTGACCTCGCTGCCGGTCCCGGCTGTTGTGGGAACCGCAACGAGGCGCCTGAAACGGGTCGGACGAAACTCCCCCTGACCCGCCAGCCCGCGCACCATTTCTTCGAAATCGAGGGAGTCGTTGGCCACCATGAGCACCTTGGCGGTGTCGATCGCGCTTCCGCCCCCCACCGCCACCAGCACCTCGCCGGGCTCGCTTTCACGCCAGAACTGGCTCCAGGTTTGTCCGAGCTCGGCGACATCGGGGTTGGGGCGAATGTCCTCGATCACCCGGGCCAGTTGCCCTCCAAGCAGATCAGAGATTTGCGTCAGCAGGCCCAGTGATCGGGCCTCAGGAAAGATCACCAAAGCCGCTTTGCGGCCTTCCAGCAAAGACGGCAACTGCGCAAGGGCGCCAGTGCCCAGCACCGACTGCACCGGGTTGTGATAACGCGCGGCCACGTCACTGCCCCCCTTGCTGTATGCGCGCCCGGAGCTTGCTTGAGAGAAAGTCGGCGGTCATGACCATCGCAACAATCACCAGGATACAGGTGGCCGTGTCCCGATACTGAAACAGCTTCATGCTGCCCACCAGTTCAAAACCAATGCCGCCGGCACCGACCATGCCCAGAACGGTTGCCTGTCGCAGGTTGGTCTCGAAGCGATAAAGAATCACGGCGATCCAGGCAGTGATGACCTGCGGCATCACCCCGAACACAATAATCTGTATGGGGCCCGCGCCCGTCGAACGCAATGCTTCGATGGGTCCTTGATCAATTTCTTCAATCGATTCAGCAAAAAACTTGCCGAGCATCCCCGCCCCGTGCAGGGCCAGTGCCAGCACGCCGGGGAAAGGCCCCAAACCGACCGCCGCCACAAAAATCAGGGCCAGAATGATTTCATTGATGCCGCGGGCGACATTGAGCACTTGCCGCATGAAATGAAAAACGGCCGCGCTTGGCGAAATATTGCGGGCAGCCAAAAAGCACACCGGCACCGCCAACACAATGCCCAGCAAGGTCCCCCAGATGGCGATTTGTATGGTCTCGATCGCAGGCTTGACCAGCTTACCCATGAATTCCCAGTTGGGAGGAAACATGCGACCGATAAAGTCGGCCATCCACGGCCCACCCTTGACCAGTTCAACCACACTGAGCTGGCTGCCTAAAGCGGCCCACCAAAGCACAGCCACCGCTATGGCGGCAATCGCCAGACGCTGGCCCAGGTGGCCTGATGTGGGCCCCGCCCCAATTAAAAAACGATATTGACCGATTTTGATCATGTCATCTCCAGTGCCGTCTCGCCGATCAAGCCGGCTTCATCGATGGCCATGGTGTGGCCCGGGTAGATGCGTGACAAAGCCGCCTGATCGAGCCCGGAAGGCGGACCCTCGTAGACGATGCGTCCATCGGCAACCCCGACGATACGCTCGCCGAATTCACGGGCGTACTCCACCTGATGCAGGTTGCAGATGACCGTGATCCCAAAGGCCCGACTGGCCTCGCGCAGGTAGTTCAGCACGATGCGCGAAGTCTTGGGGTCAAGACTGGCCACCGGCTCGTCGGCCAAAATCACCTTGGGCTGCTGCGCCAAGGCTCGCGCAATACCGACGCGTTGCTTCTGCCCGCCCGATAACTTATCGGTTCGCGTTTGGGCCTTTTCTTCCAGCCCGACGCGCCGCAGACATTCCCGGGCGATCGCAATATCTTCATCCGGGAACAGTTGCAGCCATGATGCAAAAGCCGGCATTCGTCCGAGCCGACCCGTCAGGACATTCTTGAGCACGGACAAGCGCGGCACCACGTTGTAGTGCTGAAAAATCATCGCCACATCAAGTCGAAGTGCGCGCAGACCCTTGCGGTCCCCGGTGGTCTGGCGGCCGTCGAGCCAGACCGCTCCGGCGGTCGGCTCGGCCAGCCGATTGATGCAGCGCAGCAACGTGGACTTGCCCGCGCCCGATGCACCGAGCACGACGAGGAACTCGCCCCGCGCCACCTCCAGGTCTATTTTTTTCAGCGCCTGAACATCACCATAATGCTTGGCCAGCCCTTCGATGCGAATCATTTCATTTTCTTCAGATCGAGATTGAGCAACTTGGCCGTGTCGCGAATCACGTTGTAGGCGGCATCGTTGGTCGGTTTGAATCCGTTGAGCATGCCCTGATCGGACCAGGGAATGTCCTTGACCTCCAAAAACGCCGCCTGAATACGCCGCTTGAGGTCAGCAGGCAGGTCTCTGCGCCACACGGTGGGCGACTCGGGGATGGGGTCAGAGTTCCAAACCGTGACAATGTCCTCGGCTTTGGCCAAGCCTTTGGCAATCGCCTGATCCAAGATGCGATCGGCAATCGCGGCGGCATCCACCTTCCGGTTTTGGACGGCAATGGCGCTTGAATCATGCGATCCCGAAAAAATGACGCGGCCAAAATCTTTATCGGGGTCAAAACCGGCTTTCATCAACCCGGCCTTGGGGAAAAGATGACCGGAGGTGGAGCTCGGGTCAACGAAGGCAAAATTGCGCCCCTTGAGATCGCGCACGGTCTTGATGCCGCTGTCCTTGTGGGTGATGATTTTGCTGTGATAGAAAGTGCGGCCCGCCCTTTTGGTCTCGGCCACCGCGAAAGCCTCGATGTCGGCGATCGTGGCGCCCAACACATAAGAAAACGGCCCGAGATACGCAATATCCAAACGCTTGGCACGCAAGGCCTCGATGACGCCGTTGTAGTCAGCCGCCACAAACGGCCTGACCGGAATACCTAAAGCCTTGGACAGCATGTCCATCATTGCCTGGCTGTTGGCAATCATGGCGCGGGAGTCCTCCGAAGGGATCAGTCCGACCGTCAGCACCGACTGTGCGGACGCCGGCAGTCCCAGCGCAACCAAAGGGGTGGCCGCAGCAGCAGCCTTCAGGGCGGTTCGGCGAGAGAGGGTCATTTCCAGGTCTCCTATCGAGTTGAAAGTCATTGCCGGGCCCGCAGGAGACCCAGCGGCTTGTCCGTCCGAGGACAGTCAAAACTGCGCGTTGTGCTCTTCGGAACGCCTGCCGAGCACACGCGCCTACTTTCGTGTCTGCGGTACTATTTATCCAATTCTTTTTTTTTCTTATTTGTATAGAAAAAATCTATACTTTGAATCCAACCGCCGTTCAAACAAAGTGACGTTTCGACCCGGATCAGTTCAAGTGCCTGCTGCTTTGCCCCTTCCATGCGATTGACCCAGTTACGCTCTTTTTATGCGGTGGCCCAGACCGGTAGCTTTACCAAGGCGGCCGATATGCTGCATTTGAGTCAGCCGACCTTGACGACGCAGGTGCGGCTTCTGGAAGACCGTTACCAAGTGGAATTATTTTTTCGGCACGGTCGCCAGGTGGTACTGACCGAAATTGGCGAACAACTGCTCCAGATAGCCCAACAGATGTTCAACCTCGAAGGCGATGCTATTTCGCTGCTGGAGGATGTTGGCGAGCTGCGCAGCGGCCATTTGCGCGTGGCGGCTGTCGGCCCCTACCATGTGACGCAGATGTTGGTGGAATTTAACCGTCGCTATCCAGCGGTGCGGGTCTCTGTCAGCGCTGGCAACTCTGAGAATGTCCTCGAAGGTCTGCTGCACTATCGCGCCGATGTAGGGGTGCTGGCCCAGGTGGTGGCGGACAGCCGGTTTCTGTCCGTTCCCTTTGCGCAGCACCCCGTCGTGATTTTTGTGCACTCGCAGCATCGCTTCTCCCGCCGCCGAGCCATACGCATCGCCGAATTGCGGGGCGAGCGAATGATCCTTCGGGAGGCGGGCTCGACCACCCGCAAAGCTCTCGATGCAGCCCTCAGGCGCGCAGGTGTCGAGGTGCAGGTTGTCATGGAAGTGGAGAGCCGCGAAGTGATCCGCGAGGCCGTGGCTCAAGGCATCGGCATCGCTGCTGTTTCAGAAGTGGAGTATGTGCCAGGCCCGGGCTTGCACGCGGTAAAAATCAGCGATACGCAGGTCTACACCTACGCTCATGTGCTGTGCTTGGCCGAGCGCCGCGACACGCGCATCGTGCGCGCCTTTTTTGATTCTGTCGGCGCCTGAGCGTGGCTAACGGGCAGCCGCAGCGCCGCTGCATAATATTTTGCTGCACCGGGGGTCTGACCGCAGTCCCCACAAGTCCATGCCCCCTTCTCAGAGCTGATTCATAACCACACCACCTCGCCGACCTATGACCGAAACGATCGCACAGCTGGGCATCAAACTTCAAACGGGTCAAACCAGCCGCGAAACCCGGGTCCGGCAGACTCTCGAGGCCGCAGGGCAAGCGCCGGCAGCCCACGTGTTTACCCGGCTTTATGCCGAATCGGCCCTGGCCAGTGCCCGACACGCTGACGCACAGGCCCACGCCGGCGCGAGACTGCACCCCCTGGCCGGTTTGCCGGTGTCCATCAAAGACCTCTACGATGTCGCCGGCGAAACCACCCTGGCCGGATCCAAGGTTTGCGAAGGCCAGGCGCCAGCGGCCTGCGATGCGCCCACGGTGGCCCGTGTGCGCGCCAGTGGTGCGGCCCTGATCGGACGCACCAACATGACGGAGTTTGCCTTCTCCGGCGTGGGCATCAATCCGCACCACGGCACACCGCGCAACCCGGCCGACCCTAAAGTCGCGCGCATTCCCGGGGGTTCTTCATCGGGCGCCGCGGTGTCAGTGGCGCTGGGGCTGGCGGTGGCCGCTCTGGGCTCGGACACCGGTGGCTCAATACGCATTCCCGCGGCCCTGTGCGGGCTGGTGGGCTTTAAAAACACGCAAGATCGAGTGCCGCGCACCGGCCTGACCGAGCTCTCGCGCACTCTGGACACCGCCTGCGCCATGACGCGAAGCGTGGCCGACTGCCTGCTGGTCGATGGCGTGCTTTCCGGGCAGCCCTTGCAGGTGCGGCCGCGGGCGCTGTCGACGCTGCGTCTGGCGGTGCCACAAACCATGGTCCTTGACGCGCTCGAGCCCCCAGTGGCGCAGGCCTTCTCGCGTGCCCTCACCCGTCTGTCGGCGGCCGGTGCGCAGCTGGTCGATCTGCAGCTGAGTCTGCTGGCCGACATACCGCGCCTCAATGCACCCGGCGGCTTGTCACCGGTTGAAGCTTACGCGCAGCACCACGAGCGGCTGGCCAGGGACCGGGCGCTGTTTGACCCCCGGGTGGCGGCGCGCATCAGCCTGGGCGAACCGGTAACGGCGCAGCAATACATCGCCATGCTCGATGCGCGCCAGCGCTGGATCGCGCAGATGGAGCAGGCCTTGTCGGAATTTGACGCGCTCATCTGCCCCACCGTGCCCCTGCTGGCCCCGCCCATGCAGCCCCTGATCGACTCCGATGACGCCTTCTTCAAGGCCAACGGCCTGCTGCTGCGCAACCCGTTCGTCATCAACTACCTCGACGGCTGCGCCTTCAGTCTGCCCTGTCAGGCTCCGGGCGAATTGCCGGTTGGCCTGATGTGTGCGTCCACCCGAGGCGACGATGCCCGACTGGCCGCTGTAGCTCTGGCCCTCGAAGCAGTCCTGGCCTCCTGAGCGCAACGCGTTCAAGCCAGCGTCCTCCAATTCAGGCCTCTGCCGTGACGAACCGCCTCGACCGCTTGAAACCCCATCAAAAGAACAGTCTGCCCACCCCGCAAGGGACGCAATGGATCTACGGACTGGCGCTACCCCTGGCCTATCTGGTGGTTGAGCTGAGTTTTTGCAACGAGCTGATACACACGCTGGGCGATCACTCGCCGGACGATGTGCTGACCGGTTTCGAGTTCTGGGGCCGGGTGATTTCGGGCTTCGGTCTGGGCATTGTGATCCACCGTCTGGTGGGCCCGCGCCTACCCGGCAAAGCATTGACCTTCCTGCTGAGCGTTTTGGGCGGGGTCGTGATCATGTGGAATGTGCAAAAAGCCCTGATCGACCACCTGATTGCAGTGGCCGAGCCTCAAGACAAGCGCGCCGCGCTGGCCCTGGTCTGGGTAGCGCCCACCGTGGCCGATGGCCGGCTCAAAACGATGGCGGGGCAGTCTGTGCTCCTGTCCAAGCCCGAAGGCGTGGATAAACATATCGTGGTCTCGCTGTTTCCGGCAGCAGCCCTGCATGCCAAGCAACGCGAAGAGCAATTGGCGCAGTGGTTGGGTGGGGTCAGCCACTTTGGCGCCCCCGGCGGCATACCGCTGGGCGAGACGGCCGAACTGGAGAAAAGGGCCTACCGGGCGCTCATCGTGGCGCCGCTGGTGATTGGCTTTTCGCTGCTGTTTGCCTTGCTCAATCTGAGTCTGGCCCTGTCTTTCTTGATCTGCCGCCACCGACTGCATTGGCGACCCTTTGTGACCACAGGGCTGATGGTCGCCTTTATAGGCGCATCTCTGAGTGCGAAGAACCTGATGCTCGATGCCCAAGCCTATGAAAGCAATCTGCGGCAGGCCCTCTGGGCCGAAAAGCCCATGCTGGCCTTGATCGT
>CAZCSD010000090.1:0-7323 GCA_964501235.1 uncultured Polaromonas sp. | reverse complement strand
TTCATTGCCATCTTCAAGGACACCTCGCTGGTGACCATCGTCAGCTTGTACGAGCTCACCGGCGCTCTGGGGCTGGCCCTCAATTCCGACGCCGACTGGCGGCCCTACAAAATTGAGGGCTATGTCTTCATCGCCCTGATTTATTTTGCTTTCTGTTTTGCCATGTCCCGCTACAGCCTCTGGGTCGAAGCCCAGGTCAACAAGGGCAAGTTGCGCTGACTCATCGGACGTTTCCCATCATGAGTACTTCCATCATTTCCTTCGACAAAGTCAACAAGTGGTACGGCAACGACTTTCACGTCCTGCGTGACATAGACCTCAATGTGGCCAAGGGCGAGCGCATCGTCATCTGCGGCCCCTCAGGCTCTGGCAAATCCACGCTGATCCGCTGCATCAACCGGCTTGAAGAGCATCAGCAGGGCCGCTTGGTGGTCGACGGCATCGAGCTGTCCGACGACCTCAAGGCGGTCGATACCGTTCGCAAGCAGGTGGGCATGGTGTTCCAGCAGTTCAACCTCTTTCCTCATTTGACAGTGCTGGAAAACCTCACCCTCTCGCCGATGTGGGTGGGCAAGTTGCCCAAGAAGGAGGCCGAAGAACGAGCCATGCAGCAACTCGAGCGGGTGCGCATTGCCGAGCAGGCGCTCAAATACCCGCTACAGCTCTCCGGCGGTCAGCAGCAGCGGGTGGCGATTGCCCGCGCTCTGTGCTTGACGCCCAAGATCATGCTCTTTGACGAGCCCACCTCAGCACTCGACCCGGAGATGATCAAGGAGGTGCTTGATGTCATGATCGAGCTGGCTGGGCAGGGCATCACCATGCTGTGCGTGACGCATGAGATGGGTTTTGCCAAGGCGGTTGCCGATCGGGTGATCTTTATGGATCAAGGGCAGATCGTCGAGCAGAACACGCCCGAGCAGTTTTTCAACCACCCGCAGACTGACCGGGCCCAGGACTTCCTGTCCAAGATCCTGGGTCACTGAAGGCACCCTTGCGCTGTTGGCGCTGCGGGACGGGATCAGGCGCGCAGACGGCGCGCTACGTCTAGAGCGAAGTAGGTCAGCACGCCATCGGCGCCGGCGCGTTTGAAGGCCAGCAGGCTTTCCATCATCACTGCATCATGGTCGAGCCAGCCGTTGGCGGCCGCGGCCTTGAGCATCGCGTACTCCCCCGAGACCTGGTAGGCGAAAGTGGGCACCCTGAGTTCGTCTTTCACCCGGCGCATCACATCGAGGTAGGGCATGCCCGGCTTGACCATCACCATGTCCGCGCCTTCGGCGATGTCCATCGCCACCTCCTTGAGTGCCTCGTCGCTGTTACCCGGGTCCATCTGGTAGACCTTTTTGTCGGCTTTGCCGAGGTTGCCGGCCGAGCCCACCGCATCGCGAAAGGGTCCATAGAAGGCGCTGGCGTATTTGGCGCTGTAGGCCATGATGCGGGTGTGTATGTGCCCTTGGGCCTCAAGCGCCTGACGAATACTGCCTATGCGACCGTCCATCATGTCGCTGGGAGCCACAATATCGACACCAGCGGCGGCCTGGTTGAGCGACTGGCGCACCAGCATCTTCACCGTCTCCTCATTGAGGATGTAGCCGCTGGCATCGAGCAGGCCGTCCTGCCCGTGGCTGGTGTAGGGGTCCAGGGCCACATCGGTCATGACCCCCAACTCAGGAAAGCGTTTCTTGAGTTCGCGCACCACCCGCGGCACCAGCCCATCGGGGTTGGCGGCCTCTACCCCATCTGGGGTTTTCAGTGCACCCTCGATGACCGGGAACAGGGCTATCACCGGGATGCCCAGACGCAGACACTCCTCGGCCACCGGCAGCAACAGGTCCAGGCTGAGGCGTTCGACGCCAGGCATGGAAGCCACCGGATAGCGGCGACCCTGGCCCTCGGTGACGAAGACGGGGTAAATCAGGTCGTGTACGCTGACCGCGTTCTCGCGCACGAGATTGCGGGTAAAGCTGTCACGGCGCAGCCGGCGTGGGCGGCCGGCGGGGAAGGGGGCATAGGGCGTCATCAGGAAATTGTGCCAAAAAAAGTTGACAAATACACTCGCCTAAATCGGATGCGGGTCTCGCCCTTGCGCTTGTGCCTTCGCCCTTTGTGGCCCGGCGTCCTACACTCGGGGCATGCTGTGGGTCAAAGCCTTTCACATCGTCTTCGTGGCCAGCTGGTTTGCCGGCTTGTTCTACCTGCCCCGCATCTACGTCAATCTGGCCCTGGTGCCGCCTGACAGCCATGCCGAACGTGAGCGCTTGCTTCACATGGCGCGCAAGCTGCTCAGGTTCACCAACTTGCTGGCCGTGCCGGCTTTGGGTCTGGGCTTGTGGCTGTGGCTGGGCTACGGCATCGGCCTTGGCAATGGCTGGATGCACGCCAAGCTGGCCGTGGTGCTGCTGACCCTGGCTTATCACCACCAGTGCGGCCGTCTGCTGCGCGTTTTCGAGCGCGGCGAAAACCTCCGCGGCCATATTTGGTACCGCTGGTTCAATGAACTGCCCGTGCTCTTCATGCTGACAGCGGTGGTTCTCGTGGTGCTCAAACCTTGGTGAGCCCTGGCTGAATCCGGGCCGGCTATGAAGCAGCGCAAACCAGAGGTGACCCGGCTGTGACCCTTGGGTCCTTGCAGCGGCAGACCTCGGCCTGGCCGCTGGCTCTGGCTTTGACTTGTGTGGTGGTCTACGCCAGCCTTTATCCCTTTGTCGGTTGGCGAGATCAGGGCATGTCGCCCTGGGCCTTTCTGGGCGCGCCTTGGCCCCGCTACTGGACCTTTTTCGATTTGATGGTCAACCTGCTGGGCTACAGCGTCCTGGGTTTCCTGCTGGCGCTTTCGGTGCTGCGCGGCACCGACTGGCATTGGCCGGTCAGTCTGGCGAGCCTGGCGACGGCACTGTTGTCCCTGGCCATGGAGACGCTTCAGGTTTATCTGCCGGCCAGGGTGCCCTCGAACCTCGATTTCGTCCTCAACGCCCTCGGGGGCTGGATGGGCGCCCTGTTGGCCTATTTGCTCGAACGTCTGGGCGTGCTGCAGCGCTGGAGCGACTTCAGGGCGCGTTGGTTCTTCGATGGCACTGCGGGCGGGCGGGTGCTGCTGGCCTTGTGGCCTCTGGCTCTGTTGTTTCCCTCCTCGGTACCGTTGGGCCTGGGCCAGGTCCTGCAGCGGCTGGAGGATGCGCTGGGCCGGTGGTTGGCCGAGACGCCCTTTCTCGAATGGCTGCCGCTGCGTGATGTGGAATTGCAACCCTTGCTTCCCGGTGCGCAGACCCTGTGCGTCGCGCTGGGCCTGCTGGTTCCCGCTTTGCTCGCGTATTCGATCGTCCGACAGGTTTGGCAGCGCATGATCGGGCTGATTCTTCTGGGGCTGGCGGGCGTGTGGGTGACCGCGCTGTCCTCGGCCCTGAGTTTCGGGCCTGAGCACGCCTGGGCCTGGCTTGACGGCTCCTCCCGCTGGGGCTTGGTCTCGGGTGCGGTGATTGGCGCGGGCCTGATTCTGATGCCGGCTCGGGGCGCTTTGGCCCTGAGTCTGCTTGCGTTGGGCGTGCATCTGACTTTACTCAACCAGGCCGCGGTCGACCCTTACTTCGAGCAAACGCGTCAAGTGTGGGAGCAGGGCCGCTTTGTGCGCTTCAATGGCCTGACCCAATGGCTGGGCTGGCTTTGGCCCTTTGCGGCTCTGGCCTATGTGCTGACTCGAATTTCCAGCGGCACGGGGCGCTCGGCCGGCCGCTAGGCGGGGCTGCGCCCCCTAGAATGTCCCGCATGAACACCCCTGATGCGTCGGATCTGGCCGAAACCGCCCTGTCCCAGCCTTATTACCGCCACCATGTCTTTTTTTGCCTCAACGAGCGTAGCAATGGGCAGGATGCCTGTGGCCATCATGGGGCGCAGCAGGCCTTCGAGCGCTGCAAGACGCTGATCAAGTCGGCTGGGCTTGCCGGGGCCGGAGGGGTGCGGGTCAATAAAGCCGGATGCCTGGATCGCTGTGCCGCCGGACCGATGATGGTTGTCTATCCGCAGGGTACCTGGTACAGCTATGTGGATGCCGGCGATATCGAGGAGATCGTCGAGTCACACCTCAAGAAGGGGCAGGTGGTTGAGCGACTGCTCACGCCGCCGCATCTGGGACGTTGACCCGGTCCGGCTTATGAACGCTCAGACCCGCAGGGGCCTCGTCGCCGGCCCGGCTGGCGAGCTGGAAATCGCGCAGGATGCGGCCCACGGCCCTTCGCGCGGCGTGTGCGTGATTTCGCACCCTCATCCACTGTTTGGCGGCAGCCTCGACAACAAAGTGGTGCAGACCCTGGCGCGCGCTTTTAATCAGAGCGGCTGGGATACGGTGCGTTACAACTTTCGCGGGGTCGGTGCCAGTCAGGGCAGCTATGACGAGGGGCGGGGCGAGTTGCAAGACTTGCTGGCGGTGATTGCCCACGTGCAAGACCAGGGACCGTTGTCTCTGGCTGGGTTTTCCTTCGGCGCCTTCGTTACCAGCCACGCCTGTGCGCAGCTGATGGCCCAGCGCCCCCTCGATCGCGTGGTGCTGGTGGGGACCGCGGCCAGCCGTTTCGCTGTGGCCCCCATCCCGCACGACTTGCATGAACGCACGCTGGTCATTCACGGCGAGGCCGATGACACCGTGCCGCTGTTGGCGGTGCTTGATTGGGCCCGGCCACAGGTGCTGCCGGTGCTGGTCATTCCCGGCGGTGGGCATTTCTTTCATGGACAATTGCCGCTTCTCAAGAGCCTGGTTGTCCGCCATCTGAGCGCCTGAGCAGGCCTGTGCGGGGTCTCGCGGGCCGCCCATCCCTCTCTTCTCAGCCGATGCTTCGATCTTTTTTCCTCGCCTGTGTATGGGCTCTGGCCGGCTTCCTTCCGGCCGCCTGGGCGCAAGTCCCGCAGCCGCCTGACATTGCGGCGCGCTCCTTCCTGCTCATCGACATCACCGCCAATCAGGTGCTGGCCAGCCAGGAGGCGGACACTCCGGTGGAGCCGGCTTCGCTGACCAAGCTGATGGCCGCCTACCTGGTTTTTGACGCGGTCAAGGCCGGCAAGCTCTCGCTGGCGCAGCCCCTGCCGGTCAGTGAGCGGGCCTGGAAAATGCCGGGCTCGCGGATGTTTATTGACCCGAAGATGCAGGTGCCCGTGGAGGACCTGATCAAGGGCATGGTGGTGCAGTCGGGTAACGATGCCACCGTCGCCCTGGCTGAGGGTGTGGCCGGCAGCGTGGAGGCCTTCGTGCAGCGCATGAACGAGCAAGCCCGCAGTCTGGGCATGAAGAACACGGTCTACAAGAATCCGGAGGGTCTGACCGTGACCGGGCATCTGACCACCGCGCGTGACCTGGGCCTTTTGGCCCAGCGGCTGATGTCCGATTTTCCGGAGTTCATCCGCTTTTATGCCATTAAGAAGTACCGCTACCCGGGCACACCCGCCGCCAATGATGCCAACCGTAACCTGCTGCTGTTTCGCGACCCTTCGGTCGATGGCCTGAAGACCGGGCACACGCAGGCGGCCGGCTACTGCCTGATCGCCACGGCGCGGCGGGAGTTCCCCAACCTCGGCGTGGGCAATCAGCCCGGAGCGCGCCGTCTGATCGCCATCGTGCTGGGGGCGGCCAGCGAAAACGCCAGAGCCAATGAGGCCCAGAAATTGCTGAACTGGGGCTACACCGCCTTCGAGGCGGTCAAGCTCTTCGATGCGAACCAGGCGGTGGTCTCTCCGGCCGTGTGGAAGGGCCGCTCGCCGGTGGTCAAGATCGGCCGACCCCAGGCCATCGTGATGGCCGTGCCCACCGGCACCGCCTCCAAGCTTCGCACCGAAGTTGTCCGTCAAGACCCGCTGGTTGCCCCCTTTTTGCGCGGGCAGGCCATGGGCAGCTTGCGGGTGCGCGTGGACGGCCAGACGACCGTTTTGAGCGAGATTCCCCTGGTGGCGCTCGAGGCGGTCGAGGAGGCTGGCCCTTTCGGCCGGGCCTGGGATGCCCTGCGTCTGTGGATCCGCTGAGGGCCCTTGCCCTGGTTTTCCCGACCTGATACACTAGAAGGCTTTCCGACTTTCGGGCCGGAGAAAAGTTTTTTGCCTGCCCGCTTGGCGAACTGCATTTTTTGATGCGCGTCAGCCCGAGCCGGGCGCAACCTTCAGGGTCGTTTCATGCCAACCATTAACCAACTCGTGCGCCAGGGCCGCGAAGTCGAGAAGAGCAAGTCCAAGAGCCCCGCGATGCAAAATTCGCCCCAGCGACGGGGGGTGTGCACCCGTGTTTACACCACGACGCCCAAGAAGCCCAATTCGGCGCTGCGCAAGGTGGCCAAGGTGCGCTTGACGAACGGTTTTGAGATCATCTCCTACATCGGTGGCGAGGGGCACAACCTCCAGGAGCACTCGGTGGTGCTGGTGCGCGGCGGTCGTGTCAAGGACCTGCCTGGTGTGCGCTACCACATCGTCCGTGGCTCCCTCGATCTGCAGGGTGTCAAGGACCGCAAGCAGGCCCGTTCCAAGTACGGCGCCAAGAAACCCAAGGCGAAGTAATCAGGGCGCTGCCGGGTTGTGGCTGACCCGTTAAGCCCCGCGACCCAAGCGCCCATGGGGGGTGCCGGTCGAGTAAGTGAGGATCGGCTGATCCTCGCGGCAAGGCCCCAAGGCTGAGCCAGCTGAAGCAAAGGAAGAGAAATGCCACGTCGTCGCGAAGTCCCCAAGCGGGAAATCCTGCCGGATCCGAAATTCGGTAATGTTGAGCTCGCCAAGTTCATGAATGTGATCATGCAGGGCGGCAAGAAAGCGGTAGCCGAGCGCATCGTCTACGGCGCCCTCGATTTCATTGAAAAGAAAAACCCCGGCAAGGATCCGCTGGAGGCTTTTTCGGTGGCCGTCAACAACGTCAAGCCCATGGTGGAAGTCAAGTCCCGCCGCGTGGGCGGCGCCAACTATCAGGTGCCGGTTGAAGTGCGACCCGTGCGGCGTCTGGCCCTGTCCATGCGCTGGATTAAAGAGGCCGCTAAGAAGCGCGGCGAAAAATCGATGTCACTGCGTTTGGCCAATGAGCTGATGGAGGCGACCGAGGGTCGCGGAGGTGCCATGAAAAAGCGCGATGAGGTGCACCGCATGGCTGAGGCGAACAAGGCCTTCTCGCACTTCCGTTTCTAAGTCCAGGGCTGTAGCGCCCCGGCTTCCCGCCGCGTCATACGCCCCGCACGATCTGTGGGGCGTATGCGCTTACAGAATTTTCTTAATTTAAGTTCCCAAGAGGTTCATCATGGCTCGCAAGACCCCCATCGAGCGTTATCGCAACATCGGCATCTCGGCGCACATCGACGCCGGCAAGAC
>CAZCSD010000089.1:0-7992 GCA_964501235.1 uncultured Polaromonas sp. | reverse complement strand
ATGTGACCCCTGCAGTGTGAATGCAGTGCTCTACCGCTGAGCTAACCGCCCGAAGCGCGTAATTATAGCTTCCGCTTACCGTGGATTCCTCGGGCCATCGGGACGCTCACGCGCCGACTCGCCACAGGGTTTTGCCTTTACTGGCCTTGTCCAGATCGATCAGAACGGATTCGTGGGCCGCTAGCTCAGCCTGACTGGCAGCAATAACGGGCAGATCGAACTGGCTCAGGTCGAGGTCGTGTGCCGACTGCTGCTCTGCGGGTACATCGTCCAGGTCCATGGCCAACGAGTTTTGGCCGCGCGTCAGCCGGATGTAGACATCGGCGAGCAGTTGCGCGTCCAGCAAAGCTCCGTGCAGGGTGCGGCTGGAGTTGTCAACCTCAAGACGGTCGCACAGGGCGTCGAGCGAGTTGCGCTTGCCCGGGAACATTTGCTTGGCCAGCACAAGGCTGTCCACCACATTACCAACAAAGCTCTTGAGCACAGGTCGGCCAGCCCGTTCAAGTTCCTTGTCGAGGAAGCCGACATCAAAAGGCGCGTTGTGAATGATCAGCTCGGCCCCCCGCAGGTATTCGATCAGCTCGTCGACGATAGCCGCAAACTTGGGCTTGTCTCTGAGAAAGTCGCTGGTCAGCCCGTGGACCTTGAGCGCGTCCTCGTGGCTCTCGCGCTCGGGGTTGAGGTGGCTGTGAAAGTGCTGGCCGGTCAGTTTGCGATCGATCAACTCGATGCACGCGATCTCGATGATGCGATCCCCGGTCTCGGCCGATAGGCCTGTAGTCTCGGTATCCAGGACGATTTGACGCATCACCCGATTATCGTCAAAGCGGCGTGGCCTGCCTCAGTGATTTTCTTTGGCGTGGTTGATGGAGTAGCGCGGGATTTCAACAGTCAGGTCCTGCTGTCCCACGATGGCCTGGCAACTCAGGCGCGATTGCGGCTCAAGACCCCAGGCGCGATCGAGCATGTCTTCCTCGTTCTCGTCCAGCGGATTGAGCGAGGCATAGCCCTGGCGTACCACCACATGGCAGGTGGTGCAGGCACAGCTCATGTCGCAGGCGTGCTCGATAGGGATGTCGTGGTCCAGCAGGGCCTCGCAGATCGAGGTGCCGCTGGGCGTGCTGATCTGCGCGCCATCGGGGCAGTACTCGGGATGCGGGAGAACCTTGATGATGGGCATAAGAGATTTCAGAGAGTTTCGATCTTGCGGCCAGTCAGGGCCTGGGCTATGCCCTTGTTCATGCGCCGTGCAGCGAAGTCTTCTGTGCCCTCAGACAAGGCACGGCTGACGGCCTCGATCGTGGCGGCATCAAAACCGGCGCGAGCCTGCCGCAGGGCAGCCATGCGCTCTTTGATGTCTTCTTGCTCCGCCTCGCTCAGCAGCTGGGCATCCAGAGCCAGCGCCGATTCGGTGGCCAGCAGAAGGCGGTCGGCATCCACCTGTGCCTCAGCCAGAGCCCGGGCCTGCATATCCTGCTGGGCGGTGGCAAAGCTCTCCTTGAGCATGCGAGCGATCTCGTCATCCGACAGACCGTACGAGGGCTTGACGTCGATGTGCGCCTCAACGCCACTGAGTTGCTCGCGGGCGCTGACGGTCAACAGACCGTCGGCATCGACGGTAAAAGTGACCCGGATGCGCGCAACGCCGGCAGCCATGGGCGGGATGCCACGCAATTGAAAACGAGCCAGGCTGCGGCAATCGGCCACCAGATCGCGCTCACCCTGGACCACATGCAGGTCCAGCGCAGTCTGCCCGTCCTGATAGGTGGTGAAATCTTGCGCCATGGCCGTGGGAATGGTCTGGTTGCGCGGCACGATGCGCTCGACCAGCCCGCCCATGGTTTCCAAACCGAGCGACAAGGGAATGACATCGAGCAGGAGCAGATCGTCAGCACCGCGATTGCCTACCAGCTGATGCGCTGAAATCGCAGCGCCCAAGGCCACCACCTCGTCAGGATTGAGGTCGGTGAGCGGCTCTTTGGAGAAAAATTCACGAACCACCTGGCGGATGACCGGCATACGGGTCGAGCCTCCGACCATGACAACGCCCTCGACCTCACTGGGTTGCAGGCGGGCGTCGCGCAGGACGCGACGCACCTCGGACATCGTTCGGGCGGTGAGCGAGGCGGTGAGCTGCTCAAAAAAAGTGCGGGTGAGGCTGCACTGATGGGTTTTCCCGTCCCACTGAAAAACCACCTCGGTCTGGCTTGAGGCCGTCAGGGCGTGCTTGGCCTGTCGGGCCTGGTAGAGCAGCATGGCCTTGAGATGCGGATCGGTCTCCTGCAGCCCCAACTGATGCGCCAGGGCCGTGGCCAGACTACGGTCGTAGTCGTCGCCACCGAGCGCCGCGTTGCCGCCGGTAGCCACGACTTCAAAGACGCCGCGCGTCATGCGCAGAATCGAGATATCGAATGTGCCGCCCCCTAAATCGTAGACCGCAAACAGGCCCTCGCTACCGTGGTCGAGGCCATAGGCGATGGCAGCGGCCGTGGGCTCGTTAATCAGCCGCAAAACCTCCAGACCGGCCAGTTGGGCCGCGTCCTTGGTAGCCTGGCGCTGCGCATCGTCAAAGTAGGCCGGGACGGTGATGACCGCGCCGTCGATATCGGCATCAAAACTGTCTTCGGCCCGCTGACGCAAGGCAGCCAGAATCTCGGCGCTGACTTCCACCGGGCTTTTCAGGCCATGGGCCGTCTCGATGGCCACCATGCCGGGCTTGTCCACCAGGGTGTAGGGCGGCTTGTCTGTGAGGTCAGCCATCGACCGTCCCATGAGTCGCTTGACCGAGACGATAGTGCCCAGTGGGTCGCTGGTCTGAGCTGCCAGGGCCTGCGCGCCTATCTGCCGGCCGCCCTGTGGCAAGTAACGCACCGCGCTGGGCAAAATGACCTGGCCCGCTTCATCGGGCAGACATTCGGGTACGCCGTGACGAACCGCCGCGACCAGGGAGTGCGTGGTACCCAGGTCGATCCCTATGCCGATACGGCGGGCATGAGGATCGGGGGCCTGTCCTGGTTCAGAAATTTGCAGAAGAGCCATGCCGGAAAAAAGAGTCTTTGTATAAGTAGTCTGGCTCAAATAGCCCAGCCATCCTCGTGGGATGCACCAATCGGTCTAGGCGCACATCTGCTCGACGCGCGCATCAATCTCCCGGGCAAATCGTTCAATGAACATCAAGGCCCTGACCTGGGCAACGGACTCTTGCAGATCACCGGTGCGGTCCAGACTGTCGGCCAAGCGGTCCAACAAGGCCGTCTGCTCGGCTTGGGTTTGGACCGCCAGGGCCTGCAAAGCAGCGGCGCTATCGGCCTCCTCCAAGGCTTCACGCCATTGCATCTGGCGCACCAAAAACGTCGCCGGCATAGCCGTGTTGTCATGTGCCCGGATGGGCGCGCCCCTGAGCTCGCAAAGGTAGGCTGCGCGTTTGATCGGCTCTTTAAGCCGCTGGTAAGCCTCGTTGATCCGCACCGACCACTGCAGGGCCAGCCGCTGCGCCGCCTGCCCCTGGTCGGCAAAGCGATCGGGGTGCACCTCGCGCTGCAACTGCTTCCAGCGCGCGTCCAATTCCGCACGATCCTGGGAAAACTGAGCGGGTACGCCGAACAGCTCGAAATCGTCGGACTGCAGATTCACACGCGGAAAGATTCACCGCAACCACAGCGGTCGCGCTCGTTGGGATTGTTGAATCGAAAGCCTTCATTAAGACCTTCACGCACAAAGTCAAGCTCGGTGCCGTCGATATACGCCAAGCTCTTGGGATCGACCAGCACCTTGACGCCCCGGTCCTCGAAAACGACATCTTCAGCCGCCACATCGTCGGCGTACTCCAGCTTGTAGGCCAGGCCAGAGCAGCCGGTGGTCTTGACACCCAGACGTATGCCGACGCCCTTGCCCCGCCGCGCCATATAACGATTGACATGGCGGGCGGCTGCATCGGTCAGGGTGACGGACATCTCAAACCTTTCGGGGATGGACTTCAGCCGGCTTGCCCGTGTCGCTGGCGGTAGTCATTCACAGCGGCCTTGATGGCGTCTTCGGCCAGGATGGAGCAATGAATTTTGACCGGCGGCAGGGCCAGCTCCTGGGCAATAGCGCTGTTCTTGATGCTCGCCGCCTCATCGAGCGTCTTGCCCTTGACCCATTCAGTCACCAACGAGCTTGAGGCAATAGCCGAGCCGCAGCCATAGGTCTTGAAACGGGCATCCTCAATCACCCCCGTTTCGGGGTTGACCTTGATTTGCAGCTTCATGACATCGCCGCAAGCCGGTGCACCGACCATGCCGGTGCCCACAGAATCGTCACCTTTTTCAAAAGATCCCACATTGCGCGGGTTCTCATAGTGGTCGACTACTTTTTCGCTGTATGCCATTTGCAAGGTCCTCGGTAAAAGGCCGCCGCGGAGCGGCCATCAACAATGCTGTTCGGAACGCTCAATGAGCCGCCCATTGAATCGTGCTCAGGTCGATGCCATCCTTGTGCATCTCCCACAAGGGCGATAGCTCTCGCAGACGGGCCACATTGTCGCGGATGGTCTGCACCGCATAGTCAATCTCGGCCTCGGTGGTCCAGCGACCAATGGTCATGCGCAGGCTGCTGTGGGCCAACTCGTCGCTACGTCCCAGGGCCCTGAGCACGTAGCTGGGCTCAAGACTGGCCGAGGTGCAAGCCGAGCCGCTGGAGACAGCCACACCCTTGATACCCATGATCAAGGATTCGCCCTCGACAAAATTAAAGCTCATGTTCAGGTTGTGGGGCACACGCTTGTCCGGGTGTCCGTTGAGAAACACCTCCTCGACATCCGAAAGACCAGCAAGCAAACGCCGCTGGAGCAGCCGGATGCGTTCGTTTTCTGCATGCATCTCGAGTTTGGCAATGCGGTAAGCCTCACCCATGCCCACGATCTGGTGTGTCGGCAGCGTCCCCGAACGCATGCCACGCTCGTGACCGCCCCCGTGCATCTGCGCTTCAATGCGCACCCGCGGCTTGCGCCGAACGTAAAGAGCGCCTATGCCCTTGGGGCCGTAGGTCTTGTGGGCGGTCAGGCTCATCAGGTCGACCGGCAGGCTGCTCAAGTCGATGTCGATCCGGCCGGTGGCCTGCGCAGCATCCACATGAAAAACAATGCCCTTGTCGCGACAGATCGCCCCGATGGCAGCGATGTCCTGGATCACGCCGATCTCATTGTTGACGAACATCACACTGGCCAGGATGGTGTCGGGCCGTATCGCTGCCTTGAAGGCATCGAGATCGAGCAGTCCATCGGCCATGACATCGAGATAGCTGACCTCAAAGCCCTGCCGCTCGAGCTCGCGGCAGGTGTCGAGCACCGCCTTGTGCTCGGTCTTGACCGTGATCAGGTGACGCCCCTTGCCCTTGTAAAAATGGGCAGCGCCTTTGATGGCCAGATTGTTCGACTCGGTGGCCCCGCTGGTCCAGACGATCTCCCGCGGATCGGCACCGATCAGTTGCGCCACCTGTTCACGCGCCTTCTCCACAGCCGCTTCGGCCTCCCAGCCCCAGGCGTGACTGCGCGAGGCCGGGTTGCCGAAATGCTCGCGCAGCCAGGGGATCATGGCATCGACCACGCGCGGATCACAAGGATTGGTGGCGCTGTAGTCGAGATAGATGGGGAAATGAGGCGTTTGCATAAGAATCGAGGGACTACCAGACGCCAGGGACCCGAAGGCTCCCCGGCGGTAAAGGGGCGGCCCGCAGGCCGCCTGGTTCTCAGGTCTTGGAAAAAGCCGCGCCGAGCGCGAACACGGAGTTCGGGGCGTTGACCCGCACCGGCTTGACCGCCGGTGCCGCGAACACCGCCTTCTTGACCGGCGGCGTGTTTTCGATCACCAAACCCTTGGCCAGCTGATCGTCGACCAGTTTTTGCAGGGTGACCGAATCGAGGAACTCGACCATACGGCTGTTGAGCGACGCCCACAGCTCGTGGGTCATGCAGCGGCCGCCCTCTCCACTGCAGTTCTCCTTGCCACCGCAGTTGGTGGCATCAAGCGGCTCATCGACCGAGACGATGATGTCGGCCACGGTGATTTCGCTGGCCTTGCGGCCCAGGGTGTAGCCACCACCTGGCCCGCGCGTTGACTCGACGAGTTCGTGACGACGCAACTTGCCAAACAGCTGCTCCAGGTAGGACAAAGAGATCTGCTGACGCTGGCTGATGGCAGCCAGCGTGACCGGCCCGTTGCTTTGGCGCAGGGCCAGATCGATCATGGCGGTGACCGCAAAGCGGCCTTTGGTTGTGAGACGCATATTCAAGCTCCTTCAAGAGATGGCTTGACCCACTATCAGGTTCGTCGTCCACCGTGGCGAACGACACGCTTTCCACCCTCTTCACGAGCCGTTTTGGGGCTCGCGGAACTCCCCGACCTTCTTTGTTGAGCGTTTTCATCAAGTATATCAGAGAAACCAAGTATTTTTCTTGGGCTTGAATACCGGACGGTCGCGATGTGTACTTTACAGTTTTTCTCGGGATTGCCGCAAGAGGATGACGAAAAATTTTTACGCTGCGGGCGTAACCCGGTCGCTGCCCGCGGCGCCGAGAACCCGTTGCTTGAGGACAGCGAGCTGATCGCGAACCCGGGCCGCCTTCTCGAACTCCAGACTCCGGGCGTGCTCGAGCATCTCTTTTTCGAGCTGCTTGATGCGCCGGGCCAGGTCTTTTTCGCTGAGCTCTTCGAAGGGCAAGGCGGCCGGGCCTTCGCGGCCTTCTTGCCCTTTATCGCTGTAGACCCCATCGATCAGGTCGCGGATGCGCTTGACCACGCCGCGGGGGGTGATGCCGTGGGCCTCGTTGAAGGCCAGTTGCTTGCGCCGGCGGCGCTCGGTCTCGTCCATGGCCCTGCGCATGGACTCTGTGATTTGATCGGCATAGAGGATGGCCCGACCGCTGAGATTGCGCGCCGCCCGGCCGATGGTCTGGATCAGGCTGCGCTCGGCCCGCAAAAAACCTTCCTTGTCGGCGTCGAGGATCGCCACCAATGACACCTCGGGCAGGTCCAGGCCCTCGCGCAGCAAATTGATGCCCACCAGCACGTCAAAGGCGCCCAGACGCAAATCCCGCAAGATCTCGACGCGCTCGACCGTGTCCACATCGCTATGCAGGTAGCGCACCTTCACGCCGTTATCGGCCAGGTAATCGGTGAGTTGCTCGGCCATGCGTTTGGTCAGGGTTGTGATCAGCACACGCTCATTGCGCTCGACGCGCAGACGAATCTCTCCGAGCACATCATCGACCTGGTGCATCGCAGGCCGAACCTCCACTTGCGGATCCACAAGGCCGGTGGGCCGAACCACCTGCTCAACCACCTGACCGGACCGCTGCTGCTCGTAGGCCGCCGGCGTAGCCGAAACAAAAATGGCCTGCCGCATGCGCCCCTCGAACTCCTCGAAACGCAGGGGGCGGTTGTCGAGCGCGCTGGGCAGACGAAATCCGTATTCCACCAGGGTGACCTTGCGCGAGCGATCGCCGTTGTACATGGCGTTGAGCTGGCCAATCATGACGTGGCTTTCGTCGAGAAACATCAGCGCATCGGGCGGAAGGTAGTCGCACAAGGTGGCCGGGGGCGCACCGGGGGGCGAGCCGCTGAGATGGCGGCTGTAGTTCTCAATGCCCTTGCAGTGACCGACTTCGGCCAGCATCTCCAGATCGAAACGGGTGCGCTGCTCCAGACGTTGCGCCTCCACCAGCTTGCCCGCCTCCACCAATTGAGCCACACGCTCGGCAAGCTCGAGCTTGATGCTTTCCACCGCAGCCAAAACCTTGTCACGCGGGGTTACGTAGTGGCTCTTGGGGTAGATGACAAAGCGGGGGATCTTCTGCCGAATACGGCCGGTGAGTGGGTCAAACAAAGTCAGGGATTCGATCTCGTCGTCAAACAACTCCAGACGAATAGCGAGCTCGGAGTGTTCGGCCGGAAACACGTCGATCACATCGCCCCGGACCCGAAAGCAGCCACGGCCAAAATCCGTGTCGTTGCG
>CAZCSD010000088.1:0-7996 GCA_964501235.1 uncultured Polaromonas sp. | reverse complement strand
GTGTGAAGATCAACGACAAGCACATCGAGGTGATCGTGCGCCAGATGCTGCGCCGGGTGGTCGTCGAGAATCCGGGCGACTCGAGCTACATTGCCGGCGAGCAGGTCGAGCGCTCAGCCATTCTCGATGCCAATGATGCGCTGCGGGCCGAGGGCAAGGTGCCCGCAACCTTTACCAACCTGCTGCTGGGCATCACCAAGGCCTCGCTGTCGACCGATTCCTTCATCTCGGCCGCGTCCTTCCAGGAAACCACGCGGGTGCTCACCGAGGCGGCCATCATGGGCAAGCGTGACGAGCTGCGCGGCCTGAAGGAAAACGTCATTGTCGGCCGCCTCATCCCTGCGGGCACCGGCTTGGCCTATCACGAGGCCCGCAAGGTCAAAGACGCGATGGACGAGGCCGAGCGACGCCAGATTGCCGAGGCCGAGGCAGCCGAGCTGCAAGCGGCCACCGGCGGCAGCGAAGACAGCCCCGCGCAGACGGTCTGACCCAGCGCCCCTGGGGGCGACCCTCGCGGCCCGCATCCGGTTTCCGGGTGCGGGCCGTTTCCTTGTTGGTCTGGGCTAAAGTGGACATTTCCTATGTCCACAAGCGCTCTGGTTTTTCTTGCTCTGGCGGCGTTGTGCGTGTTCTGGGCGGTCGGCGCCCACAACCGTCTGGTCCGGCTCAGCCACGCGGTGGTGGCCGCCTATGCGCCGGTCGACGCCTATCTGCGGGCGCGGCAATTGATGCTGCACCGTTGGCTCGAAGGTGTGGCCGCCAGCGGCCTAGGACGAGCCGAACGCACGGACATCGCTCAAGCCCTGCAGGCGGTCCAGAACGCGCTAGAGGAGGCGAGCCGGCGCAGTCTCGGCCCGGCCGAGCTGACCCGGCTCAGTCAGGCCGAGCAGGCCCTCGATGAAGCGCTGGCCGGTCTGTGGTCCGGGGCTGCCGACCCGCAGGGGGCTACGCGTTCGGCGCTGCGGGGGCTGATACAGCCGCTTTTTGAAGCCAATGAGCAGATAGCCCTGACAGCCGTTCCTTATCTGGCCGCCTTGTTGGCCTACAACCAGGCCGTGACGGAGTTTCCGGCTGTGTTGGTGGCTCGTCTGTCGAGGCTGCGCGCACTGCCGGAGTTTTCCGTGCGGGAGCCTGCTGCTTACCGATGGGCTGCTGCAGAGGCACAGCCGGAACAAACCCGACGGGAGACCTGAGGGTCGATCCCGAGAGCTCGAGCCGCTCCAAACGGATATATTCGAGGCGAGCTCGCGCATTGGGTCTAATCCCGGATTCAGGGCAGCAGCAATTTTTACCCCCAAGGAGACAGGTTCATGACTCTACGCCATTGGTCCGCCACGCTGGTCTTGCTGGGCAGTCTGGTGTCTGCGCAGGCGCAGACGGTTTCCCCGCAGGAAGCCCTGTATGTCAAGGCACTGGCTGCCACCTGCGCCAACTGCCACGGCACCGCCGGTCAGGCGGCGGCCGGTTCGGCCAACGCCACTTTGTCCGGCCGTAACGACATTGCCGCCCAGATGCGGGCCTTCAAGAGCGGAGCGCGTCCAGCGACGGTAATGCACCAACTGGCCAAGGGCTACAGCGATGCCCAGATCGATGCCATTGCCGCCTACTTCGCCGCCCAGAAAAAATAAGGAGCACGCCATGAACGCCCGATCCCTCTCCCGTCGTCATGTGCTGCAAAGCGCAGCCGCCCTGAGCCTGCTGGGCCTGTCGGCCTGTGCCACCACCTCGATTCCGGCCCGCGCCAAGGTTGTGGTGGTGGGCGGCGGCTATGGCGGTGCCACCGCCGCCAAATATGTCCGCTGGCTCTCCGACTACAAGATTGATGTGGTCCTCATCGAGCCGCAGGAAGCTTTTGTTTCCTGCCCCATCTCCAACCTGGTGCTCTCCGGCGTTCGGCAAATGGCCGACATCACCACGCCTTACACCGCCTTGTCGCAGCGTCACGGCGTGACCGTGGTGCGCGATATGGCCAAAAGCATAGACACGCGCGGCAAAACGGTCACCCTGGGGGGCGGTGCGACTATTGGCTACGACAAGCTCATCGTCTCGCCCGGTATCGATCTGCAGTTCGACAGCATCGAAGGCCTGCGCGCGGCCAACGCATCAGGTCAGATCCTGCAGGCCTGGAAAGCCGGCCCCGAAACCATGGCCCTGCGTCGTCAGCTCGAGGCCATGCCCGATGGGGGTGTCTATGCCATCGCCATCCCCGAGGCTCCCTACCGCTGCCCGCCCGGGCCTTACGAGCGTGCCAGTGTGATTGCCGGTTACTTCAAGGCTCAAAAGCCGCGCAGCAAGGTGCTCATTCTCGATGCCAACCAGGATGTCCTGTCCAAAGGACCGCTTTTCAAGCGCGTCTGGAACGAGCAGTACAAGGGCATCATCGAGTACCGGCCCCAGCACAAGGTGACGGCCGTCGATGCCAAGGCCGGCGTCATCAAATTCGATGTGCAGGACGATGTCAAGGCACAGGTGCTCAATGTGCTACCCGCAATGCGCGCTGGCGCCATCGCGGTGCAGACCGGTCTTAACAACCAGGGCAGTAACCGCTGGTGTGGTGTCAACTATCTCAACTTTGAGTCCACCGCGGCCAAGGATGTGCATGTGCTGGGTGACTCCATCCAGATTGCCCCGGCCATGCCTAAGAGCGGCCATATGGCCAACAGCCATGCCAAGGTGGCCGCAGCAGCCATCGTGGCCGAGCTCTCGGGCTGGCCGATCAACCCCGCCCCCATGCTCACCAACACTTGCTACAGCTTCATCGATCCCAAGATGGCCATCCATGTGGCCAGCGTGCATGAGTATGTGGCGGCCGAGAAGACCTTCAAGACGGTGGCCGGTTCCGGCGGCGTGAGCACCGGGCCGACTGAGCTTGAAGGCGTGTATGCGCTCAGCTGGGCCAGCAACATTTGGGCCGATTCCCTGACCTGATCGCTCCGGGGCCCGACCGCGAGGTCGGCCCCTTTTCATGACGCACAGCGCCCCAGCTCTCTGGCAGCTCTTGCAGGCCAGCGCCGGGGTGCTGGCGCAGGTGCGCGCCGGTCGCTCCACCACCGCTGTGTTCAATACCCTCGACCCGGCCTTGCGACCGGGCGTACAGGCCCTGTCACTCCAGGTGTTGCGCCGGCTGGGGTTGGCGCTGGCGCTGCGCCGGCAACTGGCCTCGCGTCCGCCCCCTGCCGCTGGCGATGCGCTGCTGTGCACCGCACTGGCCCTGCTCGTCGCCGATCCGGCGCCCTACCCGCCACACACCCTGGTAGCGCAGGCGGTCGAGGCCGCCAAGCGCAATCGCGCCACCGAGGCCCAGGCTGCTTTTATCAATGCCTGCTTACGCCGCATGTTGCGCGAGCGTGCGCAGTTGCTGGCCGCCGTGCACGGGCCCGAGGCCCGTTGGAATCACCCGGCTTGGTGGGTCGAGCGCCTGGCGCAGGACCACCCCGCGCATTGGCAGGCCATACTGGCCAGTGGCGATCGGCCTGCTGCCCTGGTGCTGCGAGTCAATACGCGCCGCGTCTCCCGTGCGCAGTGCCTCGGGCTCTGGAACGAGGCCGGCATTACAGCCGAGCCGGTCGGCGACAGCGGTTTGCGGCTGCTGCGCTCTCAGCCGGTGGCTGCCTTGCCCGGCTATGCGCAGGGCTGGTTCTCTGTACAGGATGAGGCAGCGCAAAGGGCCGCCCCGTTGCTGCTGCGGGGGCTGGCCCCCAATGGTGAGCGACTGCGGTTGCTCGATGCCTGCGCCGCCCCGGGCGGCAAGACAGCGCATCTGCTCGAGCAGACCGAAGCCGATGTATTGGCGCTCGACATCGATCCCGCTCGCACCCGGCGTATCGAAGACAACCTGGGCCGGCTCGGTCTGCGCGCCCAGATCGAAGTTGCCGATGCGGCCGAGCCCGCGCAGTGGTGGGATGGCCGGCTCTTTGATGGCATCTTGCTCGATGCCCCCTGCACGGCCTCGGGCATCGTGCGACGGCATCCCGATGTGCGATGGTTACGCCGGCCGGACGATGTGGCCGAGCTGGCCGCTCAACAGAGCCGCCTGCTGCAAGCTCTATGGCCTCTGGTGCGGCCGGGCGGCCGCTTGCTTTTTTGCACCTGCTCGGTTTTCAAGGCTGAGGGCCAGGATCAGGTTCAAGCGTTTCTTGCACGCCACAGGCAGGCCCAATTGCTGCCCTCGCCGGGGCATTTGCTGCCGGGCATCGGAACGGCGCAGGCCTCCTTGCCGGACAATGCAATGTGTGAGCACGATGGTTTTTTCTACGCCCTGCTGCAGCGAGGCGATCGCCAGTAAGTGGCCAGCGCGGCGCAGTCTCTGGTGCAAGTTATGGGCAGTGCTTGCCCTGGGCTGGCTGCTGTCTGGGGCCCAAGCCGCTGAAGTGACGGCCTTGCGCGCCGAGCGCATCGACGATGGCATTTACCTCAGCGCCAATCTGCAGCTCGAAGTCCCGCCGGCCATCGAAGACGCCCTGCTCAAGGGGATTGCCCTGATCTTCGTCGTCGAAGCCGAGGTGTTTCGGGAGCGCTGGTACTGGACGGACAAGCGGGTGGCGCAGGCCAGTCGCAGCATTCGACTGGCCTATCAGCCCCTGACGCGGCGCTGGCGCGTCAGTCAGGGAGGCACCGAAGCGTCGAACCAGCCCACGCGTGTGAGCCTGGCCCAGACTTTCGACACCCTGGCCGATGCGGTGAACGCGCTGGAGAGCATTGCCCGCTGGCGTATCGCCGAGGCTGCGGACATCGAGGCGGGCGCCTCGCACCTGCTGAGCTTTCGTTTCCGGTTAGACGCCGGCCAATTGCCACGGCCCTTTCAGATCGGCATTGCCGGTCAGCGCGACTGGCAGCTCAGTCTTGAGCGGCGCCAGCCCCTCAAGCTGTCCCCGCCGGAGGCGCGGCCGTGAGCGAAGCCACTGCCGCGCTCGGGCTGCGACGCAGGGGGCGGTGGCTGCTGGGCATCGGTATGGGTGTGGCGGCGGCTCTGGGGCTGGTGCTGCTGTTCATGCTGGCCCAGGCCACCGGCAACCGCGAGGTTTACGAGCGCTACTACCCCATCCTCTTTGTGCTCAATATCGCGGTGGCGGCGCTGCTGGCCCTGGTCATTTTGTGGGCGGTGGTGCGCATGGGTCTGCGCTGGCGGCAGCGCAAGTTTGGCAGCCGGCTGCTGGTTAAGCTGGCCGCCATTTTCGCCCTGGTGGGGCTGCTGCCCGGCCTGATGATCTACATCGTGTCGTATCAGTTTGTCTCACGATCTATCGAAAGCTGGTTCGATGTGCGCGTGGAGGCGGCGCTGGCCTCAGGCCTGCAGCTGGGTCGATCCACGCTCGAGCGGGTAGAGGCCGAGGTGGCCAATCGTGCTCGAGCGGCGGCCGAACAGACTGCCCAGGTGCCCGAGGCTGGCCTGGGCCTGAGTCTGGAGCGTCTGCGTGAACAGCTCGGTGTGCGTGAGATCACGCTTTGGAGTGCCTCGGGCCAGCCGCTGGCCAGCGCCAGCCAGACGCGCACCCTGTTGTTGCAGCAGTCTGAGCGACCCACCTCGCAGCAGATGCGGCAGGCGCGCAGCCAGGCGGTGGTAACGCAAATCGAGGGACTCGACGATACCTCGCCTGTGGCCTCAACCCAGGCCCCGCGTGCCCGGGTGCGTGCATTGGTGGTCGTCAACAGCCCTGGCTTCAGCCTGGGCAGTGCCCCGCGCTACCTGCAGCTGATCGAGGATCTGCCGGCCGACCTGGTGGCCAATGCGCTGGCAGTGCAGGAGGCCAATCGCGAGTATCAGGAACGCGCCTTGGCCCGCGCCGGTCTACGTCGCATGTACATCGGCACGCTGACTTTGGCGCTGTTTCTGGCCGTCTTTGGCGCGGTGCTTCTGGCCGTGTTGCTGGGCACTCAGCTGGCCAAGCCCCTGCTGTTGTTGGCCGAAGGCGTACGCCAGGTGGCGCGCGGCGACTTGCGCCCCAAAACCACCTTGAACACGCGCGATGAGCTCGGGGGCTTGACCCGTTCATTTGCCGACATGACCCAGCAACTGGCCGATGCCCGCAGCGCGGTGCAGGCCAGTATGAGCCAGGTCGATGCCG
The DNA here is from genome assembly GCA_964501235.1 of uncultured Polaromonas sp. GTDB lineage: Bacteria > Pseudomonadota > Gammaproteobacteria > Burkholderiales > Burkholderiaceae_C > Polaromonas. Next base: position 1,931 of record CAZCSD010000088.1, on the reverse strand, counting down.
CGCGCGAGAGTTTGCAGACCATTTTGGACAATCTGACCGCAGGCGTGATGGTGCTTGGCGCGCAAGGACGCATCATCTCCAGCAACCCCGGCGCCACCCGCATCCTGCGCGCCCCGCTGGCCGCCCAAATCGGCAAGACGCTCGCCGAGATACCCGGGCTCGAGGACTTCGGCGAAGGCGTGCAGGCGCAATTTGAAGCCTACTTGCGCGAGCAGGACGACCATGGCCAGGAGCACTGGCAGCAGTCCTTCGAACTTTATGGCGGCATGGGCGGATCGGCCGACACCGCCGTGACGCTGATCGCGCGCGGCACCCGCATGCCCGGCACCCGGGACTGCCTGCTTGTGTTTGACGATGTCACCGAAGTGGTGTCGGCTCAGCGCGCACAGGCCTGGGGCGAGGTGGCCAGGCGCTTGGCCCACGAGATCAAGAATCCGCTCACGCCGATACAGCTTTCTGCGGAACGGCTTGAACGAAAACTGGCCGACAAGCTGGAGGACCCCGAGCAACAGATCTTGGCTAAATCAGTGCGGACCATCGTCGATCAGGTCGATGCGATGAAGCGGCTGGTCAATGAGTTTCGCGATTTTGCCCGTCTGCCCAAAGCCGAGTTGCGCTCGGTCGATCTCAACGCGCTGGTGACCGATGTGATGCAGCTTTACCCGCAAGATCAAGGCGGGGTACCCATTGCCCTGGACCTGGCCCCGGGGCTGCCTTGGGTACAAGGCGACCCCCAGCAACTGCGGCAAGTCATACACAACCTGCTGCAAAACGCCCAGGATGCGCACGAGGGCAAGGTGTTTGAGCCCGGGCAGCCCGGACCTTTGGTCACGCTGCAGACCGAATATTCCGAAGCCGGCCGTCGCGTCAGGCTGCTGGTGCGCGACCGCGGCTGCGGCTTTCCGGAGCACATTCTCAAGCGGGCCTTTGAGCCCTATGTCACCACCAAGACCAAAGGCACCGGCCTAGGACTGGCGGTGGTCAAGAAAATAGCCGACGAACACAACGCCCGTATCGACATCGGTAACCGCAGTGGCGAGGGCCAATCACGCGGGGCGCAAGTCTCGTTATCATTCCCGGTTGAGGCAACTGCCTGAGACGGCCCGCAGCCATTACCATTCCTCGTCAATCGGGTTCTCAAGAAAAGCAGATTCATGGCAAACATTTTGGTGGTCGATGACGAACTGGGTATCCGCGATCTGCTCTCGGAGATCCTCAACGATGAAGGCCATCAGGTCGAGCTGGCCGAAAACGCCGCACAGGCCCGTGCGGCGCGGCAGCGTCAGCGCCCCGATCTCGTGTTGCTTGACATCTGGATGCCCGATACCGACGGCGTGACTTTGCTCAAGGAGTGGTCTACCTCCGGACAGCTCAACATGCCGGTGATCATGATGAGCGGTCATGCCACCATCGACACCGCCGTCGAGGCCACTCGCATCGGCGCCATGGCTTTTTTAGAAAAACCCATCACCCTGCAAAAGCTTCTGCAGGCGGTGGATCAGGGGCTCAATCGAGGCCTGAGTAGAAAACCCCCGGCCAGCGTCATGGCCAGTGTGATCACGCTCGCGCAAGGCCCTGCCGCAGCTGCGTCACTTGCCCCCAAGGTCGATATCGGTCCGCAGCCGGTACAGACGTTTTCATTGGAAAAGCCCTTGCGTGACGCGCGCGATGATTTCGAGAAGGCCTATTTCGAATTCCACCTGGCCCGCGAAGGCGGCTCCATGACCCGCGTGGCCGAAAAGACCGGCCTCGAGCGCACTCACCTCTATCGCAAGCTCAAACAACTCGGTGTTGACCTGACGCGCGGCAAGCGCGGCGGCTGAGGGCCAAGCCCCCCCTCTGTTATACTTTCGCCCCTTGGCCCGGTAGCTCAGTTGGTAGAGCAGAGGACTGAAAATCCTTGTGTCGGTGGTTCGATTCCGCCCCAGGCC
>CAZCSD010000087.1:0-8493 GCA_964501235.1 uncultured Polaromonas sp. | reverse complement strand
GGCCAAGCCACGCCCTTTTCGCTGAGAATGGCGTCGAGCGGCACATCATGCGGCTCGCTTTGCAGCTCGGGCAGCCAGCCCAGGCTGTAGCCCAACCCCACGGTGAAGGGCTTGGGCGTGTAGCTGGCCAGGCTGCGGTCGTAAAAGCCACCGCCATAGCCCAGGCGATAGCCGCCCGGCCCCCAGCCCACGCAGGGCACCAGCAGCAAGGTGGGCGTCACGGTTTCGGTGTCTTTGGGTTTGGGGATGCCGTAGGCGTCTTCCTCCATCGGGCAGCCGGGGTACCAGGCATGAAAGCTCAAGGTGCGGCTCTGCTTGTCCACCACCGGCAGACCGATCTTGCGTGGCAAGTGCTGGGCCAGGCTGTCGGTGGCCAGCTTGGGCTCGGTATCGGCAGTCACGGGCCAGCCCCCCAAAGAAGGCTCAAGCAGGGCGTCTTCCTGCCAGCGATAGAGGGCCGGCAGGGGATCAAACTCGCCCTTGATGGGCCAGTAGGCGCCGATGACGGTGTCGGGCCGACCCACCAGCCAGATGCGCAGCACCCGTTGCAGCCGTTCGGCTTTTTCCAGTCGGTCGGGCAGGTTCAGCCTTTGTTCGATGAGGGCTTTGCGTGCGCTTTGTTTGTCCATAATGTTCACATGCTACCGAACTTCATGGCCCGACTCGGCCTGGTCCTGGCCTTGCTCACAGGCGCAGCCCAAGGGGCCGCGCAAACTGCAGCCCCTGCCCCCCAAGCCCTGACAGCAGCCGACCAGGCGATGCTGGATATCAAACAAGCTTTCGACCGGGGTGAGCGGCCGCGACTGCAGTCGATGCTGCCGCAGGTGCGCGGCCATATCCTGGAGCCGTGGGCGGCCTACTGGGAGATGCGTCTGCGCCTGGCCGACGCACCGGCAGCCGATGTGCAGGCTTTTTTGAGCCGCTGGTCCGGCACCTACCAAGAAGACAGGCTGCGCAACGACTGGCTGTTGCTGCTCGGACAAAAGCGGGACTGGCTGACGTTTCAGAATGAAATCGTGCACTACCGCATGAACGACGATCCGGAGGTGCGCTGCTATGCGCTGTGGATCGAGCATTTGCGCACCCCCGATGCGGACGGGCCCGGTCGGGCCGAGGAGGTGCGACGCCTGTGGCACGCGCAGCGCGAGGCCGACGATGGTTGCAAAGGCGCGGCGCGCGCTTTGCACCAGGACCGCCAGCTATCGGCTCTGGAGGTCTGGCGCAAGGCACGTCTGGCTATCGAATCCAACCGCCCCCGAGTGGTCAGGGAGGCGGTGGACATCGTCGCCCCCGATGCCGATGCTCTGCTGGCGCAGGTCTTGACCGATCCAGGGCGCTTCCTGCGCGAAAAATCCCTCGCGATCTTGCGACAGCGCCGAGAACTCGTCACCCTGGCCCTGCTGCGCCTGTCCACCAGCGACTTGCCGGCCGCCGTCGACCAGCTGCGCAAGAAATGGGGGCCGCAACTCAATGCTGAAGAACGCAACTGGGTCTGGGGCAGCTTGGGCCGGCGCGCGGCCATGCGGCTCGATCGCGAGGCGCTGGAGTACTACGCGCAAGTGAGCAACCCCGCCGACCTCAGCGATGACATGCTCGGCTGGAAGGTGCGCGCGGCCCTGCGGGCTGGCAGCCGGCCGCAGTGGCCCGTGGTCTTGTCAGCCACCAGTGCCCTCAGTGCGGCGGCAGCCCGCGACCCAGCCTGGGTGTACTGGCGCGCCCGGGCCCTTATGGCCACAGCGGGGATGGCCCCCAGTGCTACCGGCACCTCCACCGACGCGGCGCCTGGCTTTCATGCCGGACCGCTGTCGGCCGCGCCCGGGTCGACCGCTGCGGCCCTCGCGCCCCAGCGCGCACAGGCCCTGGTGATGCTGCAGTCGATTGCCTCGGTGCGCGGTTTCTATGAGCAACTGGCCCTGGAGGAGCTGGGCCAGCGCATCAGCCTGCCTCCGCGGGCCGCGCCTCCCACGCCCGCTGAGCGCGAGGCTGCGCGGCAGAACCCCGGCCTGCAGCGGGCCTTGCATGCCATTGCCATCGGCCTGCGCAGCGATGGCGTGCGCGAATGGAACTACAGCATCAGCCTGCATCGCAGGGGCGGCCTGAGCGATCGCGAACTGCTGGCCGCCGCGCATCTGGCCTGCGAGCGATCAGTGTGGGACCGCTGCATCAACACCAGCGAGCGCACGAGGAGTGAAATCGATATCGAACAGCGCTTTCCCACCCCGCTGCGCGAAAGCGTGCTCAAGCGCACCCGCGAGATCGGGCTGGATCCGGCCTACGTCTATGGCCTGATCCGGCAAGAGAGCCGCTTCATCATGGACGCACGCTCGCATGTGGGCGCCTCGGGGCTGATGCAGCTCATGCCGGCCACCGCCCGCGAGACGGCGCGGCATATCGGGCTCAACACTTACACGCCCAACCAGATCAACGATCGGGAGACCAATATCCTGCTGGGTACTGCCTACCTCAAGCGTGCGCTGGACGACTTTGGCGGCTCCATGGCCCTGGCTGCAGCGGCCTACAACGCCGGCCCCGGACGGCCTCGCAGCTGGCGCGATGGCCCTGTGCTCGAAGGCGCGATCTGGGCCGAGAACGTGCCCTTCGCCGAGACGCGCGACTATGTCAAGAAGGTGCTGTCCAATGCCACCGTCTACGCCGCTTTGCTGACCGGCCAAGCCCAATCCTTGCGCGAGCGCCTGGGCACCGTTGGTCCCCGGGAAGCCGGCGCGCCGCCCATCGACAGCAAGATGCCCTGAGCCTGCCAGGCAATGGGGTCGGGGGCGCCGTCTTCGGCGCGGCACAATCAGGCCATGCTGAAAAACGTTTTGCTTCTGGGCGGTAGCGGTTTTGTCGGCCGCCATGTGTGCGAGAAACTAGCCCGACTGCGCCTGAGGATGACCGTCCCCACCCGCCGGCTGCCTCACGCGGCGGCGGTGCTCACGCTGCCCCAGGTACAGGGGGTCCAGGCCGATGTCCACGATCCAGCGCAGCTGGCCCGCCTGCTTGCCGGTCATGATGCGGTGGTTAATCTGATAGCGATTCTTCAGGGGACGCAGGCCGCCTTCGACCGAGTGCATGTGGACCTGCCCCGCTCGCTGGCCCACGCTTGCGCGCAGACGGGCGTGCGGCGAGTGGTGCACATCAGCGCGCTGGGCGTCGACGAGGCGCACCCCGAGAGCCTGCCCTCGATGTACCTGCGAAGCAAGTCCCAGGGCGAGCAGCTGCTGCATCAGGCCAACCTGGATTTGACGGTGATTCGCCCGAGCGTCATCTTTGGGGCCGAGGATCGGTTTCTCAACACCTTTGCACGCTTGCAGCGGCTCGCGCCCTTCGTGCCCCTGGCGGGAGCGCAGGCGCTTCTGCAACCGGTCTGGGTGGAAGATGTGGCCAGCGCGGTGGTCGCTTGCCTGCAAGGGCCCCATGAGACGGGCAGCCTGGGCCGCATCTACGAGGCCACTGGTCCGCAGGTCTACACCCTGCGCGAACTGGTGCAGTGGGCCGGCCGATGGGCCGGCGTGGCAGGCGGGCGGGGCCGGGCGGTCTGGCCGCTGCCCGATGCACTGGCCCGGGTGCAGGCGCGCCTGATGGAACTGCTGCCCGGTGAGCCCTTGCTCAGCCGTGACAACCTGGCGTCTCTGCGCGTGCCCAATGTGGCCACGGGCCGGTATCCGGGACTGGCCGATCTGGGCGTGCAGGCGTCCTCGGTCCAGGCCATCGCGCCAGCCTATCTGAGCGGCCTCGGAGGGCGGGGCGGTTTGGGGGCCTATCGGGCGGGCCGGCGCCTTTAGGCAAGGCTCCATCGCTGCGACGGGGCGCGCGCTGAACCACCGCCCCTACACTTGGCGCCATGAAGATCTATCAGGTCGGCGGATCGGTGCGCGATGGCCTCTTGGGGCTGGCTGTGCAGGACCGCGACTGGGTGGTGGTGGGCGCGCGCGCCGAAGACCTGCTGGCCCAGGGCTATCTGCCGGTCGGCAAGGATTTCCCGGTTTTCCTGCATCCGCAGACGCGTGAGGAATACGCGCTGGCCCGCACCGAGCGCAAGACCGCGCCGGGCTATCGCGGCTTTGCCATTGACGCTGATCCCTCGGTCACGCTCGAGGAAGACCTTTCGCGGCGTGACCTGAGCATCAACGCCATGGCTCTGGACGATCAGGGGCAGCTCGTGGACCCCTATGGCGGACAAGCCGATCTGCGGGCCCAGCTGCTGCGCCATGTCTCGCCGGCTTTCAGCGAAGACCCGGTGCGGATCCTGCGCGTGGCGCGCTTTGCCGCGCGACTGCCCGGGTTTTCGGTGGCCGCGCCCACCCTGGCCCTGATGCGCGAGATGGTGGGCAGTGGCGAGGTCGACGCTCTGGTGCCTGAACGGGTGTGGCAGGAACTCTCGCGCGCTCTCATGGAGACACGGCCCTCGCGCTTTTTTGAGGTGCTGCGCCAGTGCGGGGCCCTTGCCCGGCTGATGCCCGAGGTGGACCGGCTCTGGGGCGTGCCGCAATCGCTTGAACATCACCCCGAGGGGGACACCGGGGTGCATCTGATGATGGTGCTCGATCAAGCGGCCCGCATGGCCGCACCCCTGACGGTGCGCTTTGCCTGCCTGGGCCATGATCTGGGCAAAGGCCTGACGCCGCGCGAACAATGGCCGCGCCACCTTGCTCACGAGGCGCGCAGCGTGCGGCTGATCGGGCAATTGAGCGAACGTCTTCGGGTGCCCACGGCCTGCCGCGAACTGGCCGAGGTGGTTGCCCGCGAGCATGGTCATGTCCATCAAAGTCTGGGGCTGGGAGCGGCAGCTTTGGTGCGCCTGCTCGAGCGCTGCGATGCGTTTCGCAAGCCCCAGCGCTTCGAGGAGATCCTTCTGGCCTGCTGGTGCGATTCGCGCGGTCGTCTCGGTCGCCAAGACGAGCCCTATCCGCAGCGCGACCGTCTGCTGCACGCGCTGGCCCTGGCACAGGCTGTGCCCAGCGATCAAGTAGCGCTTAAGGCGCAGGCCGAAGGTCGCAGCGGGCCGCGCATTGGACAGGCTGTGCATCAAGCCAGGGCCGATGCGCTCAAGGTGTTGGAGGGCTAAGCAGCGGGCTTTTCAGCGCGCGCTCAGATCACCATCGAAATCAGAGTCACGACAAAACTCAGCAACACGGTACTGGCAAAGGGCAGATACCACTGGCGGCCAAAGAGCTTGAAGCGCAAGTCACCGGGCAGCTGGCCCACGCCCAGCTTGTTCAGCCAGGGGGTGAGCCAGCTCAGAACCACCAGGGCCAGGAAGATGATGATCATCCAGCGCAGCATGAGCGGCCTACAAGGTGTGTGACCGGTCACCGGAGGCAAAGCCCACAGCCTGCCAACCGTTGTACGGCCAAGCCGGTGTGTCTGCTGCAAAACCGATGACCTTGAACAACTCACCCATCTCGTGCTCATGGATGAGCTTTTGCAGCATCACCCGCTCGCTCAAGGGCAGATCGCCTGCGCCGTCGAGCAAGCCGCAGTTGATGAGAAAGTGCGCCTGACTGGTATAGCCCAGCACTTGCAGCCCGGCGTCCTGGCCGCTCAGGGCGATGCCCGTGAAGTTGACATGGCTGGTGATGTCCTTGAGCCCCACCTGGGTCAGAGGATCGGTGTCGGCCTGATGCGCCTGGTGGCACATGAGGGTGCCCATATGGCGCTGGGGATGGTAGTACTCGGCCTCGGGAAAACCGTAGTCTATGAAGAAGGCCGCACCCCGGTGCAGGGCTTGGGCCAGCGTGCGGACAAAGCCCTCGGCCTGCGGATGGATCTCCGTCACATAGTCGTGCGTGCCGGTCACCTCCACATCAGGACGCAGGGGAGTGATGCGGTCTTCAAAAGCCAATTGGTCGCCGGCCCTCACCACCCCACGCTCATGCCACAGCCCGGCTTTGCGCGCCAGCAGCTTGACCGGGATGGCATCGAGCAGCTCATTGCCTATCACCACCGCCTCCATGCGCTCGGGTAGTTGATGCAGCCACTGCACCCGGCCCGACCATCGCGCCAGGGCCTCGCGCTGGCGCTGCTCCAGCGTGGCCGACAGATCAACGATGACATAGCGATCGGGCAAGGCCCCGAGCGAATCGAGTGCTTGCAGCAGCTGCTGCGCCAGCGCTCCCGTGCCGGCGCCAAACTCCCACACCTCCCGCACGCCGGTGGCCTCCAGCGCCTGGGCCACTTGCCGGGCCAGCGTGCGGCCGAAGTGCGGCGAGAGTTCGGGGGCGGTGACAAAGTCGCTGCCTGACCGAGGCATCCAGCCAAACTTGCGGCTGTCGGCGCTGTAGTAGCCCCAGAGCGGGGCGTAGAGGGCCTGGGCCATGAAGGCGTCAAAGGGCAGCCAGCCGCCGGCCTGGGCGATGGCCCGCGACAAGTCGGGTGGAAGGGGGCTCGCTACACTGTGCATCTCGGACCCGCATTGTCGCCGCCCGAGCCCTCCCGCCCATGAAAACCGTTCTTGTCACCGGAGCTGCCCACCGACTGGGCGCCTGCATTGCCACGCTGTTTGCGCAGTCGGGCTGGCAGGTGCTGTGCCACTACGACCGCTCGGGCGAGGCGGCGCACCAACTCGTGGGACAACTGCGTACCGACGGCCATGCCGCCCAAGCCGTGCAAGGCAATCTGCAGGACGAGGCCGGCTGCCGGGCACTGATGGCGCGGGTGCAAAGCCACACCGACAGGCTCGAGGCGCTGGTCAACAACGCCTCGACCTTCATGGATGACACCGGCCTGGACTTCACCTCAGCGCAGGCCCTGCAGCAGTTGCAGGTGAACTTGCTGGCCCCGCTGCTGCTGACCCGCCAGATGGCGCGCGACCTGGTGCCCGACGGTGCTCAGGCTTGCGCCCTGCATATCCTCGACCAGAAGGTCTACAACCTCAATCCGGACTATTTCAGCTACACCGTCAGCAAGCTGGCGCTGGAACGGGCGGTGGCGCTACAGGCGCAGTCGTTGGCGCCGCGCCTGCGGGTGTGCGGCGTGGCACCGGGCCTGATGTACCTCAGCGGCCCCCAAAGCGCCGATAATTTCCGGCAGGCGGCCTCGGCCAATCTGATGCGCCGACCGACCGACCCGCTCGATGTGGCGCGCGCCTGCCTTTTTTTGGCCAGCACCGCCAGCATCACCGGAACCGTGCTCAGTGTGGACAACGGGCAGCATTTGGTGCCTTTGCCTCGGGACATCATGTTCGTCGTCGACGATCTGCTCAAAGGACTCTCTCCATGAACCGCGACTCCAGCGCAGCGCTGGCCACGACCTGCAGGCGTCTGTTTCTGCGCAATTACGAGGTCAGCATCAACATCGGGGTGCATGCCTTTGAAAAAACGCGTGAGCAACGCGTACTCTTCAATGTGGACCTCTACATTCCGCTGGCACTGTCCACCCCCCGGGCCGATGAGCTCGACGAGGTGGTCGACTACGACTTCATCCGCAGCGCAATCCGTGAACGGGTCGATCGCGGCCACATCCATTTGCAGGAAACCCTTTGCGATGATGTGCTGCAGCGCATGCTGGCGCATCCCAAAGTGCAGGCCGCGCGCGTGTCCACCGCCAAGCCCGATGTCTACGACGATTGCGAGGCCGTCGGCTGTGAAGTCTTTGCCATCAAGCCCCCCGTCGCATGAGCTCTATGTCGTCTGTCATCACCCCCGACGGTCAGGTAAAGGCCGAGCGCGAGCAGCACAAGCTCGAAAAGCGCCTGTGCCGCGAAGTGGGCCGCGCCATCGTGGACTATCAGATGATCGAAGAGGGCGACAAGGTCATGGTCTGCGTCTCCGGCGGCAAAGACAGTTACGGCATGCTCGACATCCTGCTCAAGCTGCAGCAGCGCGCCCCGGTGCGCTTTGAGCTGGTGGCCGTCAACCTCGACCAAAAGCAGCCGGGCTTTCCGGCCCATGTGCTGCCCGAGTATCTCGCCAGTCTGGGGGTGCCCTTTCATATCGAGACACAAGACACCTATAGCATCGTCAAGCGGGTGATCCCCGAAGGCAAGACCATGTGCTCCCTGTGCTCGCGGTTGCGGCGCGGTATTTTGTACCGCGTGGCCGAGGAGCTCGGCTGCACCAAGATTGCGCTGGGCCACCACCGCGACGACATCTTGCAGACCCTGTTTCTCAATATGTTCTTTGCCTCCAAGCTCAAGGGCATGCCGCCCAAGCTGGCCAGTGACGATGGCAAGAATGTGGTCATCCGGCCCTTGGCCTATGTGAGCGAGAAAGACCTGATGGCCTGGGCCCAGGTGCGACAGTTCCCCATCATTCCCTGCACGCTCTGCGGCAGTCAGGACGGTCTGCAGCGCCAGGTGGTGGGCGACATGCTGCGCGAGTGGGACAAAAAATTCCCCGGCCGGCTGGAGAACCTCTTTACCGCCCTGCAAAACGTCGTGCCCTCACACCTCATGGACCGCCAGCTGCACGACTTTGCCAGCATCAGCGCCACCGGGCGGCCCAACCCGCAGGGCGACAAGGCTTTTGACCCGGAAAGTTTTGCGCCCCAGAG
>CAZCSD010000086.1:0-8715 GCA_964501235.1 uncultured Polaromonas sp. | reverse complement strand
TGCGGTAGGCCTGGATCTCCAGGAAGTCGATGATGTGCTCGACGAATTCGCGGTGACGGACCTCCTCGCGTTCGGCCGGTCCGATGCGCAACGCCTGTAGCAAGATGTTGCTTTTCATCCGCAAATTGCGGCCAGTCATGATGTTGTCGAGTACGCTCATGCCCTTGAAAAGCGCCAGATTCTGGAAAGTGCGTGCAATCCCCATTTCCGCCACTTCATGGCTGTCCATGTGGTCGAAGGTGCGGCCGCGAAAAGTGATCGTGCCCTGCTGGGGGGTGTAGACCCCATTGATGCAGTTGAGCATGGAGCTCTTGCCGGCCCCGTTGGGGCCGATGATGGCTCGCACCTCGTGCTCCCTGACATTGAAGGAAATGTCCGTCAGCGCCTTGACGCCGCCGAAACTCAGGGAGATGTTCTTGACGTCGAGGATGACGTCTCCGATTTTTTTCTGGGTCATGGTCGATGTGCGATCTGACGTTTTCAGGCGGCTGCTTTGACCGGCGCAAAGGTTTTGGCGTCGCGCAGAACCAAGGTGGCGCTGACACTGCCGGTGCGACCGTCTTCGAACTTGACCGTGGTCTCTATGAATTGTTCGCTCTTGCCCGAATACAGTGCGTCGACCAGGGGCTGGTATTTCTCGCCGATGAAGCCGCGCCGCACTTTATTGGTACGCGTGAGTTCGCCGTCGTCGGCGTCGAGCTCTTTGTGCAGGATCAGGAAGCGACTGACCTGCGAGCCGGCCAGCAACTGATCGGCAGCCAGGTCGGCATTGACCTTTTCCACGCACTCCTGAATCAGATCGTAGACCTCGGGCTTACCGGCTACATCGGTGTAGCCTGCGTAGGGCAGGTTACGTCGCTCGGCCCAGTTGCCCACCGCATCGAAGTCGATGTTGATCATCACGCAGACCTTGTCCCGTCCGTCGCCGAAGGCCACTGCCTCCTTGATGAAGGGAAAGAACTTGAGCTTGTTTTCTACATACTTGGGCGCGAACATCGCCCCGTCGTTGGCGCCTCCACGCAGGCGACCGACATCTTTGACCCGGTCGATGATCTTGAGATGGCCTTGGGCATCGAGAAATCCGGCGTCACTGGTGTGGTACCAGCCATCGGCCGTCAGAACTTCTTCGGTCGCCTTGGGGTTTTTGTAATAGCCTTTGAGCAGGCCAGCCGATTTGACCAGGATCTCGCCGTTGTCGGCCACCTTGATCTCCACCCCGCGTATCGGTACGCCAACGGTATCGGCCCGCACTTCATGGTCCGGCTGCAGACACACGAACACTGCGGTTTCGGTCGAGCCATACAACTGCTTGAGGTTGACGCCAATGGATCGATAGAAAGTGAACAGGTCCGGGCCAATGGCTTCGCCGGCGGTGTAGGCCACCCGTACGCGGGAAAAGCCCAGGTTGTTGCGCAGCGGTCCATAGACCAACAGGTCGCCGAGCCAATAGAGCAGGCCGTCCATCAGGGACAGCGATTTGCCGTCCATGCGCTGCGGGCCGACCCGCCTGGCCACATCCATGAAGGCCTTGAACATGCGGCGCTTGAGACTGCTGGCGTCTTCCATGCGGATCATCACGCTGGTGAGCATGCCCTCGAACACCCGTGGCGGCGCGAAATAGTAGGTGGGCCCCACCTCCTTGAGGTCGATCGGGACGGTACCGGCGCTCTCCGGGCAGTTAACCACATAGCCGCAGACCAGCCACTGCGCGTAGCTAAAGATGTTTTGGCCAATCCAGGCTGGGGGCAGGTAGGCCAGCACCTCTTCCGCACTGGTGAGATTGTCGAATTCGGCGCCAGCTTGTGCGCGGTCCATCAGGGTGCTGTGGGTGTGCACAACCCCTTTGGGATTACCGGTGGTGCCGGAGGTGAAGAACATCGCCGCGACATCGTCGGGCTGACCTTTGTCCACTTCCTGACTGAACCAGTGAGGGTCAGAGGCGGTCAGGGCGGCCCCCTGCTCCATGACCTCATCGAGGGCGACCAGGCCGGGCTCGCCGTAATTGCGCAGCCCTCGCGGATCGTCGTAAATGATGTTCTTGAGTTGGGGGCACTGGGGCCGGATCTCCAGCAGCTTGTCAACTTGCTCCTGATCTTCCACCACGGCCAGATGGACTTCCGCGTTGGTGATCGGAAAGACGCATTCGGCAGCCACCGCATCTTGGTACAGGGGCACCGGTATGGCGCCCAGGGACTGGGCGGCGAGCATGGCCGCATACAGGCGCGGGCGGTTGGTGCCGATCACCACCATATGTTGGCCGCGCTGCAGTCCCAGCTTGGACATGCCGCCGGCCATGCGCTCGACCAGTTGCGCCAGTTCAGACCAGCTCAGGGGCTGCCAGATGCCATATTCTTTCTCGCGCATGGCCGCCGCGCTCGGTCGTTGCGCCGCATGTTGCAGCAAAAGTTTGGGGAACGTCGTTTGCATGAAAAAACTGCTCCAGTCGAATCGGTCTCGGCGAGATCCGGGTCCGCGCTTCAGTCGGATGCTATGTCGGGATTTGACGCTATGTTGTCGTTGCGACGACAATCGAGGGAAGGCGATGTGAGGGTTTTCCCTCGCCCCCGAGTTGCTTGGGTCAGTTCTCTGAAAGTTTTGTCTCCCTGATGACGGTCGAGCCCTCTCTACATCAGCGCCGTCGGCCGCCCTCGCTTGCCGAACTCAAGGGGATCCCATGGCTGGGCTTGCTGCGGCCTGAAGAGCGCGAGCGGGCGGTGGCCGAACTGGTGGTGAGCCAGGCGGTGCCCGGCGATCACATCTGTCGTGTGGGTCGGCCGGTGACTTACTGGTTCGGCGTGGTCGACGGGCTGCTCAAGATGAGCGCCGACAGCGCTCAGGGCATCACCATGACCTTCACCGGCCTGCCGCCCGGAGGCTGGTTCGGCGAGGGCACGGCGCTCAAGCACGAACCTTACCGCTACAACGTGCTGGCCTTGCGGCGCAGCCTGGTCGCTGGCCTGCCCTTGCAGACCTTTGACTGGCTGCTCGATCACTCGATCGGCTTTAATCGTTTCGTCATGGGTCAACTCAACGAGCGCCTGGCTCAGTTCATCGCCGCCCGTGGCATCGATAGATTGAACAACCCCGACCTGCGGGTGGCGCGTAATTTGGCGGCCCTGTTCAATCCGGCTCTATTTCCCGGGGTGGGTGAGGTGCTGCGCATCACCCAGCAGGAATTGGCCTATCTGGTGGGTCTGTCGCGCCAGCGTGTCAATGAGGCGCTGCGCACGCTGGAGCGGCACGGCGTGATTCGGGTTGAGTATGGGGGGGTGCGCGTGCTGGACCTGCCCCGCCTGCGCACGGATGTCTTTGGCGATGAGTGAAAAAAAATCGGCTCCACCTGGGCCGCCCGTGAGCCCGCAGGACAGACCGGGCCCGGGCGGCGTGCGGTTGAACAAGCGCATGGCTGAGCTTGGTTTGTGTTCGCGTCGGCAGGCCGATGAGTGGATCGAACGCGGCTGGGTGCGTGTAGATGGACGGCCGGCGCAGCTGGGGCTGCTGGTCGGAGCCGACAGCCGTATCGATATCGATGCGCGGGCGCGCGAGCAGCAATCGCGCGAGGTGACCGTCTTGCTCAACAAGCCAGTGGGCTATGTCAGTGCGCAGGCTGAGGACGGCCATCTTCCTGCGGTCAGTCTGTTCAAGGCCGACCGGCGTTGGGGCGCCTGCACCGCCCCACTGCGCTGGTCGCCGCATCAGCTACGGGGCTTAGCCCCCGCCGGCCGGCTCGATATCGACTCGGTCGGTCTGCTGGTGCTGACGCAGGACGGACGCCTGGCGCGTCAGCTCATTGGCGAGGATTCCGAGGTCGACAAAGAGTATCTGGTGCGGGTCAGTTATGAGGGCCTCCATCAAAATGTTCAGGCTGTCTTTCCTTCGCATCAGCTCGAGCGCCTGCGTCATGGTCTGAGTTTGGATGGCCAGGCCTTGAAGGCCGCTGAGGTCAGTTGGCAGAACCCTGAGCAGCTGCGCTTTGTGCTGCGAGAGGGGCGCAAGCGGCAGATTCGAAGAATGTGCGAGTTGGTGGGCCTGAAGGTCACCGGCCTCAAGCGCATACGCATCGGCCGAGTGCTGCTCGGAACGCTGCCGTTGGGCCAGTGGCGCTACCTGCGCGACGACGAATCGTTCTGATCGACGGCGCGCAGCGGATCGATACCTCGAGGGTCATCGAGGGCATAGCGCGTCACCACCGGCGGGTCGGCGGGCAGGTGAAAGGCGCGCTTGCGCTCGCGCAGCGCGGCGTCCGCCGCGGTGATGCGCTCAAAACGCCGCAAGTGTTCTGTCCAGGACTCGTCGACCACTTGCTCGACAAAGCGACCGGGCTCGGCCATGTCGTGCAGGAGCGCCCAGTCCAGGGCCCCCTGCCGCAACCGGCTGCGTCGGCTGTCTTCCATCAAGGCGCGAAAGGTCGCGCTCTGCGCCGGGTCAATCAGATACTCGATTTGCACCATCACCCGGCCGCTGGGCGGCTCTTGGGCCACCGGCGGCTGCAAGGTGCGCGAGGGGGTCAGATCCTCCTCGATGCCGACAGCCGGCCAGCGGCGGCGCGTCAGCAGGAGTGCCGCCAGTCCGCAGGCCGCGGTCAGCAGCAGACTGATGTTCAGATGGGTCACCGTGGCCACCTGCCCCCAGACCGCAGCGCCCAAGGCGCTGCCGCCCATGATGCCCATCTGGAACACCGACATGCCGCGGGCCCGCACCCAGTCGGGCAAGGCCAATTGGGCGGAGACGCTCAGGCTGTTGGCGTTGGCCAGCCAGGCCATGCCCGCCAGACACATGATGGGCAGGGCCAGCCACAGGTTGGGCACCACAGCCATAGCTGCGGTGACCGCAGCCTGCGCAACGATGCCCAGCGACAGAAGCTTGTCTGCGGACATGCGCTGTCGCAGGCGAGGCAGCATCAGCGCCATGCCGATGGCCCCCACGCCCATGCTGGCCAGCATCAGGGTGTAGCCGCCTGCATCGCCACCGAGCCCCTGGGCGATCAGTGGCAGCAGGGCCAGCAGGCCGGTGAAGTGAAAGAAGATCAGGAATACGCGCACCAGAACGCTTTGCAGGGGAGTCGACTGGCGTGCAAACTGAAGCCCCACCCTGATAGCGCTGAAAAACGGCTCACGACCGAGCGGGTTTGGGATCCGCTCGCGCTGCCAACGCGCGATGATGATCGCGGCGCCCACTGACAACAGCGCATTGAGGGCAAAGACCCAGGCTGTGCCCGCGCTGGCGATGAGAGCCCCCGCCACCAGCGGACCGAGGATGCGCGAGGCGTTCATGGCCACCGCGTTGAGTCCCAGCGCCTGGGGCAATTGGGGGCGCGGTACCACCTCCGGCACGATGGCGGCAAAGACCGGCCAGCGCATGGCCAGGCCGATGCCATTGAGGAAGGTCAGGACCAGCAGCAGGGACGCGGTCATCAGCTCAAGGAGGCAGGCCAGCCACAGCGCGACAGCGCTGGCAGCCAGCCACAGCTGCGTGGCCAGAAAATAGCGCCGCCGATCGAGGATGTCAGCCAGCGCGCCGCTCGGCAGACCCAGCAGGAACACCGGCAGGGTGGCCGCTGTCTGGACCAGGGCCACCCAGATCGGCTCACGGGTCAGCGTGGTCATCAACCAGGCTGCGGCCACATCGCTCATCCACATGCAGACATTGGCGGCCAGCCAGGTCACCCACAACCTGCGAAACACCGGGTTCTCAAGCGGGGCAAAGGGCGAGGGCGCACCCACGCGAGCGCGCGAATCTACGTCGGTCTGGTTTGGCAGTGCCTCGGGATCTTCTTGACGGCGGTCAGGCATGGCAGGGTCGCACTGCACCGGTTTGGCTATCCTTGCAGTGCCGGTCCCAGTGTAGTCCGGCCCTAGGTGCTCAGGTTTTCCAGTCGCATCAGCGCCTCTAGAAGCTCTTCCTCAATTTGCGCAGCCTGTTCGCTCAGTTCGGCCGCACGGCGCGGCTCCTTGGCAAAGATTGAACCCTCGGCCAGGATTTGGTCGAGGGATTTTTGCTGCGCCTCCAGCGCCTCAATGCGCTGCGGCAGGGCTTGGAGTTCGCGCTGCTCCTTGTAGCTCAGCTTGCGCTTGAGGGAGGGACTTCGAGGCTGTGGGACGGCGCTTGTAGCGGCCTCTGGTGCCTGGCCGCGCGCGTCTGCGCTGGTGGACTTGCCCGATGATTGGCTCGCTGAACGGGCTATCTGTCGCTCCATGCTCGCGGCCTGGCTGCGCGCTGACTGGGTCAGCCAATCGCTGAGCCCACCCACATACTCGCGCCACCGCCCGGGCTGTTCCGCTGTGGCCTCACAGGCGAGCACGCTGGTGACCACGCCGTCGAGAAAGCGCCGATCGTGGCTGACCAGCAGCACCGTGCCTTCAAAGTTTTGCAGGAGCTCTTCGAGCAGTTCGATGGTTTCGATATCGAGGTCGTTGGTGGGCTCGTCGAGGACCAACACATTAGCGGGCAGTGCAAACAGCCGGGCCAGCAAAAGGCGGTTGCGCTCGCCACCGGAGAGGGTGCGAACCGGAGCCTGGGCGCGTGCGGGCGAGAACAGAAAGTCGGCCAGATAGCTGCGCACATGTTTGCGCTGGCCGTTGATCTGCACCCATTCGCTGCCCGGGCTGATGAAATCTTCCAAAGTGGCCTCAAGCTCGATGGCCTGTCGCATCTGGTCGAAGTAGGCGATCTGCAACCGGCTGCCCAGGCGCACCGATCCAGGCGCTGGGGTCTTGTCAGGTTGCAATTGGCCCAGAATCAGCTTGAGCAGGGTGCTCTTGCCGGCGCCGTTGGGTCCGATCAGCCCGATCTTGTCGCCGCGCATCACGGTCAGATCCAGATCCTGAACCAGTATCTTGCGCACACCGGCTTCCTCAAAGCTTTTACTCACCCGGCTCAGTTCGGCTACCAATTTGCCGCTTTTCTCAGCCGCGCTGATGTCCATGGTCACTCGGCCTGCGCTGGATCGCCGCTGCGCCTGTTGTTTGCGCAATTCCAGCAGGCGAGTGATACGCGCGCTCGCGCGGGTTCGTCGTGCCTCCACGCCCTTGCGTATCCACGCCTCCTCCTGCGCCAGCAGCCGGTCTGCCTTGCCCTCGATCACCGCCTCCTGTTCGCGCTGGACCTGCTTGGCTGTGGTGTAGCGATCAAAGTTGCCGGGGTAGCGCCGCAAAGTGCCCCGGTCGAGTTCGACGATGGCGGTGGCCACACGGTCGAGAAAGGCCCGGTCGTGGGAGATGACCACGACCGCCCCACTGAAGTTCAGCAGCAAGTTCTCCAGCCAGGCAATCGAGTCCAGGTCGAGATGGTTGGTCGGCTCGTCGAGCAGCAGCACATCGGGCTGGGCCACCAGGGCCTGCGCCAGAGCGACCCGCTTGATCGCGCCGCCTGAGAGCGTGCCGATGGTCGCCTCGGGCCCCAGACGCAGTCGTTGCAAAGTCTCCAGCACCCGCTGCTCCCAGTTCCAGCCGTCGACCGCCTCGATACGCGACTGCAGCTCGTGCAGATTGGCAGCGCTTGCATCGTGGTACGCGGCTATCCAGCGCTGAACATCGGCCACACCATGGCTGACCGCCTGGAAAACAGTGTCCTTTTCGTCCAGGCGAGCTTCTTGGGCGACATAGGCGATGCGTAGACCTTGCTGTACCTGAAGCGACCCATCGTCGGTGCGCTCCAGGCCGGCCAGAATCCGCAGTAGCGAAGACTTGCCGCAGCCGTTGCGCCCGATCAGGCCGATGCGCTCGCGAGTTTCGAGCGCAAAGTGTGCGTTCTGCAGCAGTGGGTCGTGCCCGAAGGCCAAAGACGCGTCGATGAGAGTGATCAGAGCCATGGCGCAGAGCGGCATTATGAGGCGCGACCCCGGCCCCTGCCCGCTCGCGCGGGAGGGCGCTGGTGTCGCGCCGGGGAGCGGTCCCGGGCTCGGGCCGAGCGCCTGCATGGCCGAATTTTTTTCGCCGGACTTGTGTTTGGCGGAAAAAGCGTGCTATAGTCTTGGGCTCTGCTGATTGCGGCACCGAAGAGTTCGGTTCCGACAGTCAGTCAGGTCAGAGCTTGGCGGCCATCGCTGCTGCCGGGCAAGCCGAAAAAGTTTCTTCAGCAAGTCTTCGGGCAGGTGTTGACAGGGACAAAAAATTCGGTGTATACTGACGGGCTTCGCTGATCGCTGCGAAGTTTAGAAGCAAGTAGTCAATACGACCTGCGGATCGCCCAAAAGCGATGGCGGGAGGCTCTGGCTTCTGGGGTTCATTAACAAATTACAGCCGATAAGTATGGGCGTTTGAAGGCGACTGCCAGGCTTGCCGCGAAAGCGGCGGCCAGGTCTCAGATGACCTTAAACGCTCATAGAAATAGAAGTGAAGTTCACTTCAATTCCGTTTTTATGAGTTTCTTTCTGTCTTCGGACGGAGAGTTATTGCAGTGATTGAACTATAGAGTTTGATCCTGGCTCAGATTGAACGCTGGCGGCATGCCTTACACATGCAAGTCGAACGGTAACGCGGGGCAACCTGGCGACGAGTGGCGAACGGGTGAGTAATGCATCGGAACGTGCCCAATCGTGGGGGATAACGTAGAGAAATTTACGCTAATACCGCATGAGATCTACGGATGAAAGCAGGGGATCGCAAGACCTTGTGCGATTGGAGCGGCTGATGTCAGATTAGGTAGTTGGTGGGGTAAAGGCCTACCAAGCCGACGATCTGTAGCTGGTTTGAGAGAACGACCAGCCACACTGGG
>CAZCSD010000085.1:0-8747 GCA_964501235.1 uncultured Polaromonas sp. | reverse complement strand
GCGCGGCTGGCAGGATTCGAACCCACGACCCCTTGGTTCGTAGCCAAGTACTCTAATCCAACTGAGCTACAGCCGCGCGAGGGCGCAATTATGACACAGGCGCCGGGGGATGCGGCCGGCCAGCGGTCGGGGCCTCACCAGTAGCGCCAGCCCCAGCGCACGAAGCGTCGCATCAGAGGGGGCACGAGGCCCGGCTGCATCCACTTGACCAGCCAGGCCCAGCGGGCCTGCAGCACCGATCGCTCATGGCTGAAGGCCCGGAAGCCAAAAAAGCCGCGCGACTGCCCCAGACCGGAATCGTTAACGCCACCGAAGGGCAAACGGCCGTGTATGTAGTGGATCAGCGCATGGTTGATACACACCCCGCCTGAACTGGTCTGCCTCACCAGCTGCTGCACATGGCGAGGGGTTCGGCTGTAAACATAAAGTGCCAGAGGCTTGGCACTGGCGTTGATACGATCGACCACGGTATCGATCCGCTCAAAGCTCAGCACTGGCAGCAGCGGGCCAAATATCTCCTCGCGCATCAGGCGCGCATCGGGGCTGGGCTCGGTCAGCAAGGTGGGCTGCATAAAAGGCGATTGCTCGCTGACCTGCCCTCCCAACAGCACGCGCGACCCGCGTTGGCCGGCGTCCTCGAGCAAGCCACGCAGACGCCCGGCATGTCGCTGATTGACGATATGGGCGAGTACGCCACCTTTTTCCTGCTCGGCCAGCGCAGACCCAAAGGCCCTCTCGATCTCTTGCCGGCAAAGCTCAATCCAGCGATCCTTGACCGACGCATGAACAAAAACATGATCAGGGGCAATGCAGGTCTGACCGGCGTTGGCAAACTTGGCCCAGACAATGTTGCGGGCAGCCAGCAGCAGGTCGGCGCTGGCATCGACGACAGCCGGGGTCTTGCCGCCAAGCTCCAGAGTCACGCTGGCCAAATGACGGGCGGCCGAAGCCATCACCTTTTTGCCGACTGCGGTGCTGCCGGTGAAGTGAATATGATCAAAAGGCAACTCCTGCAAGGCCTGGGCCATTTCGGCCGATCCCTCAAACACAGCCACCTCTTGCGGGGCAAACACGCCGGCAATCACCTGCGCCAGCAGGCCTGACATTGCCGGTGTGAGTTCGGAGGGCTTGACGATAGCCGTATTGCCCGCCGCGAGGGCCGAAACCAACGGACTGAGGGTGAGATTGATCGGGTAATTGAAAGGGCCGATGATCAAGCAGCGCCCACGCGGCTGAAACTGCACCTCGGCCCGGGTTCCCATCGTCATCCAGGTAGGACGGACTCGCCGCGGCCGCATCCAGCGATCGAGATGACGCAGGGCCCAATTGGCCTCCAAGCAAAACGGCAACAGTTCGCCCAGATCGACCTCGCCGGCGCTCTTGCCAAAATCCTCATGCGCCGCGCGGTACCAGTCCTCACGACGATCGAGTACGGCCTCTCGCAAGCGGGCGATGCGCCGGCGTCTGTCGAGGGCCGATGACCCGCGCCAGGCCAGCGCCGTCGCGCCCTGTGCTTCAAAGATGTCTTGCAAAAGCGGCGGGGACACTGCTTCCTCCATGGGGCCAAAAAGCCAGTGTAGTACTGACCCTGTCCATCCGCGTGCATCCTCTAAAATGGTGGGATGTTTGCTATCAGACGCAAAATTACGATCCTTCTGATCGGCCTGGCCATGCTGGTGCCGGCCCTGACCACCCGGGCCGAGGAGCCTCTAGAGGCAAGGGGGCCGCGCACGGCCAGCCATCCCGCCGTGGAGTTGGCACAGACCCTGATCGGCATTCCCTACCGCTGGTCGGGGGCCGATCCGACGCGCGGCTTTGATTGCAGCGGCCTGGTCTATTACGTCTTCAATCAGTTGCAGGTGCACCTGCCGCGGGTGCCACGTGACCTGTTTCATCGATCTGAAAACATCAGTCGCGCCGAGCTCAGACCCGGCGACCTGCTGTTCTTCCACACCTTCGCGCGACTCTCCCATGTGGGCATTTACATCGGGGGAGGGCATTTCATCCATGCGCCGCGGCGCGGTCAGACTGTGAGCATTGAGTCCATGGACACACGCTACTACCAAAAACGGTTTGCCGGCGCCAGGCGCGTGATGGACGCGCCAGCCGATTCAGCCCCCGGGCCTAGTTTGTAAGCCCCTCACTTTTTTCCGAATCATGATTGTCAATATGCACAGGCCCTCGCGGCGCCCCGGCGCACAACTTCTACTTGCACTGACACTGGGCATCCTGAGCCTGAGTGCACAGGGGCAAAGCCCCGAGGCCCTGCCGCTGCTGGCCGGGCAGGCGCCAGCCGGCGGGCTTCCCAGCCAACTCGACGCTACCACCTGGAAGATCTACTCGCAAGCAGTGCAACGCAACTGGCAACAATACCGCAGCGAAATCGGTGAGCCGATGCAGGCCTGGGCCGACCGGGAGGTTCCCGCCTTCAGCGACACGGTCTTCTATCCCTTTTCGGGCCCTGATTTTTCGACCGTCAGTCAACTATTCCCCAAGGCCAAGCGCTACATCCTGGTGGCCATGCAGGCAGCCGAGCGCCCGATCCATCTGGCCGAACTCAAGCCCAAAGCGGCCCGGCAGACCCTGGAGGTGCTCACCGAGGCCTGGGGCAAATACGGCCAGAGCGGATTTTTTGTCACTGAATATCTGGACAAATATCTACACACCAATCAGGTTCGAATAGGCGCTTCTACCTTTTTGAGCACCTTCTTTCAGCTCAAGGGGCTGACAGTCAGCAGCATGGTGCCCATCGCGGTCAATGGGCAGGGCGAGATCGAGGAGCTGGACCCGCGAGAGAGCAGCTGGCGCTCGGTGCGATTCCGGCTCAATCGGGCCGGAGAAGCCGTGGTGGTCGATTACCTGCGCATCGATCTGTCCGACAAAGGTCTGAGCAGTCAGCCGGGCCACCAAAAGTTCGTCGAGCAGGCTTCAGCCCATCCGGCGCTACTCAAAGCGGCCTCGCATCTGCCTCAGAACAAGGGTTTTTCCATCATTGCGCGCAATCTGGTCGACCGCTCGCCCTTCATCATCCAGGATGAAACGGGTATCCGCTACAACCAACTTCAGGAAAAGTACAACCTGACGCTGTTTGGCAAACTCGAGCGCACCCACAGTGCCTTTGGAGGCTACCAGCGTGACCTGGTCAAGGCGTTTTCAGAGAACAAAGACATACGGCCGCTGGCCTTTCGCGTGGGGTATTTCAAAGGGGGCAGCTACGCGTTAATCCTGGCCCGACGAAAAGGCTAGTGGGCAGCCCGATGTGATCTCCTCCAACGGCCTGCTGCTGCTGCCCTTGTTGGCAGCGATCTACCTGAGCCTGGAGAGTCAACGCGCAAGGCTGATGCTGCTCCTGGCCGCCGGCGCCCTCACACTGATCGCTGAGGTCGTGCTGGCCGGTCCGGCCGAACAACTCAAGGCCAGCCTGGACCTGCTTCTGGTATGCGCGCTCATGCTGCTGTGCTGGCTGGGCTGCCGACTGATGGAGCGCGGCGGTGATCCGTCACAGGCGCTGCTGACCGCCCTGATTGTTCTGCTGGCCTTGCCTCTTCTGAGCTACAAGCTCTTGCTGGCGGGCCTGGCGGGGAACTGGGCCGATACGCTGGCGCAGGACCTACTGACCCACACAACGCCTCCTCTGGGCCTGTCGGTGATGACCTTCCAGGCCATCAGTTACACCGTGGACAGCTATCGCAAGCAAGTGCCCACAGCCGACTGGCGCCACTTCGGGGTGTACATGAGCTTCTTCCCCCACTTGGCCGCCGGGCCCATCTTGAAGGCCTCGGACTTCGTGAGCCAGTTGATGGAGCGCAGACCCGTTAGCACGGACGATACGCGAGCCGGGCTATGGCGCATCTTCAAGGGTCTGTTCAAGAAGCTGGTGCTCTCCGACCTGATAGCCAAGGCAGGCGTCCATCCCGTCTTTACCGACCCGCAGGCCTTTTCCTCTGGCGAAATCATGGTGGCCATTCTGGCCTTTACGGTCCAGATGTTTTTGGACTTTTCAGCCTATACCGATGTCGTGATAGGCAGCGCCCGCTTGCTGGGGCTCAAGCTGCCCGAAAACTTTGATCGCCCCTACCAGGCCACCTCGATCGCCGATTATTGGAGGCGTTGGCATATGAGCCTGTCGAGCTGGGTCGGTCACTATGTGTACCGCCCCCTGGGGGGCAATCGGGTGGTGCGCTGGAAGATCTACCGTAACGTCATGATCTCCATCGTTCTGCTGGCGCTATGGCATGGACTGACCGCTAATTTTTTAATTTATGGTCTCCTGCATGGCATGGCGGTGTGCTTCTACCGGTGGATGCGCGAACAGGTAAGCTGGCAGCAGTGGAGCCAGCAGCACTCCATGGCAGCCAGCGTCAGCGGATGGCTACTGACCTTTTCCTTCGTGGTGCTGGCGCGCATTCTGTTCAAGACCCCGACCTTCGAGGATGCCGCCCTGCTTTGGAACAGCTTGTTGCACTCGGAGTACAGCAACTGGCCGCGATTCGGTCAGGCCTTCTGGATCTGCCTTGCGGTGGGCCTGGTCGGCTGCTTCATGCCCCATCGTTGGAAAATACCGGTCCAGCGAGCCTTTGAGCGGGGCCCCTTCCTCGTGCAGGGACTGCTGATCGCTGCGGTGCTGATGCTGGGCGCCCGCTTGTCCGACGGCCAGGCCCTGGCTTTCATCTACAGGAATTTTTAGAGCCATGGCGCAGGCCAACGAGGTCGACAAACAAGCTGCAGCCCACCTGATCAGGGTGATGCTCGTGGCTTTGTGCGCCGTGCTGCCGCTTTACGCTTTTGACCCCCTGCAACTGCTGCGACCGACTCGCGTACTCGGACCGATCGGCATCGACCTGCCGGCACAGCCGACCCAAGCGCAAGCAACGAAAGCCGAGACCGATGCCTCGGCTCCGGCTCCGGCCCCGGCGACCCGCTCCGCGGGGACAACGCTCGCGCAAAGCCCCACTGACTCGGACACGCCAACAGGTGCCGGCCGGCCTTCCGCCTCTGGTCAAGCCGGAGCCCCTACGGTCAGGCCCACCCCTGCGCCGGCTCCCGTCTCGGGCTCGGCAGTCAACCGCAACCTCGCGCTGCTACCGATTGAAGGCGCCGAATACCTCAAGCCCTTCTTCAAGGCACTCGATCGCGCCGACAGGGCCACACCTGTGCGCGTTCTCCACTACGGCGACTCCACATTGGCTGGCGACGGTATCGCCAAAACCGTCAGAGGCCAACTGAAGGCTCAATTTGGCGATGGCGGACCGGGATTTTTCGTAGCTGGCATGGACCCCCGATGGATGCGGCGCGATGATGTACGTATCAACCGAAGCGGAGCATGGGACATCTACACCATCCTCAACGGCGGTAACCAGGGACGCTACGGGCTGGGCGGCATCGTGGCCAAGCCGCGCGACCAAGCGCAGGTCCAGGTCAGCCCGGCACGCTCAGGACAGACCCTGGGACGACGGCTTGAGGTCTATGCACAAAAGGCCCGCAAACCCGACTCGCTGCGCATCCAGGTCAACGGCAGCACCGTGGCCGCCAAGCGAATAGAACACCCGTCCTTTGATCAGTGGGTGGTCGAGCAAGACGCCGACATCGTGGCCAGTACGGTGCTGGTCAGTGAGCCCGGTCTGGAGCTCTACGGCCTGGTGCTCGAGGCCCCGGGGGGAATCACCTGGGAAACCACGGCGGTTGTAGGTGTCTCCAACGGCTCTTTCCGGCAATTCAATGCGGCCCATTTGGCCGAACAAACCCAGGCGCGCAAACCCGATCTCATCGTCCTCATGATCGGCGGCAACGATGCCTCACATGGGGGCATCCTCTCCGGAGACGGCCGTATCTATCGACAAGGGTTCGAGCGTGCTTTGCAGACTTTGCGCCAGGGGTCTGCGCAGTCGGCCTGTCTGGTGATGAGTCCACTCGATCAGGGTACGCTGGGCGACAGTGGCCGCATCTACTCCAAGCGCACGATGGAGCGGATGGTGGAGCTGCAACGGCAGGTGAGCCAGGAGCAAGGTTGCGCCTTTTGGGACTCCTGGGGCTTCATGGGCGGCAAGGACTCGTTTGCGCGATGGCTCGATCAGGGCCTGGCCTGGACCGATCTGGTTCACTTGACGGAACGGGGCCTCAACCGTATCGGTCAGGGCTTTTCCAGGGCTCTGATCGAAGCCTACGAGCAGCAGCGAGGCGGCCGATGAGGACCAGTTTCAAAGTAATCATGCTCAGCCTGGTGACGGCCTGGCCTGGCCTGGCGCTCGCCCAGGAAGGCCAGGCCCATGGGACTGCCAGCCCGTCGCCGGCTCCGGTCGTCTTTCCAAGCCCTACAGGCGCAGACAGCCTGCACCAAAGCCTGCAGGTCAGTGGCGGGCTGTCTCTGCCGCCTTTCAAGTGCCCCAAGCCGCAGCGCACGCCGCTGGCGGTGATTCGCCCCAGCGATGGCGGCCCAGCGCCAGCCGGATCGGACGAGGAGGAACTGCCCCTGAGCGAACAGCAGGAGCGCGAAATGCGGCAGCTGGCCCTGCCCGCTCCGACTCTGGATGACCTGCGCAGAGGCCTGCCTCATGAAGAATGGCTACGGATCCTGCATCAGCGCCTCAAAGAGGCTGCCGATACGCGCCTGGCCCGGGTGGGCATTTGGGGCGGTAGCCATATGGCGGCGGAATTCTTCGTTTCCGAAGTGCGCAAACAGATGCAGACGCGCTACGGCTCGGGCGGGGCCGGCCACGTCAACCTACTTTACGGTCTGGCCGGACTTCGGCTGCCTGTCCAAGCCCTGTGCCGACAGGGCAAGTGGCAAAACGAACTGGCACCGCGGGCCCCGGGATCGGAGACGATCAACGCGGGGCTGGGCCTGTTCCTGCTCAGCAGCCGGGAAAGCGGCGCTTCGCTCGAGATCGATCTGGCCGCAGCCCATCCCAACAATGCCGCGCGATCGGTGACCGTGCACTACCTACGGCAGCCGGGCGGAGGGCTCATGGATGTGCTGGTGGATGGCACGCTGCTGACGGTGGTGGATACCGCTGGGCCGCAGGCCCTGGGCAGCCTGCAAATCAAGGCCCCGGCTGACATCAGTCGCCTCAAGCTGATCGCACAGGGCAAGGAATCCATCGGCCTGCTTGGGGTCTATGTTGACGATGAACAGGGCTTGGTGGTCGACAACTTCGGTATCACCGGTGCCTCGGGGGCGTTTTGGACCCACGTGCGAAGCGATTTATTGCAACAAGCCGTGACCCAACGACCTTACGATCTGGTGATATTGGCTTATGGCACCAACGATGTCACCGGTGCGCAGTGGGACCCTCACGACTATCGGATGCGATTTGAAAGCACACTGCAGGCCATGCGTACCGTACTGCCACAGTCCATGTGTATTCTCATCACGCCGGGCGATCGCGTCACCAGTACTCAGGTGCGAAAAACGATCAAGAGCAAAAATGGCAAGACACGCAGGGTGGTGCAAACCCAATACGACCTCAAGACTTACCCGCACAGACATATGGAGACGGCCAAGATCCAGCGAGAGGTCGGCCAGCGCCACCAGTGTGTCACCTGGGACTTGTCGATGGAAATGCGCAAGGCTGGCGGCGCCTATGCACTGATGAAGCAAAACCCACCCTGGATGGCGCGCGACCTGATCCATCTCACGCCCCTGGGCTACCAGGAAATGGCCAAAGCGTTTGTGAAATGGCTGCGCCTGTGAGGCCGCTGGGTGCCCTGAAGACCGTCAGCGAAGACGCGACAAAAAATCGAGCAGTCCTGCGTTGAAGGCCTCGGCACTATCCACAAAAAGAGCGTGGCCTGCGTCCTCGAAGACCGTCACCACAGCCTGGGGGCGTTGGCCAAGCAACTCCTCACCTTGCACCGAAAAGCGTGGCGTGATTGCATACCAGAGCGGGACCCGGGCTGCCAGCACCGCTTGCTTGTAGTACTCACGGGCATGGGGTTTGTCGAGCAAACGCCAGGCTACGGAAGGCTCGAGCTGGCTGGCCGAGCGCTCGATCAGCTCGACCAAACCATCCTGCGGCGGGCGCTTGAAGATAGCGCGCGAAAAATCACTGACATAGCGTCGAAACGATTCTTTTTGCAGCGGCCGACCTGCCCGCTTGCCTGAGGGAGTCGGGGCTGGCCCCATACCGATCGAGTTGTCGATCAAGACCATCCCGCGCAGGCCCGGCATACGGTGACGAGTGGTGGTCTCCAAAATCTCCATCACGCCCAAGGACCAGCCCACCAGCACATAGTCGTTCAAGCCGAGGTGCTCAACCAACTCCTTGACATCATTGGCGCGTCGCTCGGCCGACATGTCGCGCACCTTGACCTGAGAGCGTCCCTGGCCGCGGGGATCCAGAACCACAACCCGATAGCGCTCTGACAAGGCCGCGACTTGGTGCTTGAAAACATCGCCCGGCATCAACCAGCCCGGGACAAAAACCACCGCCAGGGGGCCCTGGCCCGCACTGACATAGTGCAAGGCCACCCGATCGGAAGTCTTGAAATGTCGCCCCTCAGAGGCGAGGGCCGGCTGGAACAAACTCATGGCGAAGAAACAGCACAAAAGTCCGTCGGCGATCAGAAGCGGAAGCGGCTTCATGTCGGTTTTTAAAAAATAAGCTCTGGTTCAAATTGTCAACAAATTCAGGTCTCCCTGGCTTGGCGCCGAGCCGGCGCATCCAAGAGATGACGGGCCACAATCTCTTTCATGATTTCGGTGGTGCCGCCGTAGATGCGCTGCACGCGCGCATCGGCCCAAGCGCGGG
>CAZCSD010000084.1:0-9053 GCA_964501235.1 uncultured Polaromonas sp. | reverse complement strand
CGGATGGCGCTGTATTCGGGCGGCGTCATGGTGGCCAGCACGTCCCAGGCGTGAACCAGCTGCTCCATGATCTTGCTCACCCGCGCAAGTTTTTTAAAGGCTTCGGGCAAGCGATCGGCTGCAATGTCGGCGATGGCACTGCGCAGTTCGTGCAGCATCAGCTTCATCCACAGCTCGCTGCTCTGGTGCTGCACGATGAACAGCATTTCATTGTGATCGGGCGAGAGCGGATGCTGGGCGTTAAGGACGGCATCGAGGTGCAGGTAGTCGCCATAGCTCATGCGCGAGGCAAAGTCGAGCTCGGCCTCGCCGGCCGGCGCGACCGGATTGGCAGCGGGGCGGTCCTCGGGATCAGACGGCCCGGTATGAAAGGGACAGTTGCTCACATAAACTCCAGGTCAGGTGACCGCCTGTTGCCGGGAAAAGCGGGCCTGGTGCCACAGCCCACTTTGCAAGATGGTGTGCAAACGATCGGCCGCGTGCCAGACATCCTCGTGGGACAGGTAGAGCGGGCAAAAGCCAAAGCGCAGGATGTCGGGGTGGGCCTGGCCATCGCCGGCCCGGAAATCGCCCACCACGCCCTGATCGATCAGGGCCTGAACGATGGCATAAGCACCTTCGCTGCGACTCAGACTCACCTGCGAACCGCGCCGGCCCGGGTCATCCGGACTGACGATCTCCAAACCATGTCCAATCAGGCGTTCGCGAACCAATTGCATGAATACGCTGGTCAGAGACAGCGACTTGGCACGCAGGGCCGCCATGCCCCCCAAGGGTGCGGCCGCAAGCAAGGTGTCGAGACCGGCATCAAGGGCCACCAAACTAAGGATGGGCTGCGTGCCACACTGGTAACGCGCGATACCGGGCGCCGGGCGGTAATCGGACGTGAAACGAAACGGGGCCTCGTGCCCCCACCAGCCTGACAAAGGCTGCTGGCAGCCATCGGTGTGCCTGGGATGCACCCAGACGAAGGCCGGCGCTCCGGGCCCACCGTTGAGATACTTGTAGCCGCAACCGACCGCAAAGTCAGCCTGCGCAGCGTGCAGATCCACCGGTACCGCTCCGGCACTGTGGGCCAGATCCCAGACAACCAACGCCCCGCAGGCGTGGGCCTTCGCAGTCGTGCCGGCCAGGTCGTGCATGGCCCCCGTGCGATAGTTGACATGGGTGAGCATGAGCACCGCCACCTGCTCATCCAGGGCCTGCGCAAGCTCATCAGCCTCGACCAGACGAAGCGTCAGACCGCGTTGGGCACACAGGGACTCGGCGATGTAGAGATCGGTCGGGAAATTGCTGCGCTCGCTGAGCACCACTTTTTTTCCCGGCGCCCGCTCGGCACTGATCTGCAAGGCCGCCCAAAGCACCTTGTACAAATTGATCGACGTGCTGTCGACGGCCAGCACTTCGCCCGCTCTGGCCCCAATGAAACCGGCAATCTTGTCACCCACTCGCTGGGGCAGTTCAAACCAGCCGGCGCTGTTCCAACTCTTGATGAGGTCGCGGCCCCAGTGCAGCCGCAGGGTTTCTTCGATGCGTGCGGCCGTGGCGCGGGGCAGCGCGCCCAGGGAGTTGCCGTCGAGATAAATCAAACCGGGAGGCAGGTCAAAGAGCTCGCGCAGCCGCTGCAAGGGGTCTTGTCGATCGAGGGCCTGGCAGTCGGCCAATGTCATGGGAGCGTGCATCATCAAAATACGTTCAAAAAGATCAAGGGCGACGCAAAATCGCGCGTACCGGACTGGCATCGGCCTGCATCCATCGCAGCGGCAAGGCAATCAGCTCGTAGTCGCCTTCGGGCACATCATCGAGACACAGGTTTTCGAGTACTCGCAAATCGCGCCGTCGCAGCGCCTGGTGGCTGGGCAAGTCCTTGCTGCTGGCTGGATCGACGCTGGCGCTGTCGAGTCCCACCAACAATACGCCGTGATCGGCCAGTTGCTCGATGAGTCCGGCCTGCAGAGCGCGGAAGTCGGGGTCGAATTGATGCGCGGGAAAACGCCGGTAGGTACGAATGAGCACGCGGGCGGGCAACTGGTCCATCGCATGCGCAAGATCCTGCATTTCAACCAGTCCGTGACCGTCTAGCGCATGAATGACCCGGCACGGCCCGATGTAGGGCTCCAGCGGCAGTTCGCCCACGGCCCTGCCCTCCGGGTCATAGTGCAAGGGGCCATCGGCATGGGCGCCCACATGACCCGACAAGGTGATCGCCGCCACATTGACCGGACTGCCGTGGCTGATCTGCCAGCCCCAGCGCTGGGCGTAGGGCGTGTCGCCTTCGAAAACCGGCGATCTCGGGTCCACCGCAGGAGAGATATCCCAAAGTTTTTGCATGCGGCGAAATTAGCATCGCCCGCACATCCGTGGTGTCGGTTATTTCCAACAGGAGACAAGGTGTTACCGAACAGCAGATCGACAAAACGGCGGTGCAGATACCGCTCGAGCACGCCCCGAGCACTTGGACGCAAGGCGCAGATCGTCAAGCAGCGCAAAATACAGCCATGCTCGAACGCGTGTTTATGCTCGGTGCCACCGGAACCATCGGACGCGCCACCGTGCGCGCCCTGCGAAAGCGGGGCCATGAGGTGGTCTGTATGCTCAGGCCTGCCTCGAATGGGTCTGGGGGCCCGGGCACCGACCCCGAAAAAGAGTGGGACGGTGCGCAGATCCGCTACGGCGATGTGACCGATCGCCTTTCCATACTGCGCGATGGCTTGCGCCAGGAGCGCTTTGATACGCTGATTTCATGCATGGCCTCGCGCAGCGGTGTGCCGCAGGATGCCTGGGCGATCGACTACCAGGCCCACCTTCACGCTCTGCAGGCCGCGCAACAGGTCGGGGTGGGTCAGATGATTTTGCTCTCGGCCCTGTGCGTTCAAAAGCCGCTGCTGGAATTTCAACGCGCCAAGCTGGCCTTTGAAGGCAGGCTCATCGAGTCGGGACTCAACTATTCCATCGTGCGACCCACTGCCTTCTTCAAATCGCTCTCCGGTCAACTCGACCGCTTGCGACGGGGCAAGCCGTTTCTGGTTTTTGGGGACGGTCGATTGACTGCGTGCAAGCCCATCAGCGACGAGGATCTGGCGGACTACCTGGTGGAATGCATGGGCCAGGCCTCTCGGCATCGGGCGGTGTTGCCCATCGGTGGGCCCGGGCCGGCGCTGACTCCGCTGGAGCAGGGCCAACTGCTCTTTGAGGCCCTGGGTCAGCCGGCGCACTTCAAGCGGGTGCCGGTGGGTCTGCTCGATGCCATCGTGATGGGGCTGGACCTGGCCGGCACCTTGCTGCCACCGCTGAAGAAAAAAGCCGCGCTTGCCCGGATCGGTCGCTACTACGCCACCGAATCCATGCTGGTCCTCAACCCGCAGACGGGTCGCTACGATGCGCAGGCCACCCCTTCGACCGGCCGGCACACCCTGGGGGAGTTTTACCGGGAACTGGTGGCCGGGCGGGTGCGTATCGACCGCGGCGAACACGCGGTGTTTTAAGCCGGAGCATGTCTGGCCCCTTGCCGGGGCAGACGGTCCACCCGGATCCCCTGGTCTGGCACGGCCCGGGCAGGCAGAGGACAATGCAGCGAAGTTGGTGCCGGCGCGATGCAAGCCCTGGCGGCAGATCACTCCCCGTGCGGAGATTTTTTTCGATGGCGTTGGAACACATCACCGTTTTGGACCTCACCCACATGCTGTCGGGGCCTTACGGCACCATGCTGCTGACCGACATGGGCGCGCGCACCATCAAGGTCGAGCCGCCGGTCACCGGCGAAGGCACCCGCCGGCTGCTGGAGAAAGACCCCGACCATTCGCGCGGCGGCATGGGGGCTTACTTTCTCACCCTCAACCGCAACAAGCACAGCGTTTGCATCGACCTCAAGAGCCCGCAGGGTCGCGAGGTGTTTCTGGATCTGGTGCGCCAGGCCGATGTGGTGTTTGACAACTTCAGCGTCGGCGTGCCCAAGCGCCTGGGCATCGACCACGAAGCGCTGGCTGCGGTGAACCCGCGCATCATCACCTGCTCGGTAACCGGCTTTGGCGAGACTGGCCCAGACATCCACCGCCCGGCCTTCGACCAGGTAGTGCAGGCCATGGGCGCAGGCATGTCGATCACCGGCACCCCCGAGAGCGGACCCACCCGAAGCGGCATCCCCATTGGTGACCTGGGCGGCGGGCTCTTTGGCACCATCGGCGTGCTGGCTGCACTGGCTCAGCGCGAGCAAACCGGCCGCGGCCAGCATGTGGATATCTCCATGCTCGATGCGCAGATCTCCATGCTCAACTACATGGCCACCATGTACCTGATGTCAGGCATCGTGCCGCAAGGCATAGGCAACGGGCATTTCGTGCATGTGCCCTACAACAGCTTTCCTACCGCCGATGGCCACGTGATCGTGGCCTGCATCGGCGATGCCTTCTTCGAGCGCTTTGTGCAGTTCATCGACATTGAAGAACTCAAAGACCCCGAACTGCTCAAGCAGCCCGTGCGATTTG
The DNA here is from genome assembly GCA_964501235.1 of uncultured Polaromonas sp. Taxonomy (GTDB): domain Bacteria; phylum Pseudomonadota; class Gammaproteobacteria; order Burkholderiales; family Burkholderiaceae_C; genus Polaromonas. The sequence goes on along the minus strand of CAZCSD010000084.1, from coordinate 4,569 downwards.
CCCAGAAAGACCGCATCGAGGCCCTGATCAGCGAGAAGTTCCGCACCCAGACCACCGCTTATTGGGTCGAACAGCTCGAGGCCGCCCGCATTCCCTGCGGGCCGGTCAACAACTTTGCGCAAGCCCTCCATCAGCCGCAAATACGCGCGCGCGAGATGGTGGTGCAGGTGGAGCTGGCCGACGGAGCGGCTGTGCAGTTGCCGGGCAACCCGGTCAAGCTATCGGCCAGCCCTCAGCAGGCCTTCAAGCGACCGCCCGCCTTGGGCGAGCACACCGATGCTGTGCTCGCCGGCCTCGGTTACAGCCCCGAGCGTCTGGCCCAACTGCGCGCCGAAGGCGTGATTGCCTAGGAGAACCCCATGGACCATCTGATCATCACCGATGTCTGCCCCCGCGATGGCCTGCAAAACCAGCCGCTGCAAGTCTCTACCCAGGACAAACTGGCCCTGATCGACCGCCTGGTGCAGGCGGGGCTGCAAAGCATCGAGGCCACCAGCTTTGTCTCGCCCAAGGCCGTACCCCAGATGGCCGATGCCGCCGACGTGGTGGCCGGCTTGCGCAGCCGTCACCCCAAGCTGCGCAGCTCGGTTCTGGTGCCCAACCTCAAGGGGCTGGAGCGGGCCCAGGCCGCCGGGGCTAGTGAGATTGCGGTGGTGCTCTCGGCCACCGAAACGATGAACCTCAAGAACATCAACATGACGCTGCAGCAGGCCACCGAAGTGAGCGAACAGACGCTCCAGGCGGCGCAGGGCCACGGCATGAAAACACGCGCCTATGTGGCCGTGGCCTTTGACTGTCCCTTTGAAGGCGCCACCCCACTGGAGCGGGTGGTGGCGCTGGCCGTGCGTATGCTCAAGGCCGGTGCCCATGAAGTGGTGATTGCCGACACCATAGGCTCGGCCTCGCCCGGCATGGTGCGCGAGCGCACCCGCGCCCTGCGACAGGACATTCCGGTGGAGCAGCTGGCCATGCACTTTCATGACACACGCGGCATGGCGGTGGCCAATGCCTGGGCCGCCGTTGAAGAGGGGGTACGGCGCTTTGACGCCAGCGTTGGCGGTATTGGGGGCTGCCCCTTTGCGCCCGGTGCGGCTGGCAATGCCGCCACCGAAGATTTGGTGCTGATGGCCGAACGCAGCGGCCTGGCCACCGGTATCGACCTGATGGCCCTGCTGGAAGCGGTGGATCTGGCCGAACAGTTTTTGCGGCGCTCCCTGGGTGGACGCAGCGCCGCCTGGCTGCGGCGTCAACGCGACAAAGAAGACAAGCAACAAGGGCAGCCGGCGCGGCCGCTGCAGACCGCCTGAGCCCGACCCCGACACCGTCCTTCCGTAGAATCTGCGGCTAACCTACTTCTGATCGAAACCCATGACACGCACCGTCAACTGCATCAAGCTCGGCCGCGAGGCCGAAGGCCTGGACCGACCGCCCTATCCGGGCCCCTTGGGTCAGCGCATCTGGGCCGAGGTGAGCAAGCAGGCCTGGGCTGAGTGGATCAAGCAGCAGACCATGCTGGTCAACGAGAACCGGCTCAATCTGGCCGATGCACGCGCCCGCCAGTACCTGGCGCGCCAGATGGAAAAGCATTTCTTCGGCGAAGGCGCGGACACCGCCGCCGGCTACGTACCGCCCCCTCAAGCCTGAGCCAGCGCTGCATGGCCGAGCCCGTGCACTGGCTGGCCGATGGCACGCCGGCCAGCCCCCGCTTTGAGGATCGCTACCGCAGCAGCCAGCAGGCCGGTCGCGCTCAGGCCGAACAGGTGTTTCTGGCCGGCTGCGGTCTGCCCCAGGCCTGGCGCGGTCAGCGGCAGTGGCGCATTCTTGAAAACGGCTTTGGTCTGGGCCTGAATTTTTTGGTCACGTGGCAGCTCTGGCGGCAAGACCCACAGCGCCCCGCCGTGCTGCACTACGCCGCCACCGAGGGCTATCCGGTCAGCGCAGCCGACCTCTTGCAGGCCTGCCAGCCGCACCCCGATCTGATGCCGCTCGCGCAGATTCTGGCCCCATCGTTTGAAGGGCTGCTGCCCGGTGTGCACCGGCTGTCCTTTGAGGACGGGCGCCTCTTGCTGACCCTGCTCATCGGACCGGCCGATCAAACCCTGCGCAGCCTGGATGGGCCCTTTGACAGCCTCTACCTCGACGGCTTTGCACCGGACCGCAATCCGCAGATGTGGGAGCCCGCCCTGCTGCGCGCCATGGCGCGGTGCTGCCGTCCTGGCACCCAGGCGGCCAGCTGGACCGTCGCAAAAAGCGTGCTGCAGGCGCTTGCCGAGAGCGGCTTTGTGGTGGACAAGGTGCCTGGCGTGCCACCCAAGCGCCAGAACCTGCGCGCCCGCTACCAACCGGCCTGGCAGCCGCGCCCAAGGCCTCGGCGGCGGCCCCAGGCACGCGCGCCCGGCCAGGCGCTGGTGATCGGCGCAGGGCTGGCCGGATCGGCGGTGGCTGCCAGCCTCAGGCGCCGAGGCTGGCAGGTCAGCCTGCTGGAGGCCCAGCGCCCCGCGGCTGGGGCCTCGGGCCTGCCGGTCGGATTGCTCAGCCCTCATGTGTCGCCCGACGATGGTCTGCTCTCGCGCTGGAGCCGCGCCGGGCTGCGCGTGTCCTGGGGCGAGGTCAGGCGTCTGCTGCGCGAGCATGAACACTACAGCGCCTGCGGCGTGCTGCAAAGACGACTGGACGATACAGGCGCCCTGCCCGCCCCCTGGCCCGAAGCGGGCCGCTACTGGAGCGAGAACGCCCCACCGCTGGAGGGCGTTGACCCCTTGCTGCTAGACCAGGCACTCTGGCACGCGCGGGGCGGCTGGGTGCGACCCGCAGCCCTGGTCGCGGCCTGGCTGCGCGAAGCCGATGCAAACTTGCACATCGCCCGCGTGGAGCAACTGCAGCAGCAGGGCGGGCAATGGCTGGCCCTGGGCGCAGACGCACAAGAGATCGCCCGGGGCGACTTGGTGGTGCTGGCCGGCGCCAGCGACTGCGCACGCCTGTTAAAGGGCCTGGGCATGCCCGTCGAGGGCCTGCAGATCTTGCGCGGACAAGTCTCCTGGGCCGCCGTGCAGCCGGGCGATGTGTTGCCCCCGGCGCCAGTCAACGGCCATGGCCACTTGGTGCCACGGTTCATGCAGGACCCCGGGCAAATCTGCTGGCAACTGGGCGCCAGTTTTGAGCGCGACACCACCGATGTGCAAGCCAGCGCACAAAGCCACGCCGACAACCTGAGCAAGCTCGAGCAACTCTGGCCCCCAAGCGCCGCCAGCCTGGCCCAGCGCCAGGCGCAATCGTGGGTGGGCCTGCGATACGCCTACAAAGACCACCTGCCCCTCATCGGCCCGCTCGACGAAGACCGCTGGCCCGGCCTGTGGCTGAGCACCGCTTACGGCTCCCGCGGTCTGGCCTCCACCGCCCTGGCCGGAGAACTCATTGCGGCCTGGCTGCATGATGAGCCACTGCCGGTGGAGGGCCGATTGGCGCAGGCGGTGTGGGCAGGGCGTGTGGTGAGGAAGGTGGGCTGAGGGCGGCCCGCCAGCCAAGGGCCTTGAATACTCAGGCCGCTGTCTTCACCCGGGCCGCCTTGCGGCACATGGCGGCACCGCATCGCTTCCTTTGAGCTCGCCAAGCTGTCTCCAACTGGACCGCGGGCAAGCCTTCATCCGCTTTGAGGGCATGCACCATGCGCTGTGGCTGTCCTTCGACTCTTGAGCCAGGCATTCTTGAAATTGATCGATCTGAAGGTATCGGGGGGGTAGCGCAGCGGCACAAAAAGCGCAGACCATGCCTAAACAAAGGCCGAGGCTTAAACGGAAGGTATGTTTCATGACCCACATGAAGGCTGCATCGCCGCGAGGGCACGGCTCCTACGGGTCCGGATGATACCCAGTGAGGCTTCGTGGGAGCGCCGTCCTCGGCGCGATAGGGCTTGACCGAAGCGGTCGGCTCAGTGGCATTCCATCAGATTGCCAAACCCCGCCACCTTGTCCGTGATGCCTTGCGCGCGCAGGGCGTGCCAGTAAGTGGCGGTGTTGATGGCGATCACGGGTTTGCCCAGAAACAGCTCGGCTGCAGCAGCCAGGCGGATCATGGAGAGGTTGGTGCCGACCTGCACGATGGCGTCGACATCGTCGCCGTCGAGTTTACGCAGCGTCTGGCGGCACATCTCGTCGGTGGTGTGGGCAATCTGCACCGGGCTGGGCCGCTCCAGGCAGATGTCGCGCACCACGGTAAAGCCGCAGTCGCTGTAAAAGCGGCGCACCTCCTTGTTGGCGACCTCAAAGTATGGCGACATGAAGGCAATGCGCTTGGCCTTGTAAATGTTGAGCGCCGCCTCAGTGCCAAAAGAGCCGCAGCTGACCTTCACCTGGGCACGGTCTTCCATCATCTTGATGTATTGCTCGGCGCCTTTGCGGCCGTTCCAGAAGGTGGCGGCTGACATGCCCATGATCATGTAGTCCATCTCGCAGGTGCGCAGTACGTCGATGGCCTCCAGCGTGGCCTTGTTGATGTTGTCGACCAGCTGCAAAAAACTCTCGTTGTCGTTGACCGGGTTGTTGGGAATCGCGATGCGGCTGTAATGGTTGG
>CAZCSD010000083.1:0-9108 GCA_964501235.1 uncultured Polaromonas sp. | reverse complement strand
CCCAGTACCTCTTCGAGCTCCTTGATCAGGATGCTCAGGGCCGACTGGCTGACATGAAAGCGCTGCGCAGCCCGTGTGAATTGGCCTGCTTCGGCCACCGCAATGAAGGCTTGCAGTTGTCGCAAGGTCAGTCGCGATCGCATAGAAAGAGACTCCTGAGGAAAGCCATTGAAGTCAATTTATAAGCAAATTTAATAAATCTATCAAATGTATTTGATAGACCTGGCGCGACAAGGGTGATGCAATCCGCAAACACATCACTGTTGATCGGGTTCGTCGCCCATGCATCCACCTCTTGGAGACCGCACCATCATCGTCACCGGCGCCGGGGGCAACCTGGGGCGCGCCATGTCGATGGGTATTGCAAAAGCGGGGGGCCGCGTGGTTCTGGCTGACCGTATACAACTGCCCGATATGGTGCAATCCATTGAGGCAATCGGTGGCAGGGCGCTATCGCTGATCGTGGATGTGGCCGATCCGGCCTCGACGCAGGCGATGGCTGCCAGCGCCTTGGCCTCATTCGGGCGCATTGATGGACTTGTCAACAACGCCGGGTTCTTCAAAGATTGCCATTTTGGCTCCTTTCTGGAGATTCCAGTGGACGAGTGGGACCGCTGTTATGCGGTCAACGTCAGGGGCGTGTGGCTTTGCAGCAAGGCGGTTGTGCCTCAGATGCGGTCGCAGGGCTACGGGAAGATCGTCAACATATCCTCCAACACGCCCTACAAGGGGGTACCCAATTTTCTGCACTACGTCTCCTCGAAGGCCGCTGTGATCGGTCTGTCCCGAGCGATGGCGCGGGAGATCGGCGAAATGGGTATTTGCGTCAACAGTCTGTGCCCGGACCTCACCCCCGATGCCAGCATTCTTTCCACACAAGGTCAGCTGGCCGATGAAAGAACGGTGGCCCAGCGCTGCATCAAGCGGACCCAGGTGCCGGAAGACTTGGTGGGAGCGGCAGTCTTTCTGCTGGGTCCAGGGTCCGACTTTGTGACCGGACAGAGCCTGCTGGTCAATGGCGGTGCCTATTTCAATTGAGCCGCTGGAAGTACGTATAAAACATGATGGCGCCCTCCCAATCCATTCAACCGGCCGCAGACGAGGCGCGCGCGGCAAATCTCTGCCAGGCTCTGCGCCGGTTCTGGCATCCCGTGGCCTATACCAGCGAACTCTCCAGCGGCCCGCTGTCGGTGACCTTGCTCGGCCAGGCGCTGGTCGTGGTGCGCCTGGGGGAGCGTTTGTCGGCCATGCGCTCGCGCTGTCCTCACAAGGGGGCCAACCTGGCGCTGGGCTGCGTCGTCAACGACACCCTGGAGTGTGCCTACCACGGATGGCGATTTGATGGGGCCGGCAAGTGCGTGCGCGTACCCGCCAGGGAAGAGATGGTCGACGTGATCCGGGCTGAGGTCGAATCCTTTGCGGTCGCCGAGTCGGCAGGGATCGTGTGGGTTGCCCTGGAGCCCCCGCTCTTTCCGCCACCGTCGTTTCCAGAACTGCAGGATCCTGCGTTCCGTGTTTTGCAAGGCGCGCCCTACGACTGGCAGACAAGTCCTCCGCGGCGCCTTGAAAATTTCGTCGATTTTGCGCACTTCGCCTTTGTCCATGACGGAACCATAGGCAGCCGGAGCAACCCCCGGGTGGAGTCCGTAGAGGTTTGGCGCGAAGACCATGTGCTGCGTTTCAATCGCAGCGGCGTTAAGGAGCCGGGCGTTGGTCTGAAAAAGCAGCTCCTTGGGCTCGTCGATGAATGGATTGAGCCGGTCAACGAATATCACGTCTTCATGCCGCACACCGTGCACCTCAAGCGGATTTATCCAAATGGCAAGCGGTATGTCCTGTTCATGGCCGCCTCCCCGATCGATGCCCAAACCACCCGCAGTTTCTGGTGGCAGGCCCGTGACTTTGGGACCGAGCAGGAGTGGGATGGATTTTTTATGGATTTCGAAGCGCAGGTGCTGGCCCAGGACAAACCCATCATTGAGTCACAGCGGCCGCTGTGGTTTCATCTTGGACGTGCGCCTGCATCGGAGCGTGAGATTCCGGTTCGCCACGCCGATGTGGTGACCGTGGAGTATCGAAAATGGCTCGCAAGTCTACTGGCTTAGAAACATGCCACACCTAGATTCCATCGGCGTCAAGCACCATTGGTTCACGGTCCAAGGGCTCGGCCTGCACGCGCTTGAGTTTTTAGTTCCAGGGCCGGCCAGCGATCACGCCGACCGCCCACCCCTGCTCTTGCTGCACGGGGTCACGGGTCACGCCTGGCTCTGGCTGGAGGTGGCCACCCGCCTGGCGCCCGGGCAGCGGGTCATTGCTTTGGACCTGCGGGGCCACGGCCAGAGCCAGTGGTCGGCCGACTTGCAGTACGACTCTGCCCAACATGTGCTCGACCTGCAAGGCGTTGTTCAGGCGCTTCGATTGGAGCGGATTTGTCTGGCGGGACTGTCGTGGGGCGGGCTGATTGCGATTGCCTACGCGGCCAGAAATCCGAGTGTCGTCAGTCGTCTGGCGGTTATTGATGTGGAGGCTTCGTTTGAGGAAGCACCCGAGGCGGTTCCGCCGCGGCCGTACGAGTTTGACTCCATCGCGTCTTTGCTGGACTGGGAGTGCAAGGCCAATCCCAGAGCCGCCGAGTCCTTGATCGCGCGCGTGGCGATCGAGTCAGTCAGACCGGCCGTTGATGGTTACTGGGTTCGCAAATACGACCCTTTTTTCCTCGGCTGTTGGCCTTTCCGGCGTGATGACTGCTGGTCGGATCTTCAGCGCCTGGCCTGTCCGACCCTCCTGGTCAATGCCGAAAACAGCTTTGTTCGTCCGAGTGTGATGAGGGCGATGGCGGACTGTGCTGCTTCGGGGCTGTTGCAGACCGTTCCCAACTGCGGTCACCTGGTCCCGCTTGAGGCGCCCGAGGCGCTGTCTGACCTGATGCACCGTTTTTTTGAGCCGGCCCCGGCTGTCGCTGCTTGTGAGTGAGTCAGGTGAACCGGGTTTCAGGTTTATTTCTCGATTGTTCTGGAGAAGTTTCATGATGTCCCTCTACCACTTCTTGCGGGTCGTTCTGGTGGGCGCGGCCGTCGCCCTGACGCCTTGGGGGGCTCTGGCCCAGACCAAGATTCGCTTTCAGCTCGACTGGGTGACGGAGGGACAGCATGCGCCCTTCTGGGTGGCGCAGTACAAAGGGTATTTCAAGGAAGAGGGGCTCGATGTCCAGATGGATATCGGTTCGGGATCGGCCGTGGTCGTGCAGCGCCTGGCCTCGGGCGTCTACGACATGGGCTACGGTGACATCACAGCCTTGATCGAGTTTATGGGCCAAAACGCCAGCAATCCGGCGGCCCTGATCCAGGCGGTCTACATCGTTCAGCAGGAGACGCCGGCGTCGATGGTCTTTAAAACGCGCGCCAACATTCAGTCCCCCAAAGATTTGCCCGGAAAAACCCTGGGAGCGCCTGTATTTGATACGGGCCGAAAGCTATGGCCTTTGTTCGCCCGGGCGCAAGGCTTGGACCCGGCAGCGGTCAAGTGGCAAAGTATGGACCCGGCCTTGCGGGCGCAGATGTTGGTTCGCGATCAGGTCGATGTCATTACGGGCTTTCAGCCTTCAACCCAAATGGCAGCGGTGGCAGCCGGTGCCCGGGCTGATGAGTTGAAGGTGTTCCACTACAAGGACTACGGGGTTCGAATCTACGGCAACGCGATCTTGGTCAGGCCTCGGTTCATGGAGGAGCAGCCCAAGGCCATTGCTGCCTTTCTGCGGGCCTTCAATCGCGCCCTGAGGGAGACCATAGCCAATCCAGAGGCGGCGATCAAATATGTCAAGCAGCGGGAGCCCTTGATCGATGAGGCGCTGGAACTCAGACGTCTCAAGGGCATGCTGGACCAGTTTATTGCGACCCCGACTGCTCGTGCAAACGGGCTGGGTGTGGTCAACGCGGCAAAACTAGACCAGCATATCAAGCAGGTGTCAGAAGTCTTCAAAATCGGCTTGGCCCTGCGGCCAGAGCAGCTTTTCAATTCCACTTTCCTGCCGAAAAAAGAGGACTTGGGTTTTTGAGGGCCGCTGACGGGGTGGACCCCGGGAGGGCGAGCGGGATCAAAACTCAATCGCTTGGGTCGTTGCTGGGTCGTGCTTTGTTTCGGTTCCAGGCCAGGATCACCGCAGACACCGCCAGCAGCAAGACCGCGCCGCTTTCGTAAATCAGATTCAAGGCGCTCGTCTCCTTGCCTTGCAGGATGATCAGGCGTGAGAGCGCCGTGATGGCGATAAAAATTGGAATGGTAATGGGAATTTGCTGGTTCTTGTAGAAACTGGCCACCATGCCCAGCACCTCAGCGTAGATGAACAGCAGCAACAGATCCGTCAGCTTGACCGATTGGGACAGGATGATGCTGTACATCTCCTTGCCCACCGCATACACGGTAAAGCCGGCGATCAGGATCAGAATTGCTTTTTCTATCGCAACAATTGATTCGTAGATCTTCACGGGTCAGCCTTTGGGTCAAATTGACAGTATGCCCTGGAATGTACCTTGCCTGCTCATGTTACGGGAGCTGACTGAACCATAAAAGGGACAGCGCCGCCGCCGCGATAGACAAGCCGGCGGCCACCAGCGCCAGCAAAGCAGACAGCTCGGTTTCCTTTTTCTCCACCTGCACGCGCGAGCTGAGCTTGGCGTAGACACTCTTGAGCGTCTCGGCGTCGCCCGCGTAGTAGTACTCCCCCTGTGTGGTCTGGGCTACCGCGCGCAGGCTGGGTTCGTCCAGCTTCATGTAAATGGCGGTCCAGCTGTCGTAGGCTGGCACACTGCCGTCGACCGTACCCAGCCCGACAGCGTACACGCGAACGCCCCGGTCAGCAGCCATTTTTGCGGCCTGCTCGGTATCGATGCCCGTGGTTCGGCGTCCATCGGTCAAAAGGATGATCGCAGCCGACTCATAAGAGCCGGGTGCGACGGGGGTGCGCTCTTTGGGGGCGGGCTGGCCCTTATCGTCCAGACTCTTGCCGCGCGAGGGGGGGCCGAAGGTTATCTCGCCCAGGTCGATGCCTTCGTCTGGAAACAGCGTGGCCAGAGATACGACTATGGCATTTCCAACGGCTGTGCCACGCTGCATCTGGAAGCGGTCGATCGCGGCGACCAGACTCTCGCGGTTGAGGGTGGGCGGCTGCACCAGTTGCGTGCTGCCAGCGAAAGTCACGATGCCGACTTTGATTTGAGGGGGCAGTTCCTGAAGGAAGGCTTTGGCGGCCTCCTGCGCGGCGACCAGTCGGTTGGGCTTGACATCCGTGGCACGCATGCTCAGCGACACATCTATAGCCAAGATGATGGTTGCACTGGACGAGAGCAGGGGGATCACGCTCAAGGGGCGCGATGCGGCGAGCAGGCCTAGGCCGATAGCTGCCAGGATGAGCGCTGGCGGCAGATGGCGACGCCAGCCGGGTATCCCCTCCATGGCCATCTTGACGATGGCCAGGCTCGCGTAGCGCAGGGCCTGCTTCTTCCTGCGCCGTAGCAGCCACAGGTAAAGCAGCACCAGCCCCGGCACGATCGGCAGCAGCCACAGGAGTTCGGGCGCTAGGAAATCCATGAGCGCTTATCCTAGTGCACCGCGCATAAAGCGGCTAGGCCGAAGGCCTGCCGTGTTCAGATCGGCCCACGAGAGATCGGCCTCTGGGAGGCGCCTATGGGTAAACACCGATGCTCTGCCGGCTGATTCTGAGCGAATTTTTGGCATGATGCCCCTTTCCTCGTCCGCCGTTTGATCGGCCCGCGCTCGATGATTTCCACTGAGGACGCTTTTTCCAGTTCCTACGCTCAGGCGCGCAGCCGGTTTCTGGCCGCGGCCGAAAAGGCCGGGCTGGCTGTGGACAGCCAGGTTCACCCGCTGCGCGGCAGTCAGGGCGAAGAACTCGCCATGGATGTGGTCATTGACGGCGATGCTGCGGCCGACAAGCTCCTGATCGTCAGCAGCGCCTGTCATGGTGTGGAGGGGTATTGCGGCAGCGGCGTACAGGTGGCCGCGCTGGGCAAGGCAGATTGGCGCGAGCAACTGCATCGAAGTGGCGTGGCCTTGGCCTATATTCATGCGCTTAATCCGCATGGGTTTTCCTTTGATCGCCGCGTCACCCACGAAGGGGTCGACCTCAACCGCAACTTTCATGATTTTTCCCAGCCCTTGCCGGTCAATGCGGGCTATGCCGAGCTGCACCCCTTGTTAATCCCGGATGCCTGGCCGCCTTCGGCTGAAAACAGAGCCGCTACCGAGCGTTATATCAAGGCCCACGGTATCCAACAGTGGCAAGCCGTGATCACCCGAGGTCAGCACGCGTTTGCGGAGGGCCTGTTTTTTGGGGGCACGCAGCCCACCTGGAACAACCAGACCCTGCGTCAGGTGCTCAGGCGCATTGGCGCGGGCCGACGGCACATCGCGTGGATTGATCTGCATACCGGACTGGGGCCGGCGGGTGTCGGCGAAAAAATCTTCGCCGACCGCGATGACAAGCGGTCGCTGGCTCGTGTGCGGGCGTGGTGGGGTGAGGAGGTCACTTCGATTTACGACGGATCCTCCACCTCGGCTCTACTGACCGGTCTGATGTGGACGTCGATCTACGAGGAATGCCCGCAGGCCGAGTACACCGGTATGGCCCTCGAATATGGCACCGTGCCCGTCGATCAGGTGTTGCAGGCCTTGCGCGCTGACCACTGGATGTATGCGCAAGGCTCGGTCGAGCCCGCCCTGGCGCGGCAAATCCGTCAGCAGATGCGCGAGGCGTTCTACATCGATACCCCGCACTGGCGTCAAGCCATCGTCGACCAGGCTGAGCGGGCCATGCACCAGGCCGTGGAAGGGCTCAAGGGTGCCTGAGGCCGTGCTTGAGGCGCAGCCGCTGGCTTACCGCGCCGCCGGCGTGGCCTTTGACACCATTCGACAGTTTCATCCCGAGCTCACCGCCTTTCGGCGCGATCTGCACAAGAACCCTGAGCTTGGTTTCGAGGAGGTCTACACCTCGTCCCGAGTGGTCGAGGCCCTCAAGCTTTGCGGCGTGGATCGCATTGCCACCGGCCTGGGCAAGACGGGCGTGGTGGCTCTCATTCATGGGTCGGGACACACGGCTGCGAGCCCGGGTCGCATGGTGGGCCTGCGTGCTGACATGGACGCGTTACCCATACACGAGCGTAATGAGTGCGCCTGGAAATCGACACGGCAAGGCTTGATGCACGGCTGTGGTCATGATGGGCACACGGCGATGCTGATTGGGGCAGCCCGCTATTTGGCACAGTCGCGCCGGTTTGACGGTACCGCGGTGCTCATTTTCCAGCCGGGTGAGGAAGGCTACGCCGGTGCCCGAGCCATGATCGAAGATGGCTTGTTCGATCAGTTCAACTGCGAGAAGGTGTTTGCCCAGCACAATGCCCCTGATGTGCCGGTCGGCGTTATCGGCATTACGCCCGGTCCCATGCAGGCAGCGGTGGACCGTATCGAGATTGTGGTGCACGGGCAGGGCGGACATGGTGCCAGGCCGCACCAGACCACCGACCCCGTCCTGGTGGCTGGGCACATCATTACGGCGGTACAAAGTGTGGTCGCACGCAATTTGTCGGCCATGGATCAAGCGGTGATCAGTCTGTGTTCCATGCAGGGCGGGCACCCCGATGCGATGAGTGTGATTCCGGGTGAGGTCACCTTGGTGGGCACGGTACGCACCTACGATCCTAAAGTGCAGGACCACATTGAGCAGCGTCTACGCACTTTGTGCCAGGGTGTTGCGCAAGGTTTTGGGGCCAACGCCGAGTTGATCTACGAGCGGGTGTACCCGGCCACCATCAATACAGTGCCCGAGGCGCGGTTTGCGGCCGATGTGGCAGAGACCTTGGTGGGGCCCGGGCGGGTTGTCAGAGATATGCTGCCCAGCATGGGTGGCGAAGATTTTTCTTTTATGCTGCAGATGCGCCCGGGTGCGTACATTCGGGTGGGTCAGGGGCGAGTGGACGGTCCGGGTCCTTACCCGCTGCACAACAGCCGATACGACTTTAACGACGATATCCTGCCTTTGGGGGCAGCCTTGCATGCCAGCTTGGTCGAGCGGGCTTTGCCTTTGAAGTCTTGAGCGCATTTCAACCCGAACCATCCCTGGTTTTTTCAGAAGGAGACTTAGATGAAACTCAACAAACATTGGTTGGCGGTCATGCTTGTCGCCGCGCTGGGTGCGACCCAAGTGTCGGCCAAGACAGTTCGCATCGCCAATCAGGGCGATGCCAGCTCGATGGACCCGCACTCGCTCAATGAATCCCTGCAACTGAGCATCACCAACAATGTCTACGAGGCGCTGGTGGGCGTCAGCAAAGACCTTAAATTTGAACCGGCGCTGGCCACCGCGTGGCGACAGGTCTCGCCGGTCGTTTGGCGTTTTGAGTTGCGTCGCAACGTGCGCTTCCACGACGGCACTGCGTTCACGGCCGACGATGTCGTGTTTTCGCTCGGTCGTGCCGCGGGCGAGGGCTCAGACATGCGCAGCAACACCAACGACATCAAGGAAATCCGCAAGGTTGACAACTACACCGTCGACATCGAGACGAAGTCGCCGTTCCCCATCCTGCCCAACGTGCTGTCGACGGTCTATATTTTGAGTAAGAAGTGGTGTGAGGACAATCAGGCCGTCCGACCGGTGGATCGGCGCAAGGGCCTGGAGAATGCGGCTTCTTTCCGAGCCAATGGCACCGGGCCTTTCATTCTCGGCGAGCGCCAACCCAATGTCCGGACCACCTTCCGGATCAACCCCAACTACTGGGGCAAGGTCGAGGGCAATGTGACCGAGGTCGTTTTTTCCCCCATTGCCAACGACTCCACCCGAGTGGCGGCCTTGCTCTCCGGCGAAATTGACATCATGGAGCCGGTCCCGGTGCAAGACGTGCCCCGGATCAATGCCAACGCCAACACGCAGGCACTGACTGGCCCTGAACTGCGCACGATTTTCCTGGGTATGGACCAGCAGCGCGATGAATTGCTGTTCTCCAATATCAAGGGCAAAAATCCCTTCAAGGACAAACGGGTGCGTCAGGCCTTCTATCAGGCCATTGACATCCAGGGCATACAGCGCACCGTGATGCG
>CAZCSD010000082.1:3992-9471 GCA_964501235.1 uncultured Polaromonas sp. | reverse complement strand
CGCGGAGAGGTGGATGAGCGGTTTAAGTCACACGCCTGGAAAGCGTGCGTGGGGTAAAACTCACCGCGGGTTCGAATCCCGCCCTCTCCGCCAGAAAGCAAGCAAACACGGGCCCTCGCGGCCCGTTCTTTTTTTCATCCCCCTCTTGTTCTCCCTCCGTCTTGGCGCTGCTCTGGTGCCACCCTTTCGTGAAGTGTTGCCCCACGGATCCGAGAGCGTTGCGGAATTCGGCTTGCTGCTTTTGCCGCCGGACGAACAGTCCCAACTCAAGCCCACGGTGGACATGGGCCAGCTTCTTGCTCAAGGGCTGGGGGGCCATCTCACCAAACATGACTCTGAAGCCAGCCCTGCCGAGCATGACCCCAATCCGAATCATGCACCTAGAACCACACTCCCCCGCCTTCATGGAGGCCTGCAAACTGAAGGCCTGCGGACGCCTGGACACACAGATCGCTCAATGGTCGGGCACAGGCCTCGAGCGCCGCAGGCAATTGTGTGTCCGTCACAAGCCGGACACAATACCGTTATGCAAGTTATATCTCACCTATTGCCCTCTGCCCCACCAAGCCGCCGATCCTTCATCCGCCTCGTGGGCGGCGGCGCCGTGCTCGCAGCCACCGGCTCGCTCGCCGGCTGCAGCGGCGAATTGCCCGAAGCTGCCTTGCAAGCTTGGCGCAATCCCCTGCGCGAGGCGGATATGCGGCGCTTCATGCTCGCCCATGCGCTGCTGGCCCCCAACCCGCACAACCTCCAGCCCTGGATCGCCGACCTGCGCGAACCCGGGCGCATACACCTCAACTGCGACAGCGAGCGCCTGCTGCCCGAGACGGATCCCTTCGGTCGCCAGGTCCTGATTGGTTGCGGCGCGTTTATTGAGTTGGCCGTGATTGCCGCCGCCCAGCGCGGTGCTTCGGTAAAGGTCGAGCTCTTTCCGGACGGCGCACCTGCCGCCCAGGCCTTGCCCCGGGGCAGCCGTGTGGCCACGCTGGTGCTCGGTGAAGCTGGCAGTGCGTCGGCCGACCCCTTGTTCGCCCAGATCGTACGCCGGCACACGCGCAAGACCGCCTATGCCAATGACCGCGCGCTGCCTGAAACCCTGGTGCGCAGCTGGGTCCAGACGGCCAGCCGTTTTGGCCTGCGCAGCGGTGTGGCCGCCGGCACAGAGGCCATGGATCCGATTCGCCGCATCACACGCCAGGCCTACGAAATAGAGACCACCACATCACGCACCTGGCTCGAATCGGCCCGACTCATGCGCATCGGACCGACAGCCATCGCGGCGAATCCCGATGGTATTAGCCTCAACAGTCCGATGGTGCGGGCGCTGCACACGGTCGGGCTCTTCGATCCCATGGAAGTGCCGGCACGGGGCAGCAAGACGCTCGAGCGCGTGATGGAACGCTGGATGTCGTTCGAGACGGCCAGTGGCTTTTTGTGGCTGGCCAGTCCGGACAACACCCGACCGGCGCAGGTGACCGCCGGCCGCGCCTACGTGCGCGCCCACCTGCTGGCCACGGCTGCGGGCGTGGACATGCACCCCTTGTCTCAGGCGCTGCAAGAATTTACTGAAATGCGTGGACCGTATGCGGAGATACACAAGGCCCTGGGTCTGACTGCATCGGGCCAGACGCTGCAGATGCTCTCGCGCGTGGGATTCGCCACCGAGCCCCGTGGACCGAGCCCTCGCCGCAGCCTGGAGTCCATGCTGCGTACGTGAGGCGATATTCGTGGGGCTCTGAAGTCCCGGAGGCTTTTCATCATGGAATCTGCAAAAGCGCCTCGTTTCCAACGGGTCGCCCGAAGTCGACCTCATCATGGGGATTGCCCGGCTAGAAGTCGACCTGGTAGGCGGCCAGCGCTTGCAGGTCGGGCTCGACGCCCAGACCGGGCGCCTCTGACAGGCTGACGCAGCCATCGATGACGGTCGGCGCAAAGACTCGCTCGCGCAGCGGATTGGGGTTGGCATCGACCTCGGCCCAGCCGTCCACGTCGGCAGCCGCCAGGGCATGCATGCTGGCCGCCAGGCCGATGCCGCCGGCAAGCCAGTGGGGACAGTAGGCCATGCCCCGCGCGCGGGCCAGGCGGGCCACAGCCAGGCCACCGCCTATGCCTCCCCACTTGCCCACATCGGGTTGCACAAAACGCAAGTAGCCCGCGTCAATGGCCTGCTCAAAAGCGCCCTGCCCGCGCAAGTTTTCACCGGCGGCCAGCGGTATGGCGCTGCTGCGCGCCAACTCGCTCCAAGCCTCGTGGGACTGGTCGGCACCGATCGGCTCTTCGATCCAGTAGGGCCGGTAAGGCGCCAGTTGTTCGATGTGCTGGGCAGCCTCCTCGGGCGACCAGGCCTGGTTGGCATCGCACATGATCACCGCCTCCTCGGACAGGGCCGCGCGCATGGCCGCTAGGTTGGATCGATCGCGCTGGGCATCAAAACCCACCTTGAGCTTGAAGGCGCGATAACCCTCTTGCTGCTTGGCCAGGGCCACTTCGACGACCTTGTCGGGACCAATGCCGCTGGCATAGACCCGCACCCGGCCGCTGCGCCCGCCGAGAAAACGCCACAGCGGCACCCCCGCGCGCCGCGCGGCCATGTCCCACAGGGCTTGGTCAACCGCGCCAATGATCTGCGCAAACGGTCCGGGCTCGCCGCACTGGATCGCCATCTGTCGCGTGCGCCGATCGAGCAGCGCGCGCACCGCATCGGGGTCCTCGGCCGTGGCGCCCTTGAGCATAGGGACAAACAGGCTACGTACCAAGCGCGCGCGGTGTTCGGCACCGACTTGCGGAAAGTTGCAAAACACCTCACCCCAGCCGCAGACGCCGTGGCTGTCTCGCAGCCGAAGAAACACAGCCGGCCGGTTGCTCATGGCACCAAAGGCATTGGCCACGGGCTCGGCGATCGGCGCGCGCAGCACCCAGCAATCGACACCTTCCAAGCTTGCAGCCATCGGGGCACCTTTGCAGATGTAAATTTGCAGTCTACACTGGGTTTTTAACGGGATTTTTGAAGGGAAACACGATGCGTCTTCATTCGATCGCCCGACAAATGATGGTCTTTACGGCGGCCGCTTTCATGGGCCTGGCCGCCTGGGCTCAGGCCTACCCCAACAAACCGATCCGGCTGGTGGTGCCCTTTCCGCCGGGCGGGGCGGTCGACTTTTTTGCGCGGGCGGTGCAACCGGCGCTGGCCGATGCGCTGGGTCAGCCCGTGCTCATTGAAAACAAGGCCGGTGCCAGCGGCATGGTCGGCGCCGGCCAGGTGGCCCAGTCTGCGCCCGACGGCTACACCCTGCTCTTGGGCAATATCGCCTCGCTGGCGATCAACGTGGGCATCTACGACAAGATGCCCTACGACCCGCGCAAGGACTTCACGCCCATCGTGCGCACGGTCGATGTCAACTATGTGCTGGTCGTCCATCCCAGCTTGCCGGTCAAAACCGTCGCCGAGCTGGTGCAATACGCCAAGGCCAATCCGGGCAAGCTGTCATACGGCTCGGCCGGCAGCGGCAGCTTGCCGCATTTGGGCACCGAGCTGCTCAAGGCGCAGGCGGGCATCGACATGATCCACGTGCCCTACAAGGGCGGCGGCCCCATGGTCACCGACGCGCTGGGCGGACAGATTCAGGTGGTGCTGGGCGATCAGGCCAACCTCATGCCACACGTGCAAACCGGCCGGCTGCGCGCCCTGGCCGTGGCCACTGCCAAGCGTTCGCCCAACGCACCGAATCTGCCCACCATCGCCGAAAGCGGCCTGCCTGGATTTGAGGCCACCGCCTGGCAAGGGCTGGCGGGTCCGGCGGGCATGAACGCCGATGTGGTCAGGCGCATCAACGAGGCCTTTAACAAGGTGATGGCCATGCCAGCGATCAGCAGCAAGCTGACCGGCGGCGGGCTCGAGCCCATCGGCGGAACACCTGCGCAGTTTGGCCGCTTCATCGACACCGAAATCACCAAGTGGACCAAGATCGCGCGGGAGGTCGGGGCCAAAGCCGACTGATACAGCGGCTCAGATGCGGCCGAAGTATTCGCGCCATGCGGTCGATCGACCCGCTAGCCCAGCAGAATCACCAGCCAGACGGTCACCGCCTGCCCGATACTCAGGGCCACTGCGGCGCTACCCATGTCCTTGACCATGCGGGACATTGGGTGAAAGTCCAACGAGATACGGTCGATGGTTTTCTCAAGAGCGGTGTTGAGCAGCTCCACAATCAGCACCAGGGTCAGACTTGCTGTGAGCAAAGCGATCTCGAGAGCGCTATCGCCAATGACAAAGGCCAGTGGCCACAAGATCAGCGCCAGCAGGACCTCTAAACGAAAAGCCTCTTCCGAACGCCAAGCTGCGCGAAGGCCCGCCCACGAATAAAGAGATGCCGCCCAAAATCGCCGCTTGATCAAGGATCTCATAGTCCCGTACCCCCGTGATGTGCCAGACCTGCAGAGCAGGACTAATTGCCGCAAGGCGCCAAGAAGTTCCAACTCTGTCGATAGATCGAGGTCTGAATCCTGTAAGCACCCAAAAGCGAGTGCGCCAACAGGTCATGTTCGGTAGGATTTTGAGCGCGGGCGGCCAAACAGTCTGGACTCAAACTCAGCTGCGCCTGAGTCGACCTGGGCAGCCAAACCACAAAGGGCACCCGTGTCTGTTCCTGGGGCGCTATGAAAGTCGGAAGCCCGTGCAGATAGACCCCTTTTTCACCCAGGGACTCCCCATGATCGGAGACATAGATCAGACTGACTGCACGATCAGAAATTCCCGACAGATGTTCAATCATGTCAGCAAGCAGGCTATCGGTATTGACAATCGCATTGTCGTAGGCGTTGACGATAGCCTCGGGGCTGCAACTGGCCAGATTCCGGTCTCGGCACTCGGGGACGAAGCGTCGAAACTTCGCAGAATAACGATTGAAGTAGGCAGGGCCGTGATTGCCCATCATGTGCAACACAATCAACTGATCTCGCGCCGGATATGAAATTCTTTTTTGCAAGGCCTCGAGCAGTGCGTCATCGAGTAATTCCGTCGAATTTGCGCCGCCGGACGGAGGGTCGGGCCTATGGGCCGAGACGCCATCGCACACCCCTTTGCAGCCCGATTGATTGTCAATCCAGGCCACATCGACTCCGACTCGCTGGATCAGGGAAAGAATCGACTCGTAACGTCTAATCCGGTTGGCGTCGTAGTCATTGCGACCGATGCCCGAGAACATACAGGGCACCGAGACCTCGGTATTGGTGCCGCATGCGGTTGCATGAGGAAAATTGAAAAGTTCATCTCTGGACAAGCCGGCCAACCGGGGGGTGGTGTTACGCTGATAACCCGACAGTCCCCAGTTCTGCGCGCGTACGGTTTCACCGACCACGACCACCGTCAACAAGGGCCTGCCTGAAATCGAAATTTTGCGATGAGCCAAAGGGTCAAGTACTTCGCGTCGAGTACCCGCTCTAGCGGCGCCTTCGCTGATCACGCGCATCAAAGACAGCA
>CAZCSD010000082.1:0-3892 GCA_964501235.1 uncultured Polaromonas sp. | reverse complement strand
TCCTGCGGGTTTGTCGCCAGGATGTTGCGCATCATGCTGGAGTCGAAAACCGTCTTGTAGCCGACGCCAAAGTGGTCAAAACTGGCTGCCAGGGCCAAGATCGCGAATGCACTGACCTTGACGAAACGGCCCCACATTAACAGGCTGATCACGACAAACTGAAAGGCCGTGACACCTGAGCCGATACACAGCAACAAGGCTACCCGTTGAACAAGGGGCAGATCCCCCTGGGACTCGTGCAATGCACGCCACAGGGCACCATTGAGAAAAAAGCAAAAGTAGAGGCTCAGGCCCAGGGCGAGCGCCTCGTCCCGGAAACGGTCGATGATGGCAACCGCCCGTATGGACAGTGGGCGAAGCCGAAAGACACCCGTCTCGATGCTCATCAGGGCGAGACTAAATAGGCCGCCTTAAGGCCAGATTAAGAAACGCGCCCTACTACTCCGGCTTGGCGCCCGAAAACCGCACCACCCGGCCCCAGCGCTCGATCTCGGCCTCCACAAAGCGCGAAAACTCTTCCGGCGCATTACCCACCGGGTTGGCACCGTCTGTCTCCAGGCGGCGGCGCACTTCGGGGCTTTGCACCGCCTGGCGCGCCGCCTCCGACAGACGCCGGGTCAGCCCCGGGTCCATGCGCGCCGGGCCGAACAATCCAAACCAGGCGCTCGACTCGTAACCCGGTAGCACCTCCGCGATGGCCGGGACATCGGGCAGTTGCGACAGTCGCTGCCGGCTGGTCACGCCCAGGGCCTTGAGGCGACCGGTGCGTATGCTTTGCAAGGTGTTGACCATGGGCGCGAACATCAGGTCGACCTGGCCGGCAATCACATCCTGAATCGCGGGGGCTGTGCCACGGTAGGGAATGTTCACAATGAAGAGCCCGGTCTGCATCTTGAACAAGTCGCCGGCCAGATGGAGCGAAGAACCGATGCCGCCGATCGCAAAATTGAGCTTGCCCGGTCGGCTCTTGGCGTAGGCAATGAGCTCGCGCACCTCCCTGACCGGTACGGACGGATGCGCCACCAGGACCGAGGGCTGGGTCGCCACGCAAGTCAGGGCCGTGAAGTCCTTGAGCGGATCGAAAGGCAGCGAAGGATAAAGCGAGGCGTTGATGGCATGGCTGGTGAAACTCATCAGCAAGGTGTTGCCGTCTGGGACGGCCTTGGCCACCGCATCGGCAGCGAGGTTACCTCCGGCTCCTGCCCGGTTCTCGATGATGACCTGACGGCTGAGAATCCGGCCCATTTCCGCCCCTATGGTGCGGGCCAGGGTGTCGGTGGAACCGCCGGGGGAGGCTCCCACCAGGATGCGCACTGGCGCAGAGCCCGAGCCCTGAGCCCATGCCAAAGGCCCGGACCCGTAACTGCCCAAACAGACAGCGCCACCTAGAAGCCAGCGCCGGCGGGAGGTCAGCCCAGGGGACATCAGGCGACGCCGTGTCCCCGAATAAAGGTTTCCAGATGCTTGATGTGGTCGCCCTGCTGGCTGATGATGTCCTTGACGATATCGCCAATGGACACCATGCCCACCACCTGGCCATCGGTGACCACCGGCAAATGACGAAAATTGCGTGAAGACATGGTTTCCATGCAGGACTGCATGGTGTCATTGACCGTCACCGTCATCGGATTGGGGGTCATGATCTGGCTCAGCTGCGTCGTGGCCGGATTGAGCCCGGCCAGCAAGACCTTGATGGCGCAATCGCCCTGAGAGACCATGCCGACCAGCTTGCCCTCATCAATGACCATCACCGACCGGATTCGGTTGGATTTCATCATCTCCAGAACCTCAATGACCGAAGCGGAGGAAGGCAGAGAAAACACCTTGCCCGATTTTCGTTTTAGGCAATCTTTGACGGTGGACATGGGAATACCCTTCTAATCTCAAGGTTTTGCTATGGTAATCGGTTTGGGGCGCGGTCCGAATCCGAAAACACAGACCCCGGGGGAGCTGGCCGGCTCGGTTGAACAGCTTTGGCTTTTTTGCACTGCAACATCGTATGGCAAGGGGAAAACCCCGGTGTCTTAGTCAAGCTGTCGCCTCAAAGCGCTCCTTAAAGCGCTGCAATGGCCCAGCTAGAGTCTCACTTGCCTTGCCAGCCTGGCCACCGTGACACCGGGGCGAACCTGTCGCAAAGAGGGCATGACCAGGACGCAGTCATCGTAGGGTGTGCAAACCGGCTCGCCCCCGTCGTCGCCAATCACGGTGCCGGCCTGCGGCAGGCATTGCAGCGCCTGCCATGGCTGCGCGAACTTGAAATCGGCACTGCGCGCCACCACCGCACCGGTGACATCGAGCAGCCACTGTGCCTCGGCATCGGGCTGCCGCCAGGTCGCCAGAGCCGGTAGACCGTGCGCATGGGGCAAAACTCCGGACTGGTGAAGAAAGCGCACGCACAGATCGCGCGCGACGGTCACGCTGGCAGGGTCGCCGTGAAAGCCGCATTCAATCAGCAGGGAACGCACATCACCGGCCTGCGCATCGGTCAGGCCAAATCGGCCGTAGTCGCGCATGCGCACGCCGTCCTTGTGACCGGCATCGCGCACGACGTGCACCGGTTGCGCGAGTTGCCGGGCCAGTTCGAGGTTGCGCGGCTGCATGCCCACCAGCAAAAGCGGTGGCCCCGGATCGTGCATGGAGTGCAGATCCAGCAGCCAGTCGGCCTTTGCCACCCAGGGCATCAGCTCGGCCGCTCGGCGTCGCTCCAGGCTGCTTGGCTGCGCCAGGCGCTCGGCCGACCACTGACGGTTCATGTCCTCATCGACAAAACGCGAAGCATCGTGACGGGCTGCATCGAAACGGTCAAAGGCCGCCAGATTGGCCAGCATCAGGGTCAGACTCCCGGACTGAGGCCTCATACCCAGTTCCAGCAGTTCCTTGATGGCCCAGGCGCCACACAGTTCGTTGCCGTGAACCAGAGCGCTGATCAGCAGATGCCGGCCCGATCGCCCGGAATCAAAGTGCCAAACGCCCTCGACCCCGGTATTGCCCTGCCGACAGGCGCTCAGGTCGGGCGCCGCCAGTTCAAATCGCAGTTCGCTCATTGCCGGATTCATTCCCGGATCTTGGCGAAATCCACGATGCGCTGGTACTTGGCCGTTTCATCCCTGAGAAATTTCTGCATGTCAGGCTGAGCCGCAGCCACCGTCGAGCCCGAGGCCTCGAGCTTGCCGCGCAGCTCCGGGTTCTGCAGGGCTTCGGCCAGCGCTTTGCGCAGCCGCGCCTGCACCGCATCGGGCAGCTTGCCCGGCCCCATCAAAACAAACCAGGTGCTGATGTCCGTGTTCTTGAGCGCCGCGTGCTCGGCCAGGGCGGGAATATCGGGCGTCACCTTGGAACGGGATTTTTCAGTGGTGCCCAGAGCCACCACCTTGCCGCTGCGTATATGCGGCAGTCCACTGGACAAAACAAACACCCCAAACTCCAGCGAATTGCCCAAGAGGTCATTGGCCAAAGGCGCCACCCCCCGATAGGGAATGTGCGTCATGAAAATACCCGCCTGCTCCTTGACCATCTCGCCGGCCAGGTGCAAGGCGGTGCCCACGCCCGAACTGCCGTAGCTGAACTGGCCCGGCCGGGTCTTGACGAAGCGGATGAACTCATCAGCATTCTTCACGCCCATCCGTGTTGAGGCCACCAGCACCATCGGCTGCGAGGCAATCAGCCCGATGGGCGTGAAATCCTGCCACTGGTACTTGATGGATGGCGATACCAGCCGATTGATGGCCACCTCGTTATTCGCACCCACCAGCAGGGTGTAGCCATCGGGCGGGGCCGCGAGTACTTTTTGCGCGCCAATAGCCCCGCCGGCCCCGCCTACGTTCTCCACCACCACGGTGGCGTTCAGGCTCTTGGCCAGCGCCGCAGCCACCACGCGGCCGGTCAGGTCGGT